>CAXSFE010000167.1:0-5741 GCA_964236585.1 uncultured Acetobacteraceae bacterium
CGACCCGCCGCCGGAGCCCTCCCTGCCGCGCCCGCTGGCCCCGAGCCGGCCGGAGGGCGTGGCGTTCGGCCCGGCGCCGCGCGCCGCCTCGCCGCTGCGCCAGGTCCTGCCGGGCGGAGCCTCGCCGGGCGGCGACCGCTTCCGGCGCGGCACGCTCATGCACACGCTGCTGCAGCACCTGCCGTCGCTGCCGCCAGACGCGCGCGAGGCCGCCGCCCTGCGCCACGTGTCCGGCGCGGCCCGGGACTTCGCGCCGGCCGAGGCCGCGTCCCTGGTGCGCGAGGCGCTCGCGGTGCTGGCCACGCCGGCGCTCGCCGCGCTGTTCGGGCCCGGCAGCGTCGCCGAGCAGCCGCTCACCGGCGTCGTCGGCAGCCTGGTGGTCAGCGGCCGGGTGGACCGGATGGCGGTGCTGGCGGACCGGGTGCTGGTCGTCGACTTCAAGACCGGCCACGACGCGCCGCCCGACGTCGAGGCCACGCCGGTGCCCTACCTGCGGCAGATGGCCGCCTACCGCGCGGTGCTGCGCCTGATCTGGGACGCCCGCCCGGTGGTGTGCGCGCTGGTGTGGACGCGGGGGGCGACGGTCGCCGTGCTGCCGGACTGGCTGCTGGACCGGTATGCGCCGGAGGGCTGAGGCAGAAAGAAAGGCCAGGGGCTCTGCCCCTGGACCCCGCCAAAGGCTTGCCTTTGGAAACCTCGACTCAAGACTTCCTTTCCAGATGCCGGTCCAGGGGCGGCTCGCCCTTGGCGGGTCTGGGCAGAGCCCAGCCTTGCTTGCTGCTGTCCTGCCCGCGCCCGCTCCGCTCAGCCGACCAGGAACCACGCCCGGAACAGCAGCGTCTCCTGCCAGGTCTGCCGCCGCAGCCCCTTGAGCCGCAGCGCCAGCAGGCGCCGCCCCGGCCCGCCCTGCATCGCGCTGGCGATCAGCTCGGCGTCGCGCCGCGCCTGCGGGCTGAGCAGCTCCGGCTGCTCCAGCAGCGTCGCGAGATGGCTGCGGAACACCCCCATGAACACGTCCGGGCCGCGACGCAGCGCCGCCAGCCCGCGCCGGCTGAGTGAGAGCGGCGCGCCCACGGCGTTCGACGCGTGCTGGCGGTAGAGCACCACCGGCGTGTCGTCGACCAGCAGCCGCCCGTCCGCGCCGGCGACCAGCAGGTAGCTCCACCAGTCGTGCAGCGAGATCAGCGGCGCGCGTGAGCGTGCCACCAGCCCGGCGGCGCGCGCGTTGAGCATCATCGTGCAGCCCGTCGCCACGTTCTGCGTCAGCGAGGCGAGGAAGTCGGGCGCCCGGCGCAGCTGGAACGACAGGCCGAGCCGCTGCAGCCGCTCGTCCACCAGCACCTGCCGGGCGAAATACAGCGCCGGCCGGTCGTCGCCCGCGCCGCGCAGGGCCTCAAGGCCGCGGGCCAGCTTGTGCGGCAGCCAGACGTCGTCCTGGTCGGCAAAGGCCACGGTAACCCCGGTCGGGGCGCCACGCAGCAGCGCCAGGAAGCTCGCGGTGGCGCCGAGATGGCCGCGCGCGTCGCCGAGCGCCACGCAGCGGTCGCGGCCGGGACCGCGCGCGAACGCCTCGAGCAGGCCGACCGTGCCGTCCGACGAGCCGTCGTCGCGCCAGAACACCGTCCAGGCGGTGTGCGTCTGGGCCAGCAGGCTGTCGAGCTGCTCGGCCAGGAACCGCTCGCCGTTGTAGGTGGAGAGCAGGATGGCAACCGGAACCGCGCCGCCGCCCGTCTGCAGCCAGTCAGGCAGCGGAGGTGCCTTCGGTCAGCAGCGCGTCCACCGTGCGCGCCAGGCCGTCGCGCCAGGGCGGCAGCCGCGCGCCGAACACCTCTGCCAGACGGGCGCTGTCCAGGCGCGAGTCGGCGGGGCGGCGCGCCGGCGTCGGCCAGTCCTTCGTCAGGATCGCGTCGACCGTCGGCATGGCGCGGCCGTGTCGCGCCGCCTCCTCGAACGTCGCGACCGCCAGACCGTGCCAGGTGGTCGAGCCCTCGCCGGCCGCGTGGAACACCCCGTGCCAGCCGTCCTGCCAGCCCGCCTCGATCCGCGCCGCCACCACCAGGATCGCCTCGGCGAGGTCGTCGGCCGAGGTCGGGCAGCCCTGCTGGTCGCCCACCACGCGCAGCGTCGAGGTCTTCAGCGCGGCGCCGAGCATGGTGCGCACGAAGTTCTTGCCGTCCGGCGAATAGACCCAGGACGTGCGCAGCACGAGGCTGCGCGGGTTGGCGGCGAGCACCGCCTGCTCCCCGGCAAGCTTGGTGGCGCCGTACACCCCGGTCGGGCTGGTCGGGTCCGCCTCGACATACGGCGCGCCCTTGGCACCGTCGAACACGTAGTCCGTCGACACGTGGATCATCGGCACCCCGGCCGACGCGCACAGTCGGGCGAGCAGCGCCGGCCCTTCCGCGTTGGCGCGCGACGCCGCCGCCTCATTGGCCTCCGCGAGGTCCACCGCGGTCCACGCGGCGGCGTTGACCACCAGCGACGGCCTGACCCGGGCGAAGGTGGCGGCGACGCTCTCCGGATGGTCGAAGTCGAACTCCGGCCGCCCGACGCGGCGCACCGCACGATGATGCGCGCCGGCCGCACGCTCCAGCGCGATCGCCAGCTGGCCGGAGCCGCCGGTGACCAGCATCGGGCCGGGGGCGGAACGGCCGCTCATGCGGAGAACCAGCCGCGCGCCTCTGCGAAGCCGGGCAGCACGACGTCCTTGTCCGACAGCACCGCCTCGTCCGCCGCGATCGGCCAGGGCAGCGCGAGGCCGGGGTCGTTCCACATCACGCCGCGCTCGGACGCCTTGTCGTACGGCGCGGTGACCTTGTACGAGACCTCGGTGTCCGGCTCTGTGGTGCAGAAGCCGTGCAGGAAGCCGGGCGGCACCCAGATCTGCGTGCCGTTCTCCGCCGTGATCTCCGCGGCCACCCAGCGCCCGTAGGTCGCCGAGCCAGTGCGCGCGTCCACGGCGACGTCCCAGATCGCGCCGCGCAGGCAGCGCACCAGCTTGCCCTGCGCGAACGGCGGCAGCTGGCAGTGCAGGCCGCGCACCACCCCGCGCGAGCGCGACAGGCTCTGGTTGTCCTGCACGAACGGGCCCTCGATGCCCGCCTCGGTGAAGCGGGCCGCGTTGAAGGTCTCCGAGAAGAAGCCGCGCGCGTCGCCGTAGCGCGGCGGGGTGACCAGGATCACGTCGGGGATTTCGAGCCGTTCAGCCTTCACGCGCACAGCTCCTTCGTCGGCAATCGTGTGTCAGCGCGATGGGCCGGCAGCATGCGCGGGCGACGCCGCACCACGCCTGACCCGCGCACGGGTCAGGCGTGAACGCCATCCGCCAGCTCCAGCAGCAGGCGCCCGAGGTCGGTCTTGCTCAGCTTCATCGCCTGGGCGCGCAGGGCGCCCGCGTCGATGAAGCCCATGCGGAAGGCGACCTCCTCCGGGCAGCCGACCAGCATGCCCTGGCGGGACTGGATGGTCTGCACGAAGGTCGAGGCCTGCAGCAGGCTGTCCGGCGTGCCCGCGTCGAGCCAGGCGCAGCCGCGCCCGAGCTTCTCCACACGCAGGCTGCCCTCCTCGAGGTACAGCCGGTTGAGGTCGGTGATCTCCAGCTCGCCGCGCGGCGACGGCCGGATCGAGCGCGCCAGCTCGGTCACCCGCGCGTCGTAGTAGTACAGCCCGGTCACCGCCCAGTTCGACAGCGGCGCCGCCGGCTTCTCCACGATCTCGCGCGCGCGGCCGTCCTCGTCGAACGAGACCACGCCGTAGCGCTCCGGGTCGCGCACCTGGTAGGCGAACACGGTGGCGCCCTCGGGCCGGAGCGTCGCGCCCTGCAGCATGACGCTGAGGTGGTCGCCGAAGATGATGTTGTCGCCGAGCGCCAGCGCGCAGGGCTGCCCGCCCAGCCAGTCGTCAGCGATCAGGAACGCCTGCGCCAGCCCGTCCGGGCTCGGCTGCTCGCGATACGCGAAGCGGCAGCCGAAGCGCGACCCGTCGCCGAGCAGCCTCTGGAACTGCGGCAGGTCGACCGGCGTGGAGATGATCATGATGTCGCGGATGCCGGACAGCATCAGCGTCGACAGCGGGTAGTAGATCATCGGCTTGTCGTAGACCGGCAGCAGCTGCTTGCTGGCCGCCAGCGTCATCGGGTGCAGCCGGGTGCCGGACCCGCCGGCAAGCACGATGCCCCTCATCGGGCAGTCCTGGGACGCGGGAAGGGGCGTGACCATCTCAGGCCGCCGTGCCGAGTCGCTGGCCGCCGTAGCGCCCGCCGCGGATCCGCTCCCACCAGGCCCGGTTGTCCAGGTACCAGCCGATCGTGCGCCTGAGCCCGCGCTCGAAGTCGTGCGGCGCCGTCCACTCGATCGCGGCCTCCGCGCGCGACGGATCGATCTCGTAGCGATGGTCGTGACCGGGCCGGTCGGTGACGAAACGGATCAGCCGCTCTCGCGCGCCGGCGGGGTCGGGCACGCGGCTGTCCAGCTCGGCGCAGATCGCGCGCACCACGTCGAGGTTGGAGCGCGGCTGGCGGGCGCCGATCGCGTACGTGCCGCCCGGCTCGCCGCGCTCCAGCACCCGGACCAGCGCCTCGGCGTGGTCGTCGACGTACAGCCAGTCGCGCGTGTTCAGCCCGTCGCCGTACACCGGCAGCTCCTTGCCCTCCAGGGCGTTGAGCGTGACCAGCGGGATCAGCTTCTCCGGGAACTGCCAGGGACCGTAGTTGTTCGTCGTGTTGCTCACGAAGGTCGGCAGCCCATACGTGTGCTGCCACGCGCGCACCAGGTGGTCCGACGAGGCCTTGCTGGCCGAATACGGGCTGCGCGGGTCGTACGGCGTGGTCTCGGTGAACGGCGGGTCGCCGTCCTCCAGCGCGCCGAACACCTCGTCGGTCGAGATGTGGTGGAACCGGAACGCCGCCTTCCGGTCAGCGGACAGCGCGGACCAGTAGCGCCGCGCCGCCTCCAGCAGCACGAAGGTGCCGACCACGTTGGTGTGGATGAAGTCCGCCGGCCCGTCGATCGAGCGGTCGACGTGGCTCTCGGCGGCAAGGTGCATCACGACGTCCGGCTGGTGCGCCTCGAACGCCGCCGACATCGCGGCCGCGTCGCAGATGTCGGCGCGCACCAGCACGTGGCGCGGGTCGCCCCGCGCCGCCTCCAGCGCGTCCTCGGACGCCGCGTAGGTCATCTTGTCGATGTTGACCACGTCGTGCGCCGTGTCGCGGATCAGATGCCGGATCACCGCGGAGCCGATGAACCCGCAACCGCCAGTCAGCAAAATCCGCATGAATCGCGTCCCGTCCCTGGGTGCCTGCCTCACGGGCCGGCAACGTGCCAGCCCGTCCGCCGCGCGGCAACCGGCACGGTGGCACGGCCGGCGCACAGATGCACGGCCCTCTGGCTGCTGCCTTGTCGCATGGAGGCATTGAGGAAGCGTTTCCAGCCTCGCGCCCCCGCTCCGTGCGCCGCCGCCCGCCCCGGCGCACAGCGCAACCGCCCCGTGTGGCGCCAGGGGCCTTGCCACCCGGGACGGCCCGCCTAGTCTGCGGGCTGCGAGGCCTCGCCCGGCCGGCGCGAACACCGGAGACGACCATGGCGCGTGCCCCAACCAAGCCCGGGCGCCGTCCCCCCGCACGGCCCGCACCGACCGCCCTCCCCGACCCTGCCCCCGCGCAGACGGGACGGTCCCCGGCCGCTCCCGCCACCCGTGCCGCCCCCGGAACGCCGGCCGTCCCGGCGCCCGCCCGCCCGCCC
>CAXSFE010000168.1:0-5735 GCA_964236585.1 uncultured Acetobacteraceae bacterium
GCGGGTCAGGTGGCCGCCCGCCTCCTGCGCGTCGCCGTCCGGCGGGGCCAGGCCGTGCACGGTGACGCGGGCGCCGGCGCGCAGGGCCAGCCGCACCAGCGCCGGCGTCGCCTCCCCCGCCTCGGCGACCAGGACCCGGCGGCCGTCGAGACGGAGGCCGAGCTCCGGGATGGGGTCTGTCTCTGCCATGGTGCTGGCGTACCTGGGTGTCTGCGGGGCCTGGTGGTGCGTCGGGGGATCAACAGGGGGTGACCCCGCCGCGGCCGGGCCGGCTTGTCCCTGCTGGTGCATCGCAGCATAGATGGTTCGTGGCCGCGGGCAAGAACGCCGCCGGCATGGCCCGCGGCGCCGCGGCGTCGCGGCGCACCGCACGGCCAGGGCGGGCCGGCCAGGGCGGGCCGGCCAAGGCAAGGCAGCCAGGCCAGGGCCGGCCAGGGCGGGGCAGGCCGCGCGGCCGGGCAGGGCGGGTCCGCACCCGGCGGCCGGGCGCTCCCGCCGCCGGTCCCATCGAGCGCCGCGCAGGCGGCTGGAGGCGTGACGCATGGCGGAAACTCTGGAGATCGGGTTCGGCTTCCCCGGCAACAGCCAGCCGTTCCAGGACGCCGGCTGGTCGATCCGCGAGACCCACGGCGCCTGGATGCTGGACGGCGAGAGCACGCTCGTCCTGCCCCGCCCGGAGCAGCCGGGCGACTACCTGCTGGAGCTGGACCTGGCGAGCCTGCTGGTGCCCGAACGCAAGTTCCAGCGGCTGTCGGTGCGGGTGAACGGCGTCGGCGTGTGCAACCACGTCCTGCGCGGCGAGGCCGTCGTGCAGTGCTGGGTGCCGTGGTCGCTGCTGGCCGGCCCGCCGCAGACCGTGCTCGCCCTGTCCCACCCCGACGGCTGGTCGCCGTCCGAGGCCGGCAGCGACGACACGCGGGTGCTCTCGCTCTACGCCCGCAGCGCCAGCCTGTCGCTGCTGACGGAGCAGACCTCCGACGCGGGCCACTCCCCGCCGCACGTCGAGGCCCCGCCGGACCCGCCCGCCCCCCGGCAGGACGAGGAGGGCCCGGCCCTCCACACGCTGGTGCTCGACTTCGAGAGCCTGGGCCCGACCTGCGAGTTCGGCCTGGTGCAGCGCCACTTCGGCGCCGAGCCGCTGGGCCTGTTCCGCTTCGCCGACACCCCGCTCGCCGGCCTGCTGGCGGCGCTGGAGGACGGCCTCCCCGCCGCCATGTCCAACGAGCCGGCATCGCTTGTGCTCGACCCCGACACGGGCGAGTACCGGCTCGTGGACCGCACCCACGGCTTCGCCTGGCACACCGGCCAGCACGACGGCCAAGCCGACGCCGGGGCGCTGGAGCGGCAGGAGCAGGCGCGCCTCCCCCACCTGGTGCAGCGGTTCACCGAGACGCTGCAGGACGGCGGCAAGATCCTCGTCCTCCACGACGCGGACGGCCCCGCCGACCCGGCCACGATCGGCCGCCTGCTCGCCGCGCTGCGCCGCCACGGCGACGCCACCCTGCTCTGGGTCGGCGCCGCCACCGACGGACACGCGCCGGGCGACGTCGAGTGGGCGGGCGACGGGCTGATGCGCGGCTGGGTCGACCGCCTGACCCCGCGGCGCGAGGCGGTCGCGTCGATGGCGGCGTGGGGCACGGTCTGCCGGCGGGCGCACCGGCTGTGGCGGGCGGCCTGACCCTCGGTCCGGAAGCAGGCAAGGCTGGGCCCTGCCCAGACCCGCCAGGGGCGAGCCGCCCCTGGACCGGCCCTACTTAAGTCCAGGATTCCAAAGGCTCGGCCTTTGGCGGGGTCCAGGGGCAGAGCCCCTGGCCTTGCCTTGACGGCCCCTCATGCCAGCCGTTCGTATCAAGAGCCCGGCCCCCGGCGGAGCCTCCACAGCGGCCGCCCCGCCCTGATCGCGGATGCGACGGCGAACCCGAAGCCCGCTCGGCGGTTGGGCATGGCGGACCGGGAGCGCGCGGATGACCTTCGACAAGCTGGCCCAGGCCGTCGCCCGCGGCGCGGGGCGCCCCCTGACCTTCGTGGTCGCGACCCTGCTGGTGGTCGTCTGGGGCGTGAGCGGCCCGATCTTCGGCTTCAGCGACACCTGGCAGCTGGTGATCAACACCGGCACCACGATCGTCACCTTCCTGATGGTGTTCCTGATCCAGAACACCCAGAACCGCGACACCGACGCGCTCCAGGTCAAGCTCGACGAGCTGATCCGCGTGACGAAGGACGCCCGCCTCGCCCTGCTGAACCTCGAGGAGCTCGACGCCGACGAGCTGGCCCGGATCAAGGCCGGCTTCGTCGACCTCGGCCGCCGGCACAAGGACAGCATCGACACCTGACGCCCAGGGCAGCCAGGCAAGCGCCTTCTTTTTCTGAAGAAAAAGAAGCAAAAAGACTTTGCCCGCAAGGCCCCGAACCCGCGGCCAAGCCTGAGACCCAACGGGCAGAAGTTCTTTGGTTCTTTCTTTCAAGAAAGAACACACTTCCTTCCCGGACGCCAAGGGGCTGTCTCAGATCGGTATCAGGATGACCGGAGTTCGGTCCTGTGCGGACAGGCTGACGGGATGAAAACCGGGAGACCTTGAAGCTTGTTGCTACCGCTCGGACGCATCGCCGACGGGATTGAAGTCGCGCCGCCCACCCGTCTGCACAGTGACAACGGTCGCCGGCCGCTCCCCGATGTTTCTGACACGATGCTGAACCCTTGGAGCAACCGCGCAGAAGCGCCCAACACCGAGTGCGCTGCTAACCCTGTCATCGCGCGTATCCACGGCGATCTCGCCCTCTGTGGCAATGAAGTTGTCCGTGACATGCTCGTGCCAATGCCAGGCCGTCTCTTCGCCCGGCTCAAGAGTCTGTATCCAGATGCTCTGGTTGCCGCCGTCAAGCAGAAGCCGTCTGGCGACCAGCTCGTCGTTGGTCTCTGCAGGCTCTTGCATCATTGCTCCGTGCCGTGGCGGCAGCCTCGCGTCCAACCGACTGTCGAGAACCTCGCAATTCTACACTTCAGCAGCACTCCTGGCGATCCTTGAGGCTCTGGCCAGATGCGTCCCGCAGGCCTCGCCCCTGGACCGGCGACTCCATGTCGAAAACGGTCACTTTGAGATCGACCAGAAACAGACCCTAGGCCGTCCCCGTCTTCCGCCCCGCCCGGTCCGCGCGCACCTCCCGCCGCAGGCTGTTCGCCCCCAGCAGCAGCAGGATCGGCGCCGCGATGAAGATCGAGCTGGACGTCCCCACCACGATCCCGAACAGCATCACCCACGCGAACCCCGACAGCGTCGCCCCCCCGAACAGCGCCAGCGGCAGCGCCGCCAGGAACACCGTCGACGACGTCGCCAGCGTCCGGTTCAGCGTCTCGTTGATCGACAGGTCGATCAGCTCGCGCAACCCCAGGGTCCTATACTTGCGCAGGTTCTCCCGCATCCGGTCGTAGACCACGACCTTGTCGTTGGTCGAGTACCCGATCACCGTCAGGATCGCGGCCACCATCACCAGGTCGAACTCGATGCGCGTGACCGCCAGGAACCCCACCGTCTTGGTCACGTCGAGCACCAGGGTCACCACCGCGCCGACGGCGAACTGCCACTCGAAGCGGATCCAGATGTAGGCCATGATCATCAGCAGGCTGATGCCCAGCGCCAGCAGCCCGTTGCGGAACAGCTCGTTCGACACCGACGCCCCCACCGCGTCCGCCCGCAGCACCGTCGTCCCCGGCGCCGCCTGCTCCAGCGCCGCCCGCACCTTCGCCGTCTCCGCCTGGTTCGCCGCATCGCTCGGCTGCGCGTCCAGCCGCAGCAGCACGTCGTCGTCCGCCCCGAACCGCTGCAGCCCCGCCGCCGGCACCCCCTGCGCCGCCAGCGCCGCCCGCAGCGTCGTGAAGTCCGCAGGCCCCGGCGTGCGCGCCTCGATCACCACGCCGCCCTTGAAGTCGATCCCCAGGTTCAGCCCCGGGTAGAAGAACAGCCCCACCGACGCCAGCGACAGCACCGCCGACGTCGCCAGCCCCAGGAAGCGGCCGCGCATGAACTTGATCGTCGTGCCGTCGCGCACGAACCGGAACAGGGGGCGGGTGAACATCGGCGGCCTCGAAGGGAAGGGAAGCAAGCCTGGGCTCTGCCCAGACCCGCCAGGGGCGAGCCGCCCCTGGACCGGCACTACTTAGGGAAGCCATCCAAGGGGCTTCCCTTGGCGGGGTCCAGGGGCAGAGCCCCTGGCCTTCCTAAACCGGCAGCAGCGCCGGCCTGCGCCGCGCGTACCATTTCACCATCAGCAGCCGCGCCAGCACGGTCGCCGTGAACAGCGTCGTCACGATCCCCACGGTGATCGTCAGCGCGAACCCCCGCACCGGCCCGGTGCCGAACACGAACAGCATGACGTGCGCGAGCAGCGCCGTGACGTTGCTGTCGATGATCGTGGAGTACGCCCTGCGGAACCCCGCCTCCATGGCGTTGGCCGGCGTGCGCCCGGCGCGCGCCTCCTCGCGGATGCGCTCGTTGATCAGGATGTTCGCGTCCACCGCCATGCCCAGCGTGAGCAGGATGCCCGCCATCCCCGGCAGCGTCAGCACCGCGCCGAACAGCGACAGCACCGCGATCATCAGCACCAGGTTCGCCACCAGCGCCACGTTCGCGAGCCACCCGAACAGCCCGTAGAACGTCCCCATGAAGCCGACGACCAGCAGCAGCCCGACCAGCAGCGACAGCGCCCCCGCCCGGATCGAGTCCGCCCCCAGCTCCGGCCCGACGCTGCGGCTCTCCATCACCGCGAGCGGGGCGGGCAGGGCGCCCGCGCGCAGCAGCAGCGCCAGGTCGGTCGCGCTCTGCGCGTCGAAGCTGCCGCTGATGCGCCCGGACCCGCCGGGGATCACGCCCTGGATCACCGGCGCGCTGATCACCTTGTTGTCGAGCACGATCGCGAAGCGGTGCCCGAGGTTGGCCCGCGTGACGTCGGCGAACTTCCGCCCGCCCGCGCTGTCGAGCACGAAGTTGACCTCCCACTGCCCGGTCTGCGAGTCCTGCGCCGGCGTCGCGTTGGTCAGCGACGCCCCGTCCACGTCGGCATGCCGGCTGACCACGATCCGCGTGCCGGACGGCCCGTTGTTCGGGCCCGAAGCCATCGGCAGGCTGTCCTCCCCGGCCGGCGGCGCCGCCGGGTTCGCCTTCTCGTCGACCAGGCGAAAACTCATCTTCGCGGTCTGCCCGAGCAGGTCGCGGATGCGCTGCGGGTCGGTCACGCCCGGCAGCTCGACGACGATGCGGTCCTCGCCCTGCCGCGTGATCTGCGGGTCGGCCACGCCCGACCCGTCGATCCTGCGCCGCACGATCTCGATCGACTGCTCGACGGCCGCCCGCGCCCGCGCCCGCAGCGCCGCCGGCTGCAGCGTCAGCGTCACCAGCCCGTCCGCCTGCCCCGCCACCGCGAACTCGCCCGGCGCGGACTGCGGGATCGCGCGCAGCGCCGCCAGCGCCGCGTCGAGCTTCGCCGGATCCGGCAGCCGCAGCGTCACGCGGCTCCCCCCCGCCGGCAGCGCCGCCGGCGCCCTGGCGGACGTCATTGTGCCCGCCGAACTGGAAGCAGCACTCGGCGCAGCACTCGGCAGTGCGGCCGGTGACACGCTGGACGCGGCGGCAGAGCGCTACTGGCGATTGCTGACACCCGATATGGCGTCGCCCCGGCTTCCGGACGGCGCGGTGCCGCTGGCCGGGCTGGTGACAGCGCCTGCCGCGCTGCAACGCGCA
>CAXSFE010000169.1:0-5702 GCA_964236585.1 uncultured Acetobacteraceae bacterium
GCGGTGGCGCTGGCCGGCGCTGTGGCCGCGCAGCCTGGCGTCGCGCACGGCGCTGGTGGTGCTGGCCGGGCTGATGGCGGTGCAGGCGGGCGGGCTCGCGATCCACACCGCCGACCAGAGGCTGGTGCGGCGCGGCGAGCTGGCGCGCGGCCTCGGCCTGCACCTGCTGCGCTTCTACCGGGTCGTCGAGCGCACGCCGCCGGAGCGCCAGGCCGACGTGGTCCGCGACCTCGCCGAGGAGCTGCGCCGGGCCTCGATCGACGCGGCGCCGCAGCCCGGCGACCTGCCCCTCGCATCGCCCGGCTTCACCCGCGCGATCGAGGTCGACATGCCGACGGCGCCACTGACGGCGGCCGAGTATCCGCGCGACATCCGGGTGTACGGCGGGCCGGGCCTGCACGAGGTCGGCCTGGCGCTGCAGCTGCCGGACGGGCGCTGGCTCAACCTCGCCGTGTCGATGCGCCGCGGGCCGGACAAGCAGTCGCCGGACTTCCTCGAGGCGTTCCTGGCGATGACGGCGGCCGCGGCCGCGCTGATCCTGTGGGCGGTGCGCCGCCTGACCGAGCCGGTGCGCACCCTGGCCGCGGCGGCCGAGCGGCTCGGGCTCGACGTCAACGCGCCCCCGCTGCCCGAGGCCGGCCCCGCCGAGGTCGCCAAGGCCGCGGTCGCGTTCAACACCATGGCCGCGCGCATCCGCTCCTTCGTCGACAACCGCACCTTCCTGCTGACCGCGATCGGCCACGACCTGCGCACGCCGATCACCCGGCTCAAGCTGCGCTCGGAGTTCATCGACGACGACGAGCTGCGCGAGCGGTTCCTGGCCGACCTCGACGAGCTGGAGGCCATGGTGTCGGCCACGCTGGCGTTCGGGCGCGATGCGCTGGACCGCGAGCCGATGGCCGCGATCGACCTCGGCGCGCTGCTGCGCACGGTGCTCGACGAGGCGGGCGACGCGCACCCCGACGCCGCCGACCGCCTGGGCTGGACCGGCCCGCCGCGCCTGGTGGTGCAGGCGTCGCCCATCGCGCTGAAGCGGGCCTTCGCGAACCTGGTCGGCAACGCCGTGGCCTACGCCGGCGGGGCGCAGGTCAGCGCGCGCGGGGCGGGGGACGGCGTGATCACCGTGCTGGTCGACGACGACGGGCCCGGCGTGCCGCCGGAGCTGCTGGAGCGGGTGTTCGAGCCGTTCCACCGCGGCGAGCCGAGCCGCTCGCGCGAGACCGGCGGCACCGGGCTCGGGCTGTCGATCGCGCGCAACATCCTGCGCGCGCACGGCGGCGACGTGGTGCTGCGCAACCGCGACGGCGGGGGGCTGCGGGCGGAGGTGACGCTGCAGGCGTGAGGCAAGGCCAGGGCTCTGCCCTGGACCCGCCAGGGGCAGCGCCCCTGGACCGGCACACACAAGAACCTCGCCGGGGAGGCCCCAGGCCCAAGTCGGGGTTTCCAAAGGCTTGGCCTTTGGCGGGGTCCCCACCTTCAAGCATGGGGGCAGGGCCCCTGGCCTTCCTTCTTCTAGTGCGCCGGGCAGCGCACCAGCGGGTTCGGGAAGTCCGTGCACCCGGTCAGCACGATCTCGTTGTCGCTGCGTCGCTCGACGTGCAGGACGTCGGCGCTCTCGCAGCCGAAGCCGCTGCTGCCGGGCCCCTCGATGCCGAGGCTGCTGGCCGCGGCCCCGCCGCCCTGGCTGATGAAGCGGAACTCCGCCCCGTGCGGCGAGGTGCGGACCGTCTCGATCTGGCGCTGCAGGTAGACCGGGTCGGTGATCGTGGCGCGCAGCACGACGTCGCGGGTGAAGATCACCGTGGGCGTGGCCAGGCAGCTCGCCGCGGTGAGCGAGCCGGCGGGCACCGGGAACAGGCCGCCGGTCCAGCTCCCGAACAGGAAGGCGTGCGGCGGCCCCCCGCGCGCCGCCTGGCCGGCCTGGGGCGCCCGGGCGTGCGGCGCGCCCTGCGCCACCTGGGCGCGAGGCGCCGCCTGGGCAGGCATCGCGGGCGCGAGGCACAGGGCGGCGAGGCCCGCGGCGGCGGTCAGGCGTGTGGCGAGGCGCATGCGTGTGTTCCATCCCGGCAGCGCCGCGGCACGGTGCGCGGCGCGGCGAGGCTAGACCATCCTCACAGGACGCAGAAGGCCGGCCAGTCCGCCGAAACCCGCTGTCCCGCGATGGGCCCGCGCACGATCCGCCCCTCGGGCCGGGCCCGCGTCGGGGCCTTTGGCGCGACCCTGCCGTTGCACCGGGCCCGGCCGGCGTGGCATGTGCGCTCCGCCCCCCGGGGCGCGGTCCGTGCGTGCGGGCCGCAACCCTGGGACGAACCGGGACGGTGCCATGCTGAACCGCCTTGCCGAGCGGCTGCTCGCGTTGTCCGCCCGGCCATCCGCGCCGCTCTGGCTCGCCGCCGTGAGCTTCGCCGAAGCCAGCGTGTTCCCCCTGCCGCCGGACCTGCTGCTGATCCCGATGGTGCTGGCGCGGCCGCGCAGGGCGTGGTGGCTGGCGGCGGTGTGCACGCTGGCGAGCGTGGCCGGCGGCGCGCTCGGCTACGCGATCGGGGCGCTGCTGCTGCAGCAGGTCGCGCTGCCGGTGCTGCGCGGCTACGGGCAGGAAGGCGCGTTCGCCGCGTTCCAGGCCCGCTACGCCGAGTGGGGCGTGTGGATCATCCTGGTCAAGGGCCTGACGCCGATCCCGTACAAGGTCGTGACGATCGCCTCGGGTGCTGCGCACTTCGACTTCGCGACGTTCATGGCGGCGAGCCTGGCGACGCGCGGCGCGCGGTTCTTCCTGGTGGCCGGGCTGCTGCGGCTGTTCGGCGAGCGGGTGAGGGTGTTCGTCGAGCGCCGCCTCGCCCTGGCCCTGGCGCTGGTGGCAGTCGGCCTGGTGGTCGGGATCGCGGCGTTGCGGCTGCTGTAGCGGGCAGCGGCAGGCCCCGGGGCGGATGGCAGCCGCCTAGTCCGGCGCGGTGCGTGGTCGATGCCGGCAGTTGCGCGCATGGTGAGCCCGCTGGGGCTCGAACCCAGGACCCCAAGATTAAAAGTCTCGTGCTCTACCAGCTGAGCTACGGGCTCGCCTCACCGCGCGGCCGGCCGGACGCGGGCGCCCGGGCCGGACCTGCGGCTTGAAGCCCCAAGATGGGTCGGCGTCAAGCCGCACCAAGGGCGGGCGCCAGGAACCAGGGGCGGCGGCCCTGCCCCCGGTCCCCGCGAGGGACCCCCGGCCTCCTGCCGGGTCCGGACAGGGCCCGGGAGCCGGCCTCCCCGTCCTGCGCTGGTGCCGACGCAAGGGGCGGTGCGTGTTGAACCGGATGCGCCGCTGCGTCGTTCGGGCCCCAGGAGGACCACGATCATGGCCGAACTGGTGATGCTGGAACCGCATGACGCCCTGCCGGACGGGCGGGTCGTGACGGTGATGCGGCGCTTCGACGAGGAGGATCCGGACCGGGTGATCGTGGAGATCGCGCTGACCGGCGAGCACGGGCGTCGCGAGACCACGCGCCCCGTGCATCCGGACGGCCGGCCGATGGGGTTCGAGGACGCGATCGCGGCGGCGCGCAAGGTCGCCGACAGCGAGCACCTGCCGCGCGTGTTCGCGCTGGACCGCACCGCCGGCCCGCTGGAGCAGGAGGTGCTGGCCCATGGCGGGGCGCATGACGCGAAGGGCCGCCCGCTGTCCGACACGGACGAGGAGGATGGCGAGCCGGGGCCAAACATGTTCCGCTGAGCGCCCGGCGACGGGTGCGGCCGCGCCGTCACGGCCTGCGCGCGCGTGTTTGCGCATGTTTGTGCGCGCGGCCGTGCGGCGACTCGCATGTCCCGCTTGTTCCGGGGGGGAAAGCATGATTCGGTGAATCCTTCCCGAGACCCAACATCAGGAACGATTCGCCATGGCCACCAAGAAGCCTGCGACTGCGGCACCGGCCACCAAGCCGGCAGCCAAGGCGCCCGCCGCGGCAAAGCTGGCGGCCGGCAAGAAGGCCGTCAGCGCGAAGCCCGCGCCGGCTTCGAAGGCCCCGGGCTCGGCCAAGACGGGCACAGCCAAGACGGGTGCGGCCAAGCCGGCGACCCAGCCCACCGTCTCGCTCAAGCAGGTCGCCGCCGAGCTTGCCGTGGCCCATGACCTCCAGAAGAAGCAGGCCGAGGCGATGATGACCGGCCTGGTCGAGCTGATGGTGGAGCACCTGAAGAAGGGCGACCGTCTGCGCCTCAACGGGCTGGGGATCCTGCAGGTGCGCCACTCGGCCGCGCGCGCGGGCCGCAACCCGGCGACCGGCGAGGCGATCCAGATCGCGGCGAAGAAGAAGATCGCGTTCCGTCCGGCCAAGGAGCTGAAGGACGAGCTGATCTGATCACGGCGAGCCGCACGCGGGGCGCGGATGCCGCCCGGGTCTGAGGCCTGCGCCGGTTCCACCCTTGGAACCACCGCGCCACGGCTGCACGGCCAGCCTCCGCGGGCCTGGAGCGGGATCGGGCGTCGTTCCCGGCCGGTCCGCGGCAGCATCCTGGCACTGCTGGCGTGTGGCGCCGTCCTCCGCGCGTCCCTCGCCGGCGCCGCGGTCCCGCGGCCCGTCGAGGGTCGCGACGGCATGGCGGTCGCGACGCAGCACCTGTCCGCGGAGGTGGGTGCCTCCATCCTGCGCCAGGGCGGCAACGCCGTGGACGCGGCGGTGGCCATGGGCTTCGCCGAGGCGGTGGTCGACCCGTGCTGCGGCAATCTCGGCGGCGGCGGCTTCATGGTGCTGCACCTCGCCGACGGGCGCGACCGCTTCCTCAACTTCCGCGAGACCGCGCCGGCGGCGGCGACCCGCACCATGTTCCTCGACTCGCAGGGCCACCCGGTCCGGGGCGCCAGCCTGGTCGGCTGGGGCTCCGCGGGCGTGCCGGGCACCGTGCTCGGCCTCGACACTGCGTTGCGCGAGTACGGCCGGCTGAGCCGGCGCCAGGTGATGGCACCGGCGATCGCGCTGGCGCGGGACGGCTTCGTGCTGTCGCAGGGCGACACCGATCTCCTCGCCGTCAGGACGGAGCGGTTCCGCGAGGACCCGGAGTTGGCGCGCGTATTCCTGCGGCCGGACGGCACGCCGCTGGCGCCCGGTGATCGCCTGGTGCAGCCCGCGCTGGCGGGCACGCTGGAGGCCATCGCCGCGGACGGCCCCGACGCGTTCTACCGCGGCGTCGTCGCCGACCGGGTGGCGGCCGCGTCCCTGGCCGGCGGCGGCGTGATGACGGCGGCCGACCTGGCGGGCTACCGGGTCACCGAGTCGGCGCCGCTCGAGTGCCGCTACCGGGACGTTGTGGTGCTGTCGGCGCCGCCGCCCTCCTCGGGCGGGGTGGTGCTGTGCGAAGCGCTGCAGGTGCTCGGCGGCACCGACGTCGCGGGGCTGGGGTTCCATTCCGCAGCGGGCGTGCACCTGCTCGCCGAGGTGCTGCGCCATGTCTACTTCGACCGCAACACCTCGCTCGGCGACCCCGCCTTCGTGTCGAGCCCGCTCGACGCCCTGCTGTCGCCGGCGCACGCCGAGGCGATCCGCGACGCCGTCGGCGCGCGCGCCACCCCATCGACGACGCTGCGCAGCGGGGTCGCGCCGCACGACATCCCCCCCGCGGTGTGGCGCGACCGGCCGTTGGCGGCCGGCGCCGGCACCCCGCTGGGCCGGGGCGACGGCGGCGCCACGCCCGGGCCGGCGGGCGACGTCGAGGCCGGCCCTGCGGCGCCG
>CAXSFE010000170.1:0-5663 GCA_964236585.1 uncultured Acetobacteraceae bacterium
CCGCCGGCGATCAGCGGGCGCGGGGCCGCGCCGGGCGCCAGCAGCAGGGCGCCGGCGCCCTTCGGGCCGCCCAGCTTGTGCGAGGACACGGCCAGGCTGTCGGCGCCGAGCGCGCGCAGGTTCACGGGCAGCCGCCCGGCGGCCTGGACCGCGTCGACGTGCAGCAGCGCGCCGTGGCGCCGGCAGAGCGCGGCGATGGCCTCGATCGGGTGCAGCACGCCGGTCTCGTTGTTGGCCAGCATCGCGCACACCAGGGCGGGGCCGCCGTCGCGCAGCAGGGACTCCAGGGCGTCGAGGTCGAGCTGCCCGTCCGCGCGCACGGCGATGCGCGAGGCGTTCGGGCAGGTCTGCAGCACCGCGTCGTGCTCGGTGGCGCCTGCCAGGACACGCCGGCCGCTGGCGAGCCCGGAGATGGCCAGCGCGCTCGCCTCGGTGCCGCCGGAGGTGAAGACCACGCCCGCCGGCTCCGCGCCGAACGTCGCGGCGACCACCGCGCGCGCGTCCTCCAGGGCGCGCCGGGCGGCGCGTCCGGCGGCGTGGACGGAGGCCGGGTTGCCGGGCAGGTCGAGGCCGCGCAGCACCGCCTCGCGCGCCTGGGGCCGCAGCGGCTCGCTCGCGTTCGCGTCGAGGCAGGTCGTCTCCGTGCCAGGTCGCATGCGCCGCTCCGCGGTCAGGGTTGCGTCAGGAGATGATCAACACGCGAAGGTGCGCAAAGATGTAGGAGTTCGCGGGCGAATCCGTTATCACGTGCGTGTCCGCTGCCTATATTGGGCGGATCGCGATCCGGTGCGCCCCTGCGCGACACAGTTCCATCACGATGCTCGATGCGCCCTTCGCCGGACGCTCGGCAGGCCGCCGGTTCCGCCGGCATGGTCTTCCACGCCACGGGCCGACGCCGCCGTCGGTTCCGGACCATCGTCTTACATCCCCCGCGCGGCGCAGGCGCGGGCAAAGGAATCCGCATCTATGCCCGAGGTGATGTTCGCCGGCCCCGATGGCCGGCTAGAGGGACGCTACCACCACTCCAAGGAGGCCGGCGCGCCGCTGGCCCTCGTGCTGCACCCGCACCCGATGCACGGCGGGACCATGAACAACCGCATCACCTACACGATGTATCAGTCGTTCCAGAAGCTCGGCTTCTCGGTGATGCGCTTCAACTTCCGTGGCGTGGGCCGCAGCCAGGGCCGCTACGACGGCGGCATCGGCGAGATCGGCGACGCGGCGGCGGCGTTGGACTGGATGCAGATGGTCAACCCGAACTCGGGCGGGCTGTGGATCGCCGGCTACTCGTTCGGCGCCTTCGTGGGGATGCAGCTGCTGATGCGCAGGCCCGAGATCTCCGGCTGGGTGAGCGTGGCGCCGCCGGCGAACCACTACGACTTCGGGTTCCTGGCCCCTTGTCCGTGCGGCGGGCTGATGCTGCACGGCGACAGCGACGAGCTGGTTCCCGAGCCCGCGGTGCGCAAGCTGGTCGACAAGCTGAACACCCAGAAGGGCGTGCAGGTCGACTACCGCATCGCTGTCGGCGCGGACCACGTGTTCGCGGAGCACGCCGACCAGGTTGCGTCGGACCTCGAGGACCACGTGAGCAAGGTCGTGGCGCGGCGCACGATGGCGTTCGCGGCGGACTGAGAAGGAAGGCCAGGGGCGCTGCCCCTGGACCCCGCCAGGGCGAGCCGCCCTGGACCGGCCTTGCTTAAGGGATGGGGATCCAAGGGCCCCTGGCCCTTGGCGGGTCCGGGCAGAGCCCGGCCTTGCTTCCTTCGATGCGGCCTCCGGGCCACGGCTCCGGCACCCCCGTCGTTCCCGACAGGCTGAGTGGCAGTCCCCGCAGGACGCGCGCCGCCAGGAACCCGAAGCACTGCGCTTCCAGGGCGTCGCCGTTCCACCCGACTGTTTCCACCGCCTCGACGGATCCGTGCAGCGACCCGCGCAGGGCGGCCATCAGCACGGGGTTGTGCCGTCCGCCGCCGCACACCAGCCAGAGGCGCGGCGCTGCCGGAAGCGGCGTGGCTGCGACCGCACGGGCGGTGAACGCCGTCAGCGTTGCCGCGCCGTCCGCTGCGGACAGGTCGAGGCCGTGGAGCGGGTCGGCGAAATCCTGCCGATCCAGTGACTTGGGCGGTGTTCTTCCGAAGAATCCATGCTGCAGGAGTCTGGCGAGTTGGGTTTCGTCCACCGTGCCGGCGTGGGCGAGGGCGCCGTCCTGGTCCACGGGGCGGCCGGTGTGGCACATGGCCCAGTCGTCCAGGGCGGCGTTGCCAGGGCCGGTGTCGCAGGCCAGGATCGCGCGGTCGCCGTTCGTCGCGGCGCCGAGCCAGGTGAGGTTCGCGACGCCGCCGAGGTTGAGCACGGCGAGCGGGCCCGGCAGGTCGCGAGCCAGGGCTGCGTGGAACAGGGGGGCGAGGGGCGCGCCCTGGCCGCCGGCCGCCACGTCGGCGCTGCGGAAGTCCCAGGCGACCGGCACGCCGGTGCTGCGGGCGAGCAGCGCGGCGTCGCCGATCTGCCAGGTCACGCCGCGGTCCGGGCGGTGCAGGATGGTCTGGCCGTGGAAGCCGACCAGGTCGCAGGGGGTGTCCAGCGCGGCCACGGCCTCGGCGTGGCGCAGGGTCAGCGCCTCGGTCGCCGCACGCAGCTCGGGGTCGTCGGCGGGCAGGGCGCCGGCCGCGGCCCGATCGATGAGACCGCGCAGGGCGGCGCGCAGCGGGGGCGCGTAGCCGAGGGTCACGCTGCGGCCGAAGCCGGCGACGCGCTCGCCGTCGGTGTCGATCACGGCGGCGTCCACGCCGTCCAGCGAGGTGCCGCTCATCAGGCCGATCGCGCGCAGCATGGCGGTGTTGCTCCCCGGTCCGCGCGGCCATTGATGAGGCACGGCCGGCAGGCAGGCAAGGTTGAGGCTCTGCCTCAAACTCCGCCAAAGGCTGGGCCCTTGGATCGCCCTCCTTAAGTCAAGGGATCAAAGGGTCCTCGGACCCTTTGCGGGTCCGGGCAGAGCCCGGCCTTGCTTCCTGTCCGTGCCCGGCACTCCCGACGTTGTCGCCCGGGTCGAGGTCGGGCATCCTCTGCGGCCTTCCGGCTGCACGGCAGCGCGGTTCCCGTGCGGAGTCCAGGCTCCGCGATCCCGAGATCATCATGGCCAGAAGCGAATTCCTGCAGGAAGCCCGCAGCCGCGGCTTCGTGTTCCAGTGCACCGACGAGGACGCGCTCGACGCGGCGCTGCTGGCGGGGCGGGTCAGCGGGTATGCGGGCTTCGACTGCACGGCGGACAGCCTGCACGTCGGCAGCCTGGTGCAGATCATGCTGCTGCGGCTGATGCAGCGCACCGGGCACCGGCCGGTGGTGGTGCTGGGCGGCGGCACCACGCGCATCGGCGACCCGTCGTTCCGGGAGGAGGCCAGGCGGCTGCTCGACGACGGGCAGATCGCGGCAAACATGGCCGGGATTAAGCAGTGTTTCGAGCCGTTTGTCAGGTTTTCCTCGGAAGATAGTTTAGGCGATTTTCGGGGGAGCGATGAGAGTGCTGGCGGAGCAGGGTCCGTGGCGGTCGGCTGCGAGGCGCTGCTGGTCAACAATGCGGAGTGGCTCGACCGGCTCGGCTACATCGAGCTGCTGCGCGAGGTCGGCACGCACGTCAGCGTCAACCGCATGCTGTCCTTCGACAGCGTGCGGACGCGGCTGGAGCGCGAGCAGGGGCTGACGTTCCTGGAGTTCAACTACTCGGTTCTGCAAAGCTATGATTTCAGGGAGTTGAGCCGCAAGCATGACGTGACGTTGCAGCTCGGCGGGTCGGACCAGTGGGGCAACATCGTGTCGGGCGTCGATCTCGTGCGGCGTACGGACTCGCGCCAGGTGTTCGGGATGACGACGCCGCTGATCGCGACCGCGTCGGGCGTGAAGATGGGCAAGACCGTGGGCGGGGCGGTGTGGCTGCGGGCCGACCGGCGGTCCGCGTACGAGTACTGGCAGTTCTGGCGCAACACGGAGGACGGCGATGTCGGCCGCTTCCTGCGGCTGTTCACCGATCTGCCGCTGGGAGAGGTCGCGCGGCTGGAGGCGCTGGGGGGCGCGGAGGTGAACGAGGCGAAGAAGGTTCTGGCGTCGGAGGCCACGCGGCTGCTGCACGGCGGGCCGGCCGCGCTGGAGGCGGCGGAGGTGGCGCGGCGGACCTTCGAGACCGGCGAGGCGGCGGACCTGCCGGAGCACCGGGTGGATGCGGCGCAGCTTGCGGCAGGGCTGCCGCTGCTTCGCGCGCTGGTGGAGTCGGGGCTGGCGTCGAGCAACGGGGAGGCGCGGCGCCTGGTGCGGGGCGGGGGGGCACGTTTGAACGACGCCGTCATGTCGGACGAGCAGTATGTGGTCACGGCGGCCGACCTGCGCGACGGGGCGGCCAAGCTGTCGGCGGGGCGCAAGCAGCACAGGATGCTGCGGGCGGTGTGATGCCAGGGCTAGGTTTGTGGGCCTGGACGTGAAGGAAGGCTGGGCTCTGCCCAGACCCGCCAGGGGCGAGCCGCCCCTAGACCGGCTTGACTTAGGGGAGGCGATCCAAGGGCCCAGCCCTTGGCGGGGTCCAGGGGCAGAGCCCCTGGCCTGGTCTTCCCCTTGGCGGTTCTAGCTGAACGGGTCGCCGCCACCACCGCCGTCGCCACCGCCGGAGTCGCCCCAGCCGCCGCCCTGGTCCGAGCTGCCCTGGTCGAACCCGCCCTGGTCGAAGCCGGGGTCGACGCCGCCCTGGTCGAAGCCGCTGCCCTGGTCCACCGGGCCCTGGTCCTGCGGGGTGCCTGCGCCGGTGTCCGCCGTGCCTGCTCCGGCCCAGGGGTCGGCGCCGCCGGCCGCGGCGGAGGGGTCGTTGCCGTAGTTGTTGATCGTCTCGTTCACCGTCTCTCCGCCGCCACCGCCGAAGCCGCCGCCCTCGTGCCCGGAGAACAGGCCCATCAGGGCATTGCCCGCGACCATGCCGCCGGCGACGCCGGCCGCGGTGGTCAGGGCGGAGCCGAGGAAGCCGGAGCCGCCGCGGGACTGCTGCAGCATGCCCGGCTGGTAGCCGGGCGGGTACTGCGGCTGGGGCGGCGCCTGGTACTGCTGACCGTAGCCGGGCGGGCGGCCGTATCCCTGCGGCTGGCCCGCGAAGCCGCCGGGGGCCTGGCCGGGCTGGGGCTGGCCGCCGCCGAACAGGTTGCCGAAGAAGCCGCGCGAGGGGGCGGCGCCTTGCGGCTGGGCCTGGGCCTGGGCCTGGGCCTGCGGCTGCGAGCGGGCCTGCTGCACGTCCCATTCGAGGCGGCGGATGCGGTTCTGCGCCTCGGCGAGGGCCGCCTCCTGCACGAACGCCATCTGCGTGATCCGGTAGCGGGCCTCGGGGTGCTGGCTGAACTGGTCGCTGATGAAGTGGTCGGCCTCCTGGTCCACCGCGGGCAGGGCGGGGACCTGGCCGCCGGCGGGCGGCGTGCCGAAGCCCTGCTGCGGCGAGCCGCCGACGCGGGCGACGAACCGGCTGATGATGTCGCGTTCCTCGTTGGTCATGCCTGATCATCCATGCGGTTCGGCCCGAGACGGGGCCCTTGCGTGATCTCAAAAGCCGGAGGCGGTATCAAGTTCCCGTGGGGTCTGGGGGGAGCAGGCAAGGCTGGGCTCTGCCCAGACCCGCCAGGGGCGAGCCGCCCCTGGAC
>CAXSFE010000171.1:0-5579 GCA_964236585.1 uncultured Acetobacteraceae bacterium
ACCCCGCCGAGGCCGCGCGCGCCGCGGCGCCGTCGTTCATCCCGCCCGGCGCGGTGATGGCCCAGCTCTCGACGCCTGAACCCGCGGTGCCTGTGCCCGGCGCCGTCCCTTCCGCCGCCGGGCCTTCCGTGGCAGGTGTTGCCCCGGCCGGCCCGCCGGCGCCCCACGGCTAGCCCCGCTTCCAGCCCGGCAGCACCGGCTCCCGGCGCTCCGCGCGCCGCCGGGGCCTTTCCGCATCGCAGGACGCACACTTGGCCAGCACAGACGCGCCCGCCGACTCCATCAACGACAAGCCGATGCCGCTGCTCGAGCACCTCGTCGAGCTGCGCAAGCGCCTGCTGTGGTCGATGCTGGCGTTCATGCTGTGCTTCGCGGTCTGCTACCACTTCTCCGGCGACATCTACCTGTTCCTGGCCCAGCCGCTGGCGCGCATCATGCGGCAGAAGAACGAGCAGCCTCACCTGATCTACACGGCGCTGTACGAGGCATTCTTCACGTACATCAAGGTCGGCTTCTTCGGCGCGGCGTTCCTGTCCTTCCCCGTGGTCGCGTCGCAGCTCTGGCTGTTCATCGCGCCGGGGCTGTACCGCAGCGAGAAGCGCGCGTTCGCCCCGTTCCTGCTGGCCACCCCGGTGCTGTTCCTGCTGGGCGCGGCACTCGCGTACTACTTCGTGTTCCCCGTCGCCTGGACCTTCTTCCTGAGCTTCGAGACCACCGGCGGCGGCGACGGGCTGCAGATCCAGCTGCAGGCGAAGGTCAGCGAGTACCTGTCGCTGGTGATGAAGCTGATCTTCGCGTTCGGCATCGCGTTCCAGCTGCCGGTCGCGCTGACGCTGTGCGCCAAGGTCGGCATCGTCACCTCGGCGGGGCTGAAGAAGTACCGGCGCTACGCCTATGTCGGCTGCTTCGTCGCGGCCGCGATCCTGACGCCGCCCGACATCATCACCCAGACCGGCCTCGCGGTGCCGCTGATCCTGCTCTACGAGCTGTCGATCTTCCTGGCGAGGCTGGTCGAGAAGCAGCGAGTGGAGGCCGCCTGATGCACGACATCCGCGCGATCCGCGCCGACCCGGAGGCGTTCGACGCCGC
The DNA here is from genome assembly GCA_964236585.1 of uncultured Acetobacteraceae bacterium. Classification (GTDB taxonomy): domain Bacteria; phylum Pseudomonadota; class Alphaproteobacteria; order Acetobacterales; family Acetobacteraceae; genus CAXSEF01. The sequence continues at coordinate 1,090 of CAXSFE010000171.1, forward strand.
CATGGCGCGGCGCTCGCTGCCGCCGCAGAGCGCGGAGATCCTGCGCCTCGACGCGGAGCGGCGCGCGTTGATCGCCGCTGTCGAGGCGCGCCAGGCCCGGCGCAAGACGCTGTCCAAGGAGATCGGCGCGGCCCGCGCGCGCGGAGAGGACACCGCGGCGCTGGAAGCCGAGGCGGTCGCGCTGCGCGAGGACGGTGCCCCGCCCGGCGCGCCGTCGTCCGGGCCCGGCGAGGCAGGGGCGGCCGGCGGACCCGACGCGGAGCTGGCCGCGTTGCTGGCGGGCCTGCCCAACGTGCTCGATGCCGACGTGCCCGACGGCGCCGACGAGGCCGACAACGTCGTGCTCAGGCAGTCCGGCGAGCCCGCGCCGCTGCCGTTCCCGGCGCGCCAGCACTTCGACCTGGGCGAGGCGCTGGGCATGATGGAGTTCGACTCGGCCGCGAAGCTGGCAGGCGCGCGCTTCACCGTGCTGCGCGGCCCGCTCGCCCGGCTGGAGAGGGCGCTGGGCCAGTTCATGCTCGACCTGCACACGCAGGCGCACGGGCACGAGGAGGTCTCCGTCCCGCTGCTGGTCAACGAGGCCGCGATGTTCGGCACCAACCAGCTGCCCAAGTTCGCCGACGAGGCGTTCTGCACCACCGACGGCCGCTGGCTGATCCCCACCGCCGAGGTGCCGCTCACCAACCTGGCCGCCGGCGAGGTCGCCCCGGCGGCGCAGCTGCCCCGCCGCCTCGCCGCGCTGTCCGAGTGCTTCCGCTCCGAGGCCGGCTCGGCCGGGCGCGACACGCGCGGCATGCTGCGCCAGCACCAGTTCCGCAAGTGCGAGATGGTCACCATCGCCGTGCCCGACGACAGCGACGCCGAGCACGAGCGCATGACCGTCTGCGCCGAGGCGGTGCTCGACGCCCTGGCGCTGACCTGGCGGCGGGTGCTGCTGTGCTCGGGCGACACCGGCTTCGGCTCCGCCAAGACCTACGACCTGGAGGTCTGGCTGCCGGGGCAGGCGGCCTGGCGCGAGATCAGCTCGTGCTCCAACATGCGCGCGTTCCAGGCACGCCGGATGAACGCGCGGTTCCGCGCGGCGGACGGAAAGACGCTGGGATTCGTGCACACGCTCAACGGGTCGGGCGTCGCGGTCGGGCGGGCGCTGATCGCGGTGATGGAGACGCACCAGCAGGCGGACGGGTCGGTCGCGGTGCCGGAACGGCTCAGGCCATACCTTGGGGGGATGGAGGTCGTCAGGAAGTAAGGCCAGGGGCTCTGCCCCTGGACCCCGCCAAGGGAAGCCCCTTGGATGGCCTTTCTTCAGTCAAGGGATCAAAGGGTCCTCGGACCCTTTGCGGGTCTGTGCAGAGCCCAGCCTTGCTTGCTTCAACGGCCGTTGGCCGAAGCACGCGGGGGCGTCACGGGTGCCGTGACGCGGGGCGTCACGGGAGGCGTGACGGATCGGGAGGTTTTCGGCTCCGGTGTCACGGGGGGCGTGACGGGGTGGGGCGCCCCGGAGGCAGGCGGCGCCCCTGGGCTTCCTTCAGTGCGCGTGCGCCTCGTCCACGTCGTAGCCCAGCCACTCCGCCACGATGTCGGTGACCTCGAACGGCTTCTCGATCGTCGGCAGGTGGCCGCAGTCGTCCAGCGCGAACCAGTGCGCGTGCGGCAGGGCGTCCGAGAGCCTGCGCCCGGTCGCGACCGGCACCAGCGCGTCGTCCTTGCCCCAGAGCACGAGCGAGGGGATGTGCAGCGACGCGAGCCGGTCCCACACGTCCTCGGCGTCGGTCAGCGCGCGCATCTGCGCGCCGCCGTCGCGCCCGCCGACGCGGTGCGCCATCGCCTCGAACGTCGCCTTCGCCGCCGCGTGCTGCTGCGCCACGGCCAGGCCGGCCAGCATCGCGATCGCGTCGTCGGTGCTGTCCTCGATCATCCCGGCCATGCCGAGGCCCTGCTCGCGGTCCGACGCGCCGGGGTTGGCGCCCATCAGCCACAGGCCGCGGATGCGCTCCGGGGCGGCCAGCGCGATCTCGATCGCCAGGCGCCCGCCGTACGAGGTGCCGGCCAGCACGAAGCGCTCCGGCGCGCGGGCCAGGATGTCGGCGACGCTGGCGGCCAGCGTCGGGTGCGGCGACATCATCACCTGCGCGGCGACCTTGTCCTCCAGGCCGGACAGCACCTCGCTGTAGAGCGCCTCGTCGCAGAGCAGCGCGGGGATGAGAACCATCGGGGTCTTGTCTGCCATGGGAGGCTCCTTCGGGATTGCGGGGCTGCAACGCGGCAGGGAGCGATCGACGGCGCAGGAAAGCAAGGCCGGGCTCTGCCCGGACCCGCCAGGCGGAGGTGGCCGAAGGTTCCGACGATCCGCTTGAATCGTTGGAAGGGCCACCGGAGGGAGCCGCCCCTGGACCGGCCTCACTTAAGAGGAGGCGATCCAAGGGCCCAGCCCTTGGCGGAGTTTGAGGCAGAGCCTCAACCTTGCCTTGCTCACACTTCGTCCGACCACGCCTCCGGTACGAACGCGAAGCCGTCCCCCGCCCGCGCGACGTGCGCGAAGGGCGGGAACGCCAGGTGGATGCCGGCGACGCAGACGCCCTCGTCGGCCGCCATCGCCAGCACGCGGCGCCGGGTGGCCTCCGCCGCGTCCGGGTCGCTGTCGAACACCAGCCCGGCCTCCGGGCGGGGCGCCTGCACGGAGGCGACGTGCACCACGTCGGCGAGCAGCAGCACCGCGTCCGCGCCGGCGCCGATGCGGTAGCCGGTGTGGCCGGGGGTGTGGCCGGGCATGGCGTGGGCGACCACGCCGGGCAGCACCGTCTCCGCGTCGTCGGACAGGCGCACCCGGCCGGCGTAGGCGTCGAGCAGGGCGCGCGCGGCGCGGAAGGTGGAGTGCGCCTGGGGCGGGGCCTTCGCCATCACGGACTCGCTGCCCCAGTGGGCGGCCTCCGCCCTCGGCACGACCAGCTCGGCGCGGGGGAAGGTGGCGCGGCCCGCCATGTCGAGCAGGCCGCCGATGTGATCGGCGTGCAGGTGGGTGAGCAGCACGGCGTCGATGTCGTGCGGCGCCAGGTCGGCGGCGGCCATGGACTGCGGCAGGCGGCCGGCGGTGTCGGGGCCGCGGGGGCCATAGCCGGCGTCCACCAGGGCGACGCGTCCGTCGGGCAGGTGCAGGGCGAAGGCGCTGATGCTGATCGCGAGCCCGTGCGGCTCGAAGGCGGCGCGGCGCAGGCGGGCGACCTCGTCGGCGGGCAGGCGCTGGATCACCTCGGCGCCGAGGTGCAGCGCGCCGTCGTGCAGCGCGGTGAGCACCACGTCGCCGGCGCGCCTGCGGTAGTAGCCGGGGGCCTGGAGCAGGTCGTCGTGCATCGGGTCGTCTCCGCTGGAGGGAAGGAAGGCCAGGGGCTCTGCCCCTGGGCCCCGCCAAGGGAAGCCCCTTGGATGGCTTTGCTTAAGTAATGCCGGTCCAGGGGCGGCTCGCCCCTGGCGGGTCTGGGCAGAGCTCAGCCTTGCTTGCCTACGGATCGACAAACCCGGCCGCCGGCACCACGCCGAGCCGCCCCGCCAGGTCCTGGGTGAACTGCCAGGCCACGCGCCCCGACCGGCCGCCGCGCGTCTGCGACCACTCCAGCGCCTGGACGCGCAGGGTGTCCGGCCCGACCGGGAGGGCGAGCGCGCCGGCGTAGCCCGCGACCATGGCGAGGTAGGTGTCCTGGTCGCAGGCGTGGAAGCCGATCCACAGGCCGAAGCGGTCGGACAGCGAGACCTTCTCCTCGACCGCCTCGCCGGGGCTGATCGCGGTGGAGCGCTCGTTGTCGATCATGTCGCGCGGCATCAGGTGGCGGCGGTTCGACGTCGCGTAGAACAGCACGGTCTCCGGACGGCCCTCGATGCCGCCGTCGAGCACGGACTTCAGCGCCTTGTAGTCGGCGTCCTCGCGCTCGAACGACAGGTCGTCGCAGAACACCAGGCAGCGGCGGGGGTGGGCGCGCAGCACGCGGAGCAGCTCGGGCAGGGTGGCGATGTCGCCGCGCTCGATCTCGATCAGCGCGAGGCTGCCGGGACGCTCGGCGTTGGCCTGGGCGTGGGCGGCCTTGACGAGCGAGGACTTGCCCATGCCGCGCGCCCCCCAGAGCATGGCGTTGTTCGCCGGCAGGCCGCGCGAGAAGCGCAGCGTGTTCTCCAGCACGGTGGCGCGCTGCCGCTCCACGCCGCGCAGCAGCGCGATGTCGACGTGGGCGATGCGGGCGACGGGCTGCAGCTCCGGGCGCTCGGGGTGCCAGACGAAGCCGTCGGCGGCCGAGAGGTCGATCGCGCGGGCGGGCGGGGGCGCCAGGCGCTCCAGCGCCTCGGCGACGCGGCGCAGCAGCTCGGCGGCCTCGCCTGGGGCGGCGAGCGGGGCGGGCACGGGGTCGGGCATGGCGGCGATCCGGGGCGGGAGGTGTTGCGGGGAGGCGGGCGGGACCGCGGCGTGGCACGGGCGCCAGCGGCCGCATTGTTGGTTCTGC
>CAXSFE010000172.1:0-5491 GCA_964236585.1 uncultured Acetobacteraceae bacterium
GGGGCGGTCGCGAAGGCGGCGGGCGCGGGCAGCCTGTCGCGGCGTGGGGCGGGGGGCGTGCTGCTCGGCGGGGCGGGCACGGGGAGCGCGGGGTGGCCGCCGGGCTGGGCGGGGCGCAGGGCGAGCATCGGGCGCTCGATGAGGCGCCAGGACAGCTCGGCCAGGGCGGGGGCGGCGACGAGGGCCAGGGCGACGGCGTAGCGCTTCGGCCAGGCGTGGACGAACACGGCGGCGGAGGCGACCTCCAGCACGGTGAGGTGGACGACGTAGAGGCCGTAGGAGCGGGTGGAGAGCCAGGCGGTGGGGGCGGCGAGCCAGGCGGGGGCGTGGCGCAGGCGGAGTGCCGCGGGCAGGCACAGGCAGAAGCCGGCGGAGAGCAGGGGCAGGAAGAGCGCGCGGTAGAACAGGCCGGGGAGCGGGAGACCGGCGCCGGCGATCTGCACCCAGACGAAGGCGACGACCGCGAGGCCGCACGCGAGCAGGGGCGCCCAGTGGCGCAGGACGGCGGGGCGGCGGGTGGCGACCAGGGCGGCGAGGACGCCGTAGGCGACGGAGTCCAGGCGGAAGGCAGTGACCTTGTAGACGGCCTGGCCGAAGTCGAGGTCGGCGGGGAGCAGGCAGCGGGTCAGGACGGGGACGGCGACGAACAGGCCAGCGAGTGCGGGGAGCGAGCGGCGGCCGCGGTCGCGTCGGGCGAGGAGGAGCAGCGGCAGGCTGAAGAGGAGGTAGAACCATTCCTCGATGGCGAGCGACCAGGAGACGCCGAACCAGTTGTCGGCGGGCATGCGCCAGGCGAGGTTCTGGGTCAGCGTGAGATAGCGCAGCAGGTGCCAGGCGGTGCGGCCGTCGGCCGGGGGCCAGGCGACGGCCATGAGCAGGATCCAGGCGGCGTAGAGCGGCAGGGTGCGCAGCCAGCGGCGCAGCATGAAGGCGCGCCAGCCGCGCCAGCCGGGGGCCTGGGCGGCGGCGCGGGCCAGCAGGGTACCGATCAGGAAGCCGGAGAGCACGAAGAACAGCTCGACGCCGAACACGCCGGCGAGCGAGACGAAGGCGGGGGGGCGGGCGCCCCAGAAGGCGGCGAAGACGTCCGAGCCGTGCGAGGCCATCACCAGGGCGATCGCGCAGGCGCGCACCACGTCGAGGCCGAGGATGCGCACGCTGCCGCCGATGGTCGCCGCGGGGGCGGCGGGCCGTGTCGGGGGGGCAGGCGCCATGCGGCCGGGCTCCAGTGCTGTGGCGGACCGGCCGCGCGGGGATGGCCGGGACGGGTCCGGCGGGGCGGCCTTGCCGTCCCCGGGCGCCCGCGGACGGGTCGTGAACGCTATCGCGGCGGGTTCGCGCAGGCAACCGCGCGGCGGCGGCCAGGGCCCGGGCGGAGGTGGAGGCCGGGCTCCGGGACGGCCGGCAGAGCGCCAGCGTCCATCACGGTGAGTTGCAGTATACTATAGCGTACATAAGTAAAAAACCATTCTGTAAGAACATCGGGCGCAGTCTTGTTCCGGCCACACGCGCACACGCCCGACACGCGCCGTCCGCCGGAAGGATGCTGGATGCCGAGCCCCGACACCGCGACCGAGACCGACCGGCTGGAGTCCCTGCGGGAGGCCAGCATCCTCGACACCCTGCCGGACGACCGGTTCGACACCGTCACCCGCCTCGCAGCCAGGATGCTCGACACGCCGCTGGCCCTCGTGACGCTGATCGACGACGCGCGGCAGTGGGTGAAGTCGGGGTGCGGGCCGCGGGCCGCGGAGATGTCGGTTGCGCGCGACGTCGCGTTCTGCGCGCACACGATCATGGCGCCCGGGCAGGTCCTGGTCGTGGGCGACGCCGCGGCGGACGCGCGGTTCCGGGCCAGCCCGCTGGTCACCGGGCCGGCCGCGATCCGGTCCTATGCCGGGGCGCCGCTGCTGGACACGCAGGGCCGCGCGCTCGGCGCCCTGTGCGTGCTCGACACCCGGACGCGGCAGTTCTCGCCCGAGGACGAGGCCACGCTGCGCGACTTGGCGCTGGGCGTGTCCTGCCTGATCGAGCTGCAGCGCTCGGCGGCGCTGCTGCAGCGCGACCGCGAGCGCACCCGCCACGCCCTCGAGCTGAACCGGCAGGTCCCGTGGCAGGCCGACGCGCTCGGCCGCGTGACCGAGGTCGGCGCGGGCTGGCCCGACCTGTTCGGGCAGTCCTGCGCCGAGGCGCTGGGCGGCGGCTGGGGCGCCGCCGTCCACGCCGACGACCTGCCGCGGGTGCTCGACGTCTGGCAGCGCTGCGTGGCGGAGGAGACGCCGCTCGACGTCGAGTGCCGCTACGCCATGGCGGGCGGGGGGCATCGCTGGTTCAGGGCGGTTGCGGCGCCCGGCCGGGACGGGGCCGGCGTGCCTGCGGGCTGGTACGGCACGGTCGAGGACGTGCACGAGCGCAAGCTGGCCGAGCTGGCGCTGCGCGAGAGCGAGGAGCACCACCGCTACTCGGTCGAGGTCAGCCCGCAGATTCCGTGGACCGCCGACCCGAACGGGCATCTCGAGGAGGTCAGCCCGAAGCTGAGCCGGCTGACCGGGCTGGACGAGGCGGCGATCCTGCGCGACGGCTGGGCGCAGTTCACCCATCCGGACGACCAGCCCTCGGTGTGGCGGCGCTGGGCGCACTCCGCGCGGACCGGCGAGCCGTACGACGTCGAGTACCGCATCCGCGTGGCCGACGGCGCGTACTGCTGGTTCCATGTGCGCGCCTTCGTCCGGCGCACCGAGGCGGGGCGGATCATGCGCTGGTACGGCACCGCGGAGGACATCACAGGGCGCAGGGCCGACCAGGCGCGCATCAGCCACATGGCGCTGCACGACGCGCTCACCGGGCTGGCCAACCGCGCGCTGTTCGGCGAGCGCATGCACCAGGAGCTGGCGCGGGTCGGGCGCGGCGCGCAGCTCGCGGTGCTGTGCGTCGACCTCGACGACTTCAAGGCGATCAACGACACGCGCGGCCACGCGGAGGGCGACAGGCTGCTGCGCCAGGTGGCGGACCGGCTCGCCGCCTGCCTGCGCGAGACGGACGTGGTGGCGCGCTTCGGGGCGGACGAGTTCGTGGTGATCCAGACCGGGCTCGACCAGCCGGGCCATGCCGCCGCCCTCGCCCGGCGCATCCTGGAGGTGCTGGCCGCGCCCTACGAGCTGGGCGGCCGGGCCGTCGCCGTCAGCGCCACCGTGGGCGTGAGCGTGTCGCCGCAGGACGGCAGCAGCGCGGAGCGGCTGTTCCAGTGCGCCGACATGGCGCTGTCGCTGGCCAAGGCGGAGGGCCGCGGCGGCTACCGCTTCTTCGAGCAGGGCATGCAGGCGCAGCAGCAGGCGCGCCAGGAGATGCTGGTCGAGCTACGCCACGCGATGGGGCGCGGCGAGCTGGCCGTGTTCTTCCAGCCGCTGGTCGACGTGAGCAGCGGGCGCATCGCCAGCTTCGAGGCGCTGCTGCGCTGGGACCATCCGGTGCTCGGCACGGTGTCGCCCTCGGTGTTCGTGCCACTGGCCGAGGAGACCGGGCTGATCCGCGCGATCGGCGAGTGGGTGGTGCGCGAGGCGTGCCGCGAGGCGGCCGGCTGGCCGGACGGGATCGGCGTCGCGGTCAACCTGTCGCCGGTGCAGCTGCGCGACCCGGAGCTGCCGCAGCGCGTGGCCGCGATCGTGCGCGAGAGCGGGCTGGCGATGCGCAGGCTGGAGCTGGAGGTCACCGAGTCGGTGATGCTCGGCGACAGCGTCGGCGCCGCGCGGATGCTGGACGCGTTCCACGCGCTGGGCATGCGGGTCGCGATGGACGACTTCGGCACCGGCTACTCCTCGCTGTGCTACCTGCACACCTTCCGGTTCGACAAGCTCAAGATCGACCAGGGCTTCATCGGCCGGCTGACGCACTCGCAGGAGTCGCGCGCCATCGTGCGGGCGGTGCTGGGCCTGAGCCGCGACCTCGGCCTGGTGACGGTCGCCGAGGGCGTGGAGACGGACGCACAGCTCGAACAGCTGCGCGCCTACGGCTGCGACCAGGCGCAGGGGTTCCGCTTCAGCAGGGCCGTGCCCGCCGGGGAGGTCGCGGAGCTGATCCGCGCGTTCGGCCACGCCGCGGGCGTGAGCTCGCGGCCGCGGCCGAGGAGCAGAGGGTGTCATGGACCCGACGGTCGCGTTTCCGGCATCCGGGCAGGAAGGAAGCGTGTTCTTTCCTGAAAGAAAGAACCAAAGAACTTCTGCCCATTGGGCCTCGGAGCGTGGTCGGGCCTGAGTCTTCCGGAGAAAAGTCTTTTTGCTTCTTTTTCTTCAGAAAAAGAAGAGTCTTGCTTGCTTCCGCAGAAGTCTCAGGCAGGTCCGCAACGGCCCTTTGGCGTGCGGGGCGGGGCTTGCTAAGGCAGGGGGATGACAGCCGCACGCGCCGCCGGCGCCTCCCCCACGATGGCGCAATGGTTCCAGCTGAAGGCGGAGCAGCCGGACGCGCTGCTGTTCCTGCGCATGGGCGACTTCTTCGAGCTGTTCTTCGAGGATGCCGTGGCGGCGGCGGGCGCGCTCGACATCGCGCTCACCGCACGCGGCGAGCACGCGGGGGCGCCGGTGCCGATGTGCGGCGTGCCGGTGTCGACGTCCGAGCTGTACCTGGCTCGGCTGATCCGGCGCGGGTTCCGCGTCGCGGTGGCCGAGCAGATGGAGCAGGCGTCGGCGCGGTCGGGGCGCGGGCCGCTGCGGCGCGCGATCGTGCGGCTGGTCACGCCGGGCACGCTCACCGAGGACGCGCTGCTGGAGGCGGGGCGGCCGAACCTGCTGCTGGCGCTGGCCGGGGGCGCGGGGGCGCGCGGCGGGGGGACGGGGGACGAGGGCGTCGGCCTCGGGGCGGCGTGGCTCGACGTGTCGACGGGACTGTTCGAGACGCAGGCGGTGGCGCCGGGGGGGCTGGCCAGGCTGCTCGGGCGGGTGGAGGCGTCCGAGATCCTGGCGCCGGGGTGGGTGGCGCTCGGGGAATGGGAGGCGAGGCGGGCGCCGGGGCGGGAGGCGCGGGGGGCTGCTGCGGCGCGCTCAGGGCTGGCGGAGGCGTTCGGGGCGCGCAGCCTGGACGCGTTCGGCAGCTTCTCCGACGCCGAGGCGGTGGCCGCGATGCTGGCGCTGGACTACGTGCGGGCGACGCAGGCGGGGCGGCTGCCGCGGCTGTCGCCGCCGGTGGCGCGGGGCGAGGCGCTGCAGCTGTCGCTGGACGCGGCGACGCGGGCGAGCCTGGAGATCCTGCGGCCGCGCGAGGGGGACGGGCCGTCGCTGCTGTCGTCGGTGTCGCGCACGCTGACGGCGCCGGGGGCGCGGCTGCTGGCGCAGCGTCTGGCGGCGCCGCTCACCGATCCCGGGGCGATCGCGCGGCGCCAGGACGGGTGGTGCTGGCTGGGGGGGCATCCGGCGGCGCTGGCGGGGCTGCGGGCTGCGCTGCGCGGGGCGCCGGACATGGCGCGCGCGCTGGGGCGGCTGTCGCTGGGGCGGGGCACGGC
>CAXSFE010000173.1:0-5489 GCA_964236585.1 uncultured Acetobacteraceae bacterium
CCGGTGCTGCTGGCGGTGCCGGACGCGTCGGGCGGGCCGGCGCTGGCGGTGCTGGCGCCGGAGGGGGCCGCGCCGCGGGTGCTGCAGGCGCCCGGAGTGGGAGAGGCTGGGGCGGGCGGGGCCGGGCCGCTGGGGCTGGACACGGTAGACTACGACGAGGCGGGGCACATCCGGTTCGCGGGGCATGCGGCGCCGGGGGCGTCGGTGCGGCTGTATGCGGACAACCGGGTGCTGGGCGATGCGGCGGCGGATGCGCAGGGGCGCTGGAGCCTGACGCCGCCGTCGCTGTCGCTGGGGCTGCACCAGCTGCGGGTCGACCAGATCGGGGTGGACGGGGCGGGGCGGGCGGGCGCGGTGGTGGCGCGCGTCGAGCTGCCGTTCCGCAAGGTGCTGCTGCCGAAGGGGTCGGTGGCGAAGGGCCAGGTGGTGGTGCAGCCGGGCGAGAACCTGTGGCGCATGGCGCGCGCGGCGTACGGCGACGGGCTGCGCTACACGGTGATCGTGCGCGCCAACCGGGGGCAGATCCGCGACCCGTCGCTGATCTACCCGGGGCAGGCGTTCACGGTGCCGGTGCTGGCGAAGTAAGGAAGGCCAGGGCTCTGCCCTGGACCCGCCAGGGGGAGGCCCCCTGGACCGCCTTCCCTGAGCAAGGCCAGTCCAGGGGGCTCCCCCTGGCGGAGTTTGAGGCCCACGCTTGAAGGAGAGGCCTCAACCTTGCTTCCTTCACCGGTGATTTTAAGGGCCATTGGCATGACCTTGCTTGGACGGATGGGCGGTGCCGCGGTGGTCGTGGCGGTGGTGGCCGGGGGCGGCTGGTTCGTGGCGCAGCGGCGGGCGCACGAGGTCCTGGACCAGGCGGTGGACCAGTTCCGCGCGCATCTCGGGCCGGACGTGCGGCTCAGCTACGCGAGCGCCGTGCCGAGCGTGCTGCACCGCGACGCCCGGTTCGCGGGGGTGGTCTTGGCGGGGCCGGACAGCACCGTGACCGCGGACGCCGTGGTGGTGGGGTGCGACGCGGACTCGGTGTGCAGCGGGACGGCGGACGGGGTGGGGCTGACTACCCCGGACGCGTCGGCGGTGTCCGGGACGGCGGAGCATGTCGGGTGGACCAGGCTCTCGGTGCCGGGCGCAGGGGAGTCCGGCGGTGCGGGCGGGTTCGCGCAGGGGGCTCTGGGCGGGCGGTTCGACGCGGCGGAGGTGCGCGGGGTGCGCCTGACCGGCAGCGGCGGCGAGGTGGCGGTGGCCGCGGCCGCGATGTCGGACTACGGGGTCGGGCGGCGCGGGCGGGGCAGCGTGGACGGGATGTCGGTGTCGGTGCCCGATCCGTCGGCAGGGGCGGCGGGGGCGGCGGGGTCCGGCCCCGGGTCGGCGGCGGGAGGCACAATCCGGCTCGGGCTGGCGCATGCGTCGTTCGACGGGGTGGACGTCGCCTCCGTTGCCGGCGCGATGCGCTCCGGGGTGCCGGTCGCGGCGCAGGGACGGCAGTCGCTGGAGGCGAGTGGGCTGGATGTCGCGCAGGGCGGGGCGGCGCTGCTGCATGTCGGGCGGCTCGCCAGCGTGCAGGACACGTCGGATGCGGGGGTGGCGCACGGGGTGGCGGATGCGACGGAGCTGCGGCTGGACGGGCCGCCGGCGCTGGTGGAGGGGCTGCGCGGGCTCGGGTACGCGGCGTTCGAGGGCGGGGTCCACGTGGACGCGACGCTCGACCGGGCGGCGAGCGAGCTGGCGATCGCGGCGCTGCGCCTGTCCGGGCAGGGCATGGGGGAGGCGTCGCTGTCGGGCGGGTTCGGGCATGTGCCGCAAGGCGCGGGCGCCGGGGCGGCGGGTCCGGCGGCCATGCTGGGGGTCACGGTGCGCGGGTTCGACCTGGTGCTGGTCGACGGCGGGCTGACGGGGCGGCTGGTCGAGGCGAAGGCGAAGGCGTCGGGGATGGACCCGGGGCAGCTGCGCGAGGCAGTGGCGGGGCAGCTCGCGGGTCTGCCGGTGTCGTCGGAGGCGGCGCGGTCGGTGCGCGCGGCGCTGGCGGCGTTCGTACGGGCGCCGGGGACGCTGACGCTGGGGGTGCATCCGGCGGCGCCGGTGTCGCTGCTGGACATGGCGCAGGTCGCGGGGCGGGGGCCGGACGGGGTAGTGGCGGCGCTGGGGGTGACGGCGGCGGCGAAGTAGGAAGCAAGGCTGGGCTCTGCCCAGACCCGCCAGGGGCGAGCCGCCCCTGGACCGGCTTTACTTAAGGAGTGGATTCCAAAGGCTTGCCTTTGGCGGAGTTTGAGGCAGAGCCTCAACCTTGCTTCCTGCGGCATGGTTGACCCGCCGTCGCGGCAGGGGTTCGGCCCTCGCAATTTCCGGGCGAGCGGGCCACTAGAGAAGTGCACTGTCACGAGGCCGAGAGATGCATCCGTTCCACGACCATGCCCGGCGCACCCTGGCCGAGATCCACGCGCAGGGCCGCTACCGCCGCTTCGCGCCGCTGGTCAAGCAGGCCGGGCGGTTCCCGGTCTATGTCATGGACACGGCGGCGGGGCCGCGCGAGGTCACGGTGTGGTCGTCGAACGACTACCTGGGCATGGGCACCGATCCGGTGGTGGTGGGGGCCGCGCGCGAGGCGCTCGACGCGATGGGCGTGGGGGCCGGGGGCACGCGCAACATCGCGGGCAGCACGCCGGTGCACGCGGCGCTGGAGGCGGAGCTGGCGGCGCTGCATGGCAAGGCGGCGGGGCTGCTGTTCGTGTCGGGCTACGTGTCGAACCAGGCGACGCTGAACACGCTGCTGGCGCCGCTGCCGGGGCGGCCGGGGTGGCACGTGTTCTCGGACGCCAAGAACCACGCGTCGATGATCGTGGGGATCAAGTCGGCACGGGGTGCCACCGTGCACGTGTGGGCGCACAACGATCTTTCGGACCTGGAGGCCAGGCTGGCGGCGGCGCCGGCGGACGCGCCGAAGCTGATCGCGTTCGAGAGCGTGTACTCGATGGACGCGGACATCGCGCCGATCGGGGCGATCTGCGATCTGGCGGAGCGATACGGGGCGATGACGTATCTCGACGAGGTGCACGCGGTGGGGATGTACGGCGCGACGGGAGGGGGCGTGTCGGAGCGCGACGGGGTGGCGCACCGGGTCGACATCATCGAGGGCACGCTGGCCAAGGCGTTCGGGTGCCACGGGGGCTACATCACCGGGGACGCGGACGTGGTGGACTACGTGCGCTCGACGGCGTCGGGGTTCATCTTCACGACGTCGACGCCGCCCTCGGTCGCGGCGGCGGCGCTGGCCAGCGTGCGGCACCTGAAGGGGGATGGGGCGCGGCGGGCGAAGCTGTTCGAGCGGGTGGGGGCGCTGACGGCACGGCTCAAGGCGGCGGGGCTGCCGATCATGGCGTCGCAGAGCCACATCGTGCCGGTGTTCGTCGGCGAGGCCGCGCTGTGCCGCGAGGTGAGCCGGCGGCTGCTGGACGAGTTCGCGATCTATGCCACGCCGATCAACTACCCGACGGTGCCGGTGGGGGCGGAGCGGCTCAGGCTCACGCCGACGCCGTTCCACACGGACGCGATGATGGACGCGCTGGTCGACGCGCTGCGGGCGGTGCTGGGCGGGGAGCGGCGGAAAGCGGCGTAAGGAAGGCCAGGGGCTCTGCTCCTGGACCCCGCCAGGGGCGAGCCGCCCCTGGACCGGCGCTCTTCAAGGACTCTTTCAGATGGATTCTCAAGGCAATCGCCTTGAGCGGGGTCCAGGGGCAGAGCCCCTGGCCTTCCCTACTCCGCGGTGCGTTCGACGGCGGACTTGAGGTCGTCGAGGCCGACGGCGCCGGGGATCAGCTGGTTGCCGATCACCAGGGCGGGGGTGCCCTCGACGTGGAGGGCCGCGGCGAGCTTGAGGTTGGCGTCGATGCGGGCCTGGACGGCGGGGCTGGCCATGCCGGCGGCGATGTGGTCGGGGTCGAGGCCGGCGGCCGTGGCGTCGGCGCGGATCGTGGCGTCGGTGGGCGCGGCCGTGTCCTTCATCACCGCGTCCTGCATGCGCAGGTAGGCGGGGTCGCCGCCCAGGGCGAGTGCGGACAGGAGGGCCTTCGCCTGCAGCGTGCTGCCGGGGCCGAGGATCGGGATGTCCTTGTAGACGACGCGCACGCCGGGGATCGCGCGGACCAGGTCGGCCATCACAGGGACCATGCGGCGGCAGTACGGGCAGCGCGTGTCGTAGAACTCGACGACGGTGGGGCGGCCCTTCGCGTCACCGGCGGTGGGGTCGCCGGGGGTGGCGGCCAGCGCCTGGCGGTGGGTGGCGAGGGCGTCGCGGGTGGCGCCGGCCTGCTGTCGGGTCTCGTCGGCCTGCAGCGTGGTGACGGCGTCGCGCAGGATCGAGGGGTCGGTGCGCAGGGCGTCGCGCAGGATCGCCACGATGTCAGCGCGCTGCGCGGGGGAGAAGGAGGTGTCGGGCGCGGCGAGGCTGTGCGGCGCGGGGGTGGCGTCCTGGGCGAGAACGGGGGCAGAGGACAGGGCGGCGGCGAGGCAGGCGATCCGCAGGGCGGGGGCGGCGAGGCCGCGAGTCAGTGTCGCCCAGTGCATCGTCTGCGCCCCGCCGGATGTTGCGGGGCGGGTGTAGCACCGGGGGACGGGGGCAGGAAGCAAGGCCAGGGGCAGGGAAGCAAGGTTGAGGCTCTGCCTCAAACTCCGCCAAAGGCCGAGCCTTTGGAAACCACTACTCAAGTAAGGCCGGTCCAGGGGCGGCTCGCCCCTGGCGGGTCTGGGCAGAGCCCAGCCTTGCTTCGCCTGCGGCGGGAGCCCCCTGCCCTGCTTCCTGCCGGGGGCGGATTGTTGCCGCAGGCGGTTGTTGCGGCTATGGCCTGCGCCGGCGTGACGGTCGCGTTTGGAGCAGGACGAGCATGGGTCAGCGGAGCGGGTGCGGGCGCGCGGGCCAGGGTGTCGGCGGGATGGCGGCGCTGCGGCGGTCGGGCGTGGCGCGGGGCGTGGCGTCGGCGGCGGCGCTGGGGATGAGCCTGGGCGGCTGCGGGGCGCTGGGCGGGGTGCACGACTTCTTCCTCGGCGGGCCGGGCGGGAGCCAGCAGGCGCTGACGGGGTTCATCGGGGGGGCGGCTGCGGACGAGCCGCAGGCTGCGCTGGCGGCGCGCACGGTGCTGGCGCAGGGAGGGACCGCGGCGGACGCGGCGGTGGCGCTGGCGTTCACGCTGGCGGTGACGCTGCCGTCGCGGGCGTCGCTGGGGGCGGGCGGGGCGTGCCTGGCCTATCAGCCGCGCGAGGCGGGCGCGGGCGGGGGCGTGCCGCAGGCGATCATGTTCACGCCGCTGGCGCCCGCGTCGCCCGGGGCGGGGGCGGACCGGCCGGCGGCGGTGCCGATGCTGGCGCGCGGGATGTTCCTGCTGCACGCGCTGTACGGCAGCCGGCCGTTCGAGTCGCTGGTGGCGCCGGCGGAGCAGCTCGCGCGGTTCGGGACGCCGGTGTCGCGGGCGTTCGCGCGCGACCTGGCGGAGGTGGGG
>CAXSFE010000174.1:0-5422 GCA_964236585.1 uncultured Acetobacteraceae bacterium
TCCGGCGGCGCGGGGGACGCGGCGGCGGGCCGGTCGGGCGCCTCGGCGGTGGCGGGATGGTCGGAGTCGGTCTGCCCGGGACCGGCCGCGGACGGGCCTGCGGGCGGCGGCGCGGCGGCAGGATCGGGACGCGTCTGGGACAACGCGGGCGTCATCGCCTGGTGGGGTGCCGTCGTGATCGCGGGGTCGGGCGGCGTGGTCTCGGGCGCAGCGTGCGCGGGGGCGGCCAGGCCGAGCAGCAGGAGCAGGGCGGCACGTGGCATGTCGATCGCTCCGCCGCGGCTGGGACGGCGACCCTGCCCCCGGCAGGAGGCTGCGGCAAGCGGGGCCGTCGGAGGGTGGTGGCTCGGTCAGGAAGGCCAGGGCTCTGCCCTGGACCCGCCAGGGGCAGCGCCCCTGGACCGGCCTCCGCTTCGGGCCTGCGGCACGGCCCGTAGCGGCGGGACTCCGCCCTGAAGTGATGGTTTCCAAAGGCCTCCGGCCTTTGGCGGGTCCGGGCAGGGCCCGGCCTTGCTTGCTGGTCCCGGCCGGAACACCGGCCGCCGGGACCGGGGGCATGGCGGGAGGCCCCAACGCGTGTACAAACGTGGTCCCGGCGGCATGGGCGGCAGGATCGCCGCCGCGGCCGGGCGGACGCCGGGACGGCATGCGGGCGCCCGATCCTGCCGGAACCGGAAGAGCTGGGGAGTGCGACGTGACGGAAGCCGAGGTGTACGAGGCGCTGACCAGGATCTTCCGCACGGTGTTCGGGCGGGCCGACATGGTGCTGTCGCCCGCGCTGTCGGCGCGCGACGTGCCGGGATGGGACAGCTTCAAGCAGATCGAGGTGATGATGGCGGTGGAGGAGCGGTTCGCGATCGAGCTGTCCACCGGCGACATCGACGCGCTGCGCAACGTGGGCGACCTGGCGGGGATCGTGCTGTCCCGGCAGGGCGGCGACGCGTGACCGACCAGAACGTCGCGACGCTGGCGAGCTGTGTCGCGACCGGGATCACGCTGGTGCTGTGGCGGGTGGCGACGCGCCACGCCGACGGGCGCAGCGAGGCGGAGGCGCGGCTGCTGAACTCGGGGTTCGCGATGCTCGCGGTGATGCTGGTGACCACCGTGGTGGCGACGCTCGGAGGGTTCTGAGGAAGGCCAGGGGCTCTGCCCCTGGACCCCGCCAAAGGCGGAGCCTTTGGAATCCATTACTTAAGTATAGGGTTTCCAAAGGGCTCCGCCCTTTGGCGGGTCCGGGCAGAGCCCGGCCTTACTATCTTCCTACGCCGGGTTCGCCCCTGCCGGCGCCGGCTCCGGGTCCGCCGGCTCGTGTGGCGACAGCAGCTCCGGCCCGTCGTTGCGCACGCTGTTGACCCTGCGGCTGACGGTCCAGCACCGCAGCGTCCCGTCCGGCGCCGGCCGCATCAGCGCCGCCGCCGCGTCGGCGTCCGCCTCGAGCCAGGGCGCCCAGGCGTCGCGCTCCAGGATCACCGGCATGCGCTCGTGCAGCGCCGACATCTCGGCGTTGGCGGTGGTCGTCACGATCGTGAAGCTGCGCACCACCTCGCCCTCCGGCGCGGTCCAGCTCTCCCACAGCCCGGCCAGCGCCATCTGCGCGCCGTCGACGCGCGCGACCGCGAAGGGCTGCTTGCCGTCGGCCACGGCGCGCCACTCGTAGAACGCGGTGGCGGGCACCAGGCAGCGGCGCTGAGCGAACGCCCCGCGGAACAGCGGCAGGACGCGCACCGTCTCCGCGCGGGCGTTGATCGGGCGGCGCGCCGCCTTTGGGTCGGCGGTGAAGTGCGGCAGCAGCCCCCAGCGCAGCAGGTCCAGGCGACGCTCGCCGCTGGGTCGGTGATGGCGCACCACCAGGGCCTGCATGGTGGGCGCCATGTTCCAGCTGGGCGCGGCGTTGGGCAGCGGCGGCGCCACGTCGAACATCTCCGCGATCGCCGCGGGCGCGAGGTCGCTCACGAAACGCCCGCACATGCGCTGTCCTCCGGCAGGGGCGACCCGGCGCGGCATGCCTGGGGCGGCACGGCGGCCGGGGTCGCGGGATGCTCAGATGGGCTCGGCCCCGCTGTTCGCGACGGTTTGGCACCGGCCAAGAAAAGCAAGGTTGAGGCTCCGCCTCAAACTCCGCCAAAGGCTGCGCCCTTGGAACGCCTTCCTTAAGTGAGGCCGGTCCAGGGGCGGCTCGCCCCTGGCGGGTCCGGGCAGAGCCCGGCCTTGCTTCACCGGCCGGCCAACAAACCCGGCCTCCGGTATCAGACGACGGCGCGCGACGCCTGCGCCGCGCCGGGCTCGGACGCGAGCGCGACGCGCGGGCCGGGCTGGCCGGACGCCGGCTGCACGGGATCGGCGAGACACGGCGTGCGGGAGGGTGCGCTGGCGGCGCGGTCGGGCCCGTGGGCCGGGGCGGCGTCGCGGTGCGCGAGCAGGAGGCGGCGGCAGTCGTGCGGCGCCATGGGGTGTGCTCCTCGGGGCGTGCTCACGGAAATGGCGCGACCAGGCCTGGTCGGCAGCCCAGGCCTGGCGCGGTGGGGCGGGCCGGTCGCGTGGCCCGCCCGACGGCTCAGCGGGTCGTGACGGGCGCGACCTCGCTGCCGGTGGCGTGCGCCATGCCCGGGCGCTCGACGCGCGACGCCGAGGCCATGCGGCGATGCGAGCGCACGACGCGGGGAACGGCCTCCGCGTGCGGACGGGCCTCGGTGGCGCCGGCGGGCGTGGTCGCGGGCGTCGCGCGGGTCATGGCGCCCTCGCGGGTGGCCGTGGCCATGGCGCCGGCCGGGGCGGGCACCGCGCCGGTCGCAGGAGCGGCCGCCACCGGGACGGTGGTCCCCGTCCTGGCCATCGGGACGGCGGACGGCGCGGTGGCGGGGGTCGCCGCGGTGGTCTGGGCGAGGGCGGGCAGCGCAAGGCCGGCGAGCAGCAGGGTCGCGGTGGCCAGGCGGGAGGGGGTCATGACCTGATGTCCTGTGGCCCGGCAGGATCGCCGGGCAGACACAGGAAGCGCCGGGCGCAAGGCTGCGCCGGGGCCGGTTCGTGGCAACTTCGCGGCCGGGCATGACAAGGCAGACAGGAAGGCCAGGGCTCTGCCCCATGCTTGAAGGCGGGGACCCGCCAGGGCGAGCCGCCCTGGACCGGCACACGAAAAGGCCGGCGGCACGCCCTTGGGGATGTGCCGCCGGCCCGAAGTCGAGGTTTCCAAAGGCTCGGCCTTTGGCGGGGTCCAGGGGCAGCGCCCCTGGCCTTCCTTCCCTAGTGCGCGGTCGCGCCCTCCGCGCCGATCCCCGTCTGCGAGCGGACGTACTGGGCGTCGAACGCCGCCGCCTCGATGCGCGCCGACGCGCTGCGGTCCGTGATCGAGCCCAGCCAGCAGCCCAGGAAGGCCAGCGGCAGCGAGAAGATCGCCGGGCTGTCGTAGGGGAAGATGGGCGCGGCGTTGCCGAACACCTTCACCCAGATCGCCGGGCTGAGCACGGTCAGCGTCACCGCGGTCACCAGCCCGAGCCAGCCGCCGAGCAGGGCGCCGCGAGTGGTCAGGCCGCGCCAGTACATCGACAGCAGCAGCACGGGGAAGTTGCAGCTCGCCGCCACCGCGAAGGCGAGGCCGACCATGAAGGCGACGTTCTGCTTCTCGAACACGATGCCGAGCAGGATCGCGACGACGCCCAGCACGATCGTGGCGATCTTGGACACGCGGACCTCGCGCCCCTCGGTGGTCTGGCCGCGGGCGATGACGCGGGCGTAGAGGTCGTGGCTGACCGCCGTCGCCCCGGCCAGCGTGAGGCCGGAGACCACCGCGAGGATGGTCGCGAAAGCCACCGCCGAGATGAAGCCGAGCAGGATGTTGCCGCCGACCGCGTCTGCCAGGTGGATCGCCACCATGTTGCTGCCGCCGACCAGCGTGCCGGCGGCCGTCTTGAACGCCGCGTTGCCGCCGACCAGCACGATCGCGCCCAGGCCGATGACGAAGGTCAGGATGTAGAAGTAGCCGATGAACACGGTGGCCCAGAACACCGACTTCCGGGCCTCCTTCGCGTCGGCGACGGTGAAGAAGCGCATCAGGATGTGCGGCAGGCCCGCGGTGCCGAACATCAGCGCGATGCCGAGGCTGATCGAGGAGACCGGGTTGGCGCCGCCCGGTCGCAGGATGGCGTCGTGCTTGGGGCTGATCTCGACCGCGCGGGCGAACAGGTCGTTGAGGTTGAAGCCGAACGTGGAGAGCACGCAGAACGCCATATAGCTGGCACCGCAAAGCAGCAGCCCCGCCTTGATGATCTGCACCCAGGTCGTCGCCAGCATCCCGCCCAGCGTGACGTAGAGGATCATCAGCACGCCGACGATCACCACGGCGTAGGCATACGGCAGGCCGAACAGCAGCTGGATCAGCTGCCCGGCGCCGACCATCTGCGCGATCAGGTAGAACGCGATCACGACCAGCGAGCTGACCGCCGCCATCGTGCGGATCGGCGTCTCGCTCATGCGCGTGGTCACCACGTCGCCGAAGGAGAAGCGCCCGAGGTTGCGCAGGCGCTCGGCCATCAGGAACATCAGGATCGGCCAGCCGACGAGGAAGCCGATCGAGTAGAGCAGCCCGTCGAAGCCGTTGGCATACACCAGCGCCGAGATGCCCAGGAACGAGGCCGCCGACATGAAGTCGCCGGCGATGGCCACGCCGTTCTGGAAGCCGGTGATGCCGCCGCCCGCGGTGTAGAAGTCCGACGCCGAGCTGGTGCGCCGCGACGCCCACAGCGTGATCAGCAGCGTCATCGCCACGAAGACCGCGAACATGGCGATCGCGGTCCAGTTGGTCGGCTGGAGCTGCACCGCGCCCTCGATCGCGGGCCCGGCCGCCCGCGCGGGCGCCGCCATCGCCAGGCCCGCGGCCGCCAGGCCCGCCACGCGGCGCATCAGCGCACGCCCCCGGCCATCCGCGCGCCCTGGCCCGTGCCCGCGACCGGGCGCAGCGGCACGGCGGCGGACATCGCGTTGCCGGTGACGATCTCGCGCGTCAGCCGGTCGAACTCGGTGTTGGCGCGCAGCACGTAGACCCCGGTGAGCACGATCGCGGACAGGATCACGCCGAGCCCGAGCGGGAAGCCCAGGCTGATGGAGCGCGTCACCATCGTGCCCATGAGCTGCAGCTGGTGGTCGAACGCCACCAGCAGGACGAAGCCGAAGTACAGCACCAGCATGAGGAGGGTCAGCGTCCAGCTGAAGCGCGACCGCTTGCGCTCCAGCTCCAGGAACGCAGGGGTCAGCCGGAGCCGTCCGGCCTCTGTCGGTGTCATGTCGCTCGTTCCCCCGTGCCGCAGATTGCGCCGTGCGGCAGTGTTGCCGGCCGTTGCGCGGCCGTTGCACGCAATTATCCGTGACGGGTGGGGGAAAGCAAGGCCAGGGGCTCTGCCCCTGGACCCCGCCAGGGCGAGCCGCCCTG
>CAXSFE010000175.1:0-5309 GCA_964236585.1 uncultured Acetobacteraceae bacterium
CCCTGCCAGTCCAGCGGCCGCGCCAGCGCGTCGCCGTCCGGGTCGGTCCCGGTGACCAGCACCACCGTCGCGTCCGGCAGCCGCCCGGGCGGCGTGAACCGGCGGTGCCCGGCCGGCGCCACCGCCCCGCTCTCCGCCAGGTCGCGCAGCATCTCGCGCAGGCCCGCGCGATGCTCCGGCCCGAGCCCGAACTCTCGCGAGATCTCGCGCTTGCCGACCCGCCCCGGGCTCTCTCGGACGAACCGCCGCACCGCCTCGCGCGACGGCAGGCCAGCCACGCGCCTGCCACCTGCGCCGACTGCCTGGCCATCCTGCATCCCGCCATCCTGCGCATCCGGCCCGGCGCCGTCCGGCCCCGCCGCGTCGAGCATCATCCGCAGCCCGTCCGCCGGCTCGCCGCGCCCGGCCGTGTCGCCGTCCGCCGGCGCGTCGCTCCAGCGCGGCTCCGGCCCGCCCGCGTCGCCCTCGTCCCCGCCGGACCCGGGAGCCCGCGCCATCTCAGCCCGCCCCGCTCGACCCGGCCACGTCCGTCGCCGGCTTGGCGACCTTCGGCTTGGCGGCCTTTGCCTTCGCCTTGCCCTTCGGCGCGACCTTCGCCTTTGCAGCAGGCTTCTTCGCCACCGCCGCCTTCGCGCCCGGCTTCGCCGCCGGCTTCTTCGCCGCGGCCGCCGCCTCGCCCGCCGGCTCCGCCTCGCCCGCCGCCTTCGCCTTCCTCGCGCCCGCGGCCCTGGCCGCCGGCTTGGCCTTGCGCGCCCCCGGCTTCGCCTTGAGCGGCTTGCCGCGCTCGGCCAGCAGCGCCACCGCATCCTCCAGCGTCACGTCGTCCATCTCCACGCCGCGCGGCACGTTCGCCACCACCGTGTTGTGCTGGATGTACGGCCCGAACCGACCCTTCTTCACCATCACCGGCGCGCGGTCCTTCGGGTGCTCGCCCAGCGCCCGCACGCTCGCCAGCTTGCGCGCCAGCACGTCGACCGCGCGGTTCAGCCCGACGGCCAGCACGTCGTCGTCGCGGTCGAGCGAGCCGAAGATCGCCCCCATCTTCACGAACGGCCCGAACCGCCCGATCCCCGCCTCGATCGGCTCGCCCAGCTCGGGGTGCGTGCCCACGAAGCGTGGCAGCGACAGCAGCCCCAGCGCCTGCTCCAGCGTCATCTGGTCGCCGTCCATGCCCTTCGGCAGCGACGTCCTGCGCGGCTTGACCTTCTTGTCCTCCGGGTCCGCCTCGCCCTGCTGCACGTACAGCCCGTACGGCCCGCGCCGCACCGTGACCATCTGCCCGCCCTCCGGGTTCGGCCCCAGCTCGCGCCTGCCTTCCTTCAGGGTCTCCCCGTCACCCTCGCCGCCCTCGATCGCGAGGCGTCGCGTGTACTGGCACCCCGGATAGTTCGAGCACCCGATGAACGAGCCGTGCCGCCCGAGCTTGAGCCCGAGCCGCCCCGCGTGACACGCCGGGCACAGCCTCGGGTCGGTCCCGTCAGCGCGAGCGGGGAAGAAATGCTCGCCCAGGTCGCCGTCCAGCGCATCGATGACGTCGGAGATCTTCAGCTCGCGCGTCTGCTCGACGGCGCGGGAAAAATCGTCCCAGAACGCGTGCATCACCGTGCGCCACTGCGCCGTGCCGTCGCTGATCTCGTCGAGCTGCTCCTCCAGCCCCGCCGTGAACCCGGTGTCCACGTAGCGCTCGAAGAAGCTCGCCAGGAACGCCGTGACCAGCCGCCCGCGGTCCTCCGGCACGAAGCGCTTGTTCTCCATGCGCACGTAGGAGCGGTCGCGCAGCACCGTCAGGATCGAGGCGTACGTCGACGGCCGCCCGATCCCCAGCTCCTCCATCATCTTGACGAGGCTGGCCTCGGAGTAGCGCGGCGGCGGCTGGGTGAAGTGCTGCGTCGCGTCCACCTTCGGGCAGGCGAGGGGGTCGCGCTCCGCCATCGGCGGCAGCATCCGGCTCTCCTCCTCCTCGCCCTCGTCGACGCCCTCGCGGTACAGCCGCAGGAACCCGTCGAAAGCGATGATCGAGCCGTTCGCCCGCAGCCTCGGCCCGGCCGGCACGTCCGGATTGGCGACCTCGACGACCACCTGGTCCAGCTCGGCCGACTGCATCTGGCTCGCGACCGCGCGCTTCCACACCAGCTCGTAGAGCCGCCCCTGCTCTGCGTTGAGGAAGCCGATCAGCTCGTCCAGCGTGCGCGACACCTCGGTCGGCCGCACCGCCTCGTGCGCCTCCTGCGCGTTCTTGGCCTTCGCGTGGTACTCGCGCGGCGCCAGCGGCCGGTACTGCTCGCCGAACCCGGTGGCGACGTAGTCGCGGATGCCGTCGATCGCCTCGCGCGCCATCGAGACGCCGTCGGTCCTCATGTAGGTGATCAGCCCCGTCGTCTCGCCGTCCAGCTCGATGCCCTCGTAGAGCTGCTGCGCCGCGCGCATCGCCGCCTGCGCGCCCATGCCGAGCTTGCGGCTCGCCTCCTGCTGCAGCGTGGACGTCGTGAACGGCGCCGGCGGGTTGCGCTTGACGCGGCGGCGCTCGACCCCCGCCACCTCGAAGCCGCCCGCCTCGACCCGCGCCTTCGCCGCCAGCGCCAGCGCCTCCGTGTTCAGGTCGAACTGGTCGAGCCGCTTGCCATCGAGGTGCGTAAGCCGTGCCAGGAACGGGGCACCGGCCGGCGTCGCCATGTGCGCTTCCACCGTCCAGTACTCGCGCGGCCGGAACGCCTCGATCTCCGCCTCGCGCTCGCACACCAGGCGCAGCGCGACCGACTGCACCCGCCCCGCCGAGCGCGACCCCGGCAGCTTGCGCCACAGCACCGGCGACAGCGTGAACCCCACCAGGTAGTCCAGCGCCCGGCGCGCCAGGTACGCCTCGATCAGCGGCAGGTCCAGCTCGCGCGGCTGCTCCATCGCGCGCTGCACGGCCGACTTCGTGATCTCGTTGAAGGTGATGCGCTGCACGTCCACGCCGCGCAGCGCGCCCTTCTCCTCCAGCATCGCGCGGACGTGCCACGAGATCGCCTCGCCCTCGCGGTCCGGGTCGGTCGCGAGATAGAGGTGCTCGGCCCCCTTGAGCGCCTTGACGATCGCCGTGATCTGGCGCTGCCCGCGCTCGTCGGCCTCCCAGTCCATCGCGAAGTCCTGGTCCGGCCGCACGCTGCCGTCCTTGGGCGGCAGGTCGCGCACGTGCCCGAACGAGGCGAGGACGGTGTATCCGTCCCCCAGGTACTTGTTGATGGTCTTGGCCTTGGCAGGCGATTCGACGACGACGACGTCAGTCATTCAAATCCCTCGGGCCACAGCCTCATCAGCGTGCTAGGGCCCCGTGTCGATCAGCAGGCAAACCCGGTTCCCGGGAAGGGTCTCGATCCGGCCTGCGAGTTCGAGTTCCAGCAGCGCGGACGAGACGACAGCCGCGGACAAGTGGCAGCGGCGCACCACCTCGTCAACCGGCGTCGGCGACACGCTCAGGCACGCGAGCACCTCCGCCTGCACCCCGCCCGGCCCGCCCTGGCCGCCAGCCGCCTCGCCCGCCGGCACGCCCCCGCCGGCCGCCCCGGTCGTCTCGGCCGGCCTGAGGCGCCGCAGCAGCCCCGTGCCCCGCCGCGGCCGGGCAGGGGGGCTGGCCGCCCTCTCGGCCTCCGGCTCCGCGGCCCCGGTCCCGCCGGCGGCCGGTGCGGCGGCCTCGCCATCCATCCCGCGTCTCGCTCCGTCCGGCAGAGGCGGCCCGTGGTCCGGCAGGTTCGCCAGCACGTCCTGCGCGGACTCCGTCAGGAACGCGCCCTGCCGGATCAGGTCGTTGCTCCCCCGCGACCGGGGGTCCAGCGGCGAGCCCGGCACGGCGAAGATCTCCCGGTGCAGCTCCTGCGCCAGCCGCGCCGTGATCAGCGTCCCCGACCGCAGCGCCGCCTCCACCACCACCACCCCCAGCGACAGCCCCGCTATGACCCGGTTGCGCCGCGGGAAGTGCCGGTTCTGCGGCGAAACCCCCAGCGCCGCCTCCGCCACCACCGCCCCGTGCGCCGCCACCTCCGCCTGCAGCCCCGCGTGGTCTGCCGGATACGGGCAGTCCAGCCCGCCCGCCACGCACGCCACCGTGCGCCCCACGTGCATCGCCCCGCGGTGCGCCGCCGCGTCGATCCCCCGCGCCAGCCCGGACACCACCACCAGCCCCGACGCCGCCAGGTCCGTCGACAGCGCCTCCGCCATCCGCTCCCCGTTGGTCGAGCAGTTGCGCGCGCCGACCAGCCCCACCGCCCGCGCCGACAGGCACCCCACGTCGCCCAGCACCGCGATCGCCGACGGCGCGTCCGCCAGCAGCGCCAGCAGCGGCGGATACCCCGGCCCCCCCAGGAACAGCATCAGGCCGGGCAGCGCGTCGATCGCCTCCGCCGCACTCGCGAAGCGCGCCATCAGGCGGCGGAACGTCACGGGGCCCACGCCCTCGGTGCGCGCCAGGCGCAGGCGGTCCAGCTCGTCGGGCGGCGTCACGAGCAGGCCAGCAAGCAAGGTCGGGCTCTGCCCGAACCCGCCAAAGGGCGGAGCCCTTTGGAAACCCTCGACTTAAGTAATGGATTCCAAAGGCTTGCCTTTGGCGGAGTTTGAGGCAGAGCCTCAACCTTGCTTGCTTCCAGGCCCCTCACGCCCTCGCCCCGATCCTCGGCTCCGTCCCCGCCACGAGCCGCCCGATGTTGCCGTGGTGCCGCCCCGCGACCAGCCCGGCGACCAGCCCCGCCGCGACAGACCCCGGCCACCCCAGCAGCGCCGCCGCCGCCAGCCCGCCCGCCGCCACGGCCGCCAGCGCGCCGACCGACGAGATCC
Source organism: uncultured Acetobacteraceae bacterium (assembly GCA_964236585.1). Taxonomy (GTDB): domain Bacteria; phylum Pseudomonadota; class Alphaproteobacteria; order Acetobacterales; family Acetobacteraceae; genus CAXSEF01. The sequence continues at coordinate 4,810 of CAXSFE010000175.1, forward strand.
GGCTCAGCCCCGCCGCCACCAGCCACGCCGCGCACGCCGCCACCCCCACCCGCCAGTCCAGCCCGAGCATCGCGCCCAGCCCGGTCGCCACGCCCTTGCCGCCGCGGAACCGAAGCCACACGGGAAAGCAGTGCCCCAGCACCACGCACACCGCCGCCACCCCTGCGCCCGTCGCCCCGCACGCGAGCCCCGCGACCACCACCGCAAGCAGCCCCTTGGCCCCGTCGAGCAGCAGTGTCGCCGCCGCCAGCCCCCGCCGCCCGGTGCGCAGCACGTTGGTGGCGCCGATGTTGCCCGACCCGATCGCGCGCAGGTCGCCCAGCCCCGCCAGCCGCGTCAGCAGCAGCCCGAACGGCACCGACCCCGCCAGGTAGGCCGCCGCCACCACGACCGCCAGGCCGCCCGCACCCGCCAGGCTCACAGCCCGATCTCCGCCGCCCCGTCCGGACCCTGCGCCCCGTCCGCGACCCCGCGCGCCGCCGCCACCAGGCGCGGCCCGC
>CAXSFE010000176.1:0-5294 GCA_964236585.1 uncultured Acetobacteraceae bacterium
GGAGGCCGCGACCGCCGCGGCGCTGGCCCGTGTGGCGGCGCTCGACCGGGCGGGACCGGCGCTGCACGCGGTGCTGGCACTCAACCCGCGCGCGCTGGAGGATGCCCGGGCGCTGGATGCGGAGAGGGCGGCGCGGGGGCCGCGCGGGGCGCTGCACGGCGTGCCGGTGCTGGTGAAGGACAACGTCGAGACGGCCGATCCGGTCGCCACGACGGCGGGGTCGCTGGCGCTGGCGGGCAACGTGACGGGGCGGGATGCGCCGCTGGTGGCCAGGCTGCGGGCGGCGGGGGCGGTGGTGCTCGGCAAGGCGAACCTGAGCGAGTGGGCGAACATCCGCGGGTCGCGGTCCATCAGCGGGTGGAGCGCGGTGGGGGGGCTGACGCGCAATCCGTACGCGCTGGACCGCTCGGCGTGCGGGTCGTCGTCGGGGAGTGCCGTGGCGGTGGCGGCGGGGATGGTCAGCGCGGCGATCGGGACGGAGACGGACGGGTCGATCACCTGCCCGGCGTCTCTCGTGGGCATCGTCGGGCTCAAGCCGACGCTGGGGCTGGTGTCGCGGGCGCGGATCGTGCCGATCGCGCACAGCCAGGACACGGCGGGGCCGATGGCGCGCAGCGTGCGCGACGCGGCGCTGGTGCTGGGGGTGATCGCGGGGAGCGACCCGGCCGATCCGGCGACGCGGGAGGCGGATGCGCACAGGGTGGACTACGTGGCGGGGCTGGATGCGGGGGCGTTGCGGGGGGCGCGGCTGGGGGTGATGCGGTTTGCGGCGGGGTTCCATCCGGAGACGGACGCGGTGTTCGAGCGGGCGCTGGACGTGCTGCGGGGGGCGGGGGCGGTGCTGGTGGAGATCGACGCGCTGCCGGGCACGCCGGCGCCCGACTCGGGGCTGGTGGGGCCGCAGCAGAGGATCGGCGACGCGGAGGGGCTCGTGCTGATGACCGAGCTGAAGGCGGATTTGGACGCCTATCTTGCCGACGCGGCGCCGGCGGTGACGGCGCGCACGCTGGCCGAGGTGATCGCATTCAACGAGGCGCATGCGGGGGAGGAGCTGGGGGTGTTCGGGCAGGAGCTGTTCGTCAAGGCGCAGGCCGGGCCGGGGCTCGACGATCCGGGGTATCTGGCGGCGCTGGCGACGTCGAAGCGGCTCGCGGGGGCGGAGGGGATCGGGCAGATGCTGGCGGAGGGGAGGCTCGACGCGCTGCTCGCGCCGACCATGGGGCCGGCGTGGGTGGTCGACGCGGTCAACGGGGACCACGCGATGGGGAGCACCTCGACGCTGCCGGCGGTCGCGGGGGTGCCGCATCTCACCGTGCCGATGGGGGAGGTTTCGGGGCTGCCGGTGGGGCTGTCGATCGTGGGGGCGGCCTGGTCGGACGCGAAGGTGCTGGCGCTGGGGTACGCGTTCGAGCAGCGGGCGGGGGTGGCGATGCGGCCGGGGTTCGCGGCGTCGCTGCCGTGAGGGGGAAGGAAGGTTGAGGCTCTGCCTCAAACTCCGCCAGGGGCGAGCCGCCCCTGGACCGGCCTTCCAAAGAGGTCATCTCCGGTCGGGGGCGGGTTGGGCGGGAAGCGGCCAGTCCGCTTCCGGGTGAGAGAGCTGGAAGGCGGACCGGCGCCGCGGCTAGGTGGAGACGGCCAGGAGGATCGCGACGATCACGAGGCCGCACACCACGTAGGCGACGAGCTGTTGCGGGGCCAGGCCGAGCGGGCGGGGTGTGCCCTCGACGAACTCCGGGTCCGTCCAGGCCGTTCCCGGGAACAAGGGCGCAAGCGCCATCGTCACGAAGTAGTTCGCCGCGATTGCCGCCGCCAGCAGAAGGACGGGAAGGCTGGGCGACGGCGCCCGGAACAGGATGGCCAGGGACAAGGCGCCGCCAAGGAGGCCCATCAGCATCGTTTGCGCATTGTGGAACTTGGCGTGGGGTGGCCAGTGCGGGTTGAACAGGTGCTGTCTGGCGGTCGCTGGCACGAGCGCATCGGCGACCAGGCCGCCGAAATTGAATACGGAAACGAAAGCGATCAGGTAGCGGGCGGTTTCCATGGGACGTTCCTCTCCCGGGCGGGGAAAGGACGCGCAGGTTGCCCACGCCTGGGATGGGGCGTGTAAGCTGCACGAACGCAAAACGTCACCCGGACTACCGACCGGGCAGTGACTTTCGCACGTCCGGCTCGGCTTAGATCGCGTGCCTGCGTCCGTGTCAACCGGCGTCCGAGCCATGCCGGGGCGGTCGCCCGACCGGGTGGACACCGTGCCCGGCGAGGTCTGCGTTCGGGACCGTCGACGGAGCCATGGCCGTCCTGGACAAGGTCGGAGGCAGCCGCTCCGGCCTCGCTTGGGGACAGGGTCTGCGGGCAGGGTTTCCAGAGGGCTTCGCCCTTTGGCGGGTCCGGGCGGAGGTGCCCGAAGGGTCCGATGGCCCGCTTGGGCCATTGGAATGGGCGCCGGAGGCGGAGCCCGGCCTTGTTTGCCTTCGGCACGTCCCCGGTTCCCCTGCGCCCCGCGTTGTGGTTACGCTCCCGGCGCCGTCCGCGACGGGCGGGATCAGCAGCCAGGAGGGATGCCGAGATGTCAGGCGCGACGAGTGCGGGCGAGAGCCCGGGGGGCCCGCAGTGGGGGCCCCACAACACGGTGACGGTGGTCGACCCGTCGCCGGTGAACTGGCTGTCGATCACCTGGAACACCATGGAGGAGCCCAACCGGGTCGACTTCGACGGGGTGGGGCAGCCGAGCCTGGCCGCGGGGTGGTCCTGGGTGGACGACGAGACGCTGGAGCTGGATATGCGCCGGGGTGCGGTGTACCAGGACGGCGAGAAGTACGACGCGAGCTCGTTCAAGCTGGCGTTCGACAAGGTGCAGGAGTGGGCCAACCCGCATCCGCCGGGGGCGTTCCTCAACTTCGCGCAGGACACCGTGCTGACGGTCGTGGACGAGAACACGGTGCGGATGCGCTTTCCCGGGGGCGACGCGGCGGCGCTGATGAAGCTGCGCGGCATGCACATTCCCTCGACGCGGTTCTGGAACGAGTGGGGCTTCGTCGATCCGAAGACGGGGTCCGCCGAAGGCCACTGGTGAGTCATCGATGCGCCCGGTCCGTGGGGGACTGGTCCATTCGTGCTGGCCGAGGGCTATTCGAGGATCGACGAGCGTACGCCGAAGGTCGTGCTTGAGCCCAACCCGACGCACTGGAATCCCGAGCGGATCCCGGCGGTGCGGATCGTCTACGACAACGCGATCGGCAAGGACGCGGCGCTGCGCTCCGTCGAGGCCGGCGACGGCGTGGTCGACGTGGTGATGGACCTCAGCCCGCTCGAGGCGCGCGGGTTCGACGGCGGCGAGAAGGGCCGCCTGGTGGCCAGGCCGGCGAAGACCGTGCTGGTCGGCGTGTTCAACGAGGCGCCCGAGGATTCGGTGTGGCGCGACGTCGGGATGCGCCGGGCGCTCAACCAGGCGGTCGAGCGCGAGGGCGTGGTCGCGGCGCTCGACCGGCACGCCTCGGTGATCCCGGCGCTGATCCAGCCGGGGCGCTACGGGGCGGACGCGTCGCTGCAGCCGTATGCGTTCGACACGGTGGCGGCGGGCACGCTGGCGCGGCGGCTGGACGGGCGGGCGCTCGTGCTGCTGTCGTCGCGGGACTGGGAGCCGGTGTGCGACGAGCTGGTCCGCCAGCTCGGCGTGGCCGGGATCGCGGCGCAGGTCGTCTACGGCAAGGACGAGCCGGCGCAGTGGGACCTGCGGCTGACCTGGCACTTCGACTGGAGCCCGCAGTTCCCGGTGGGCGTCGTGCACCGCGAGTTCTTCGGCGCCAACGGCGGGCTGCGCGCGGGGCCAGAGGACCCGGCGTTCGACGCGCTGTACGCCAAGCTGCTGCGCACGCCGCACCAGCCGGCGCAGGAGGAGGTCGTGCGCGAGGTCGAGCGCTACGTCCACGCGGAGGCCAAGGCGCTGTTCCTGGTCTCGCCGCATACGCTTTTTGCGGTGACGGAGCGGGTGGACTTCACGGCGTACGACACGTGCATGTCGGAGCTGGCGGAGACGCGCATCCGCTGAGGGCGGCGGGGAGGGCCCGGTGGGTCCTTCCCGGCGTGCGGGAAGGAAGGCCAGGGCTCTGCCCTGGACCCGCCAGGGCGAGCCGCCCTGGACCGGCGTTTTGCAAGAATTTCTTTCTCGTAACGGATTCCAAAGGCTTGCCTTTGGCGGGGTCCAGGGGCAGAGCCCCTGGCCTTGCCTTCTTTCCTCGGCGCACACTGCGGCCATGATCGTCGTCACCGCCGGCCACATCGACCACGGCAAGACCGCGCTGGTGCGGGCGCTCACGGGCACCGACACCGACCGGCTGCCGGAGGAGCGGGCGCGCGGCATCACCATCGAGCTGGGGTATGCGTTCCGGGGCGCGGGCACGGCCTCGGCGCTGGCGTTCGTGGACGTGCCGGGGCACGAGGCGCTGGTGCGCACGATGCTGGCGGGGGCGACGGGCGGGGAGTTCGCGCTGCTGGTGGTCGCCGCCGACGAGGGGCCGCGCGCGCAGACGGTGGAGCACCTGGCGATCCTGGACCTGCTGGGGGTGCGGCGCGGGGTGGTGGCGCTGACCAAGTCGGACCGGGTGGGCGCGGCGCGGATCGTGGCGGCGGAGGCGGAGGTGCGGGCGCTGCTGGCGGGCACCGGGCTGTCGGGCGCGGCGGTGCTGGCGTGCTCCAGCGTCAGCGGCGAGGGGATCGAGGCGCTGGCCGTGCACCTCGCCGACGCGGCCGAGGGGCTGCACGCGGGGCGGGAGGGGGCGGCGGGCGGGTTCCGGCTTGCGGTGGACCGGGCGTTCACGCTGCCGGGCGTGGGGCTCGTGGTGACGGGGACGGCGCACGCGGGGGAGGTGCGCGCGGGGGACCGGCTGGTGCTGTCGCCGGCGGGGCTCGAGGCGCGGGTGCGGGCGGTGCATGCGGAGGGGGCGCCGGCGGCGGTCGGGCGGGCGGGGCAGCGGTGCGCGCTCAATCTCGCGGGGCCGAGGCTGTCGCGCGAGACGGCGGGGCGGGGGGGATGGGCGGTGGCGCCGGCACTGCACGCGCCGGCGACGCGGCTGGACCTGCGGGTGGTGCTGTCGCCGGGGGAGAAGGCGCCGCCGGCAAGGGGGATGGGGGTGCACGCGCATCTGGGGGCGGCCAGGGTGCCGGGGCGGCTGACGCTGCTGGGGGACGCGGGGGTGGAAGGCGGGGGGCGGCTGGCGCGGCTGACGCTGGACGTGGCGGCGGGGGCGCTGGTGGGGGACCGGGTGGTGCTGCGCGACGTGCAGGCGGAGATGCAG
>CAXSFE010000177.1:0-5210 GCA_964236585.1 uncultured Acetobacteraceae bacterium
GGCGGTGATGGCGGGGACAGGGGCCGGGATGCGCGACATCGCGCGGGTCATCAGGCCGGGCGGGCGGGCGACGCGGCGCACGGCGAGGTGCGCATCGCCGGGACGGACGGTGCGGGCCGGATCGTGGTTCGACAGGCCGCGTCGGGGACGCGCGGCCGCGCGCCGGCGGCGACGATGCGCCGGCGGGCGTCCTGCGGCCGTGACAGGCGGGATCTGCGCAACACCGACCTCTTTGTCTGTGCAAGACGGGAAGTATCGGCGAAGGACTTTAAGGGACAGCTAAAATAGACTGTACAGTATCGGACAGTTCAGCACGCGCGGTTTGCCCATCGGGCGTGGGACCGGGGAAGGCGCCACGTCCGGGCCGGTGGCGTGCCGGGCGGCCGGGGCGCGTCCTGCGCCTGCCGCCCCGTGCACACACCGGTGCTGGCCGCAGGCGGACGGCGTCCCGGGGCCGGCTCTGCCGCGAAGGCGCCGCGCTCAGGAGCGGCGGCGGAGCAGGGCGAGCGGGACCAGCGGCAGTGCGGCCAGCGCGGCGAGGCCGACCGCGCCGCTCAGCAGCACGCCCACCGCGACCGCGTCGGCCTGGCGGCTGCTGAAGATCTCGCGCGCGCTGTCGATGGCGCGGGCGGTGAAGCGGCCGTGGGCCACGGCGGGGCCGGGCACGGGGTCGAACAGGTTGCCGGCGGTGGTGGCCTGGCGGCGGTCGTCGAGCTGGCCGTCGTAGGCCTTCGTCGCGAGCAGGCGGTCGAGCAGGCCGGGGGCCAGGCGGGCGGCGAGGATCGTCGGCGGGGTCTGGCGGCCGACCCAGACGTCGCGGCGGCGGTGGGTGGCCGCGAACACGATCGCGCGGGCCGCGGTCTCGGGGGTGTAGACCGGGTCGGGCGCCTTGGCGCGCCGGCCGGTGCGGTTGCGCGCCCAGTCGAACTGCGGGGTGTCGACCGCCGGCAGGTGGACCATGGTCAGGTGCACGTCGAGGCCGTCGTGGATCAGCTCGGAGCGCAGCGCCTCGGTGAAGCCGCGGAGTGCGAACTTGGCGCCGCAGTAGGCGGCCTGGATCGGGGCGGCGCGCCAGGCGAGGACGGAGCTGACCTGCACGATGGTGCCGCCGCCGTTCATGCGGCGCAGCGCGGCCTTGGTGCCGTGGACGGCGCCGAGGTAGGTCACCTCGGTGACGCGGCGGATTTCCGCCTCGTCGGCGACGCGGACGGGCGCGTAGATCGTGGCCATCGCGTTGTTGACCCAGATCGTGATCGGGCCGAGCGCGGTCTCGATCTCGCGGGCTGCGGCCTCCACGGCGTCGGCGTCTGCCACGTCGGCGGAGACCGTGTGGACGCGGGCGCCGAGCGCCTGCAGGGCGGCGGCGGCCTCGGCGAGGCGGTCCGCGTCGCGGGCGATCAGGCCGACGCTGTCGCCGCGCACGGCAAAGGCGCGGGCGGCGGCCAGGCCGATGCCGGCGCTGCCTCCGGTGATGACGACGACGTCGGCCATGCGCTGCTCCTTCGTTCCGGAGGGGGAAGCTGGCCCCGGGTCGGGCAGGCGCAAGCGGCGGGCTCCGTGCGTCGCGATCACGGTGGCGAACAAGAAAGAGAAGGTTGAGGCTCCGCCTCAAACTCCGCCAAAGGCAAGCCTTTGGAAACCTCGACTGGGGGCTGTGCCTCTTTGTGCCGGTCCAGGGCGGCTCGCCCTGGCGGGGTCCAGGGGCAGCGCCCCTGGCCTTCCTTCACGCGGCGGGCATGACCTGCGACAGGCGGCCGCCGGTGCGCAGCGGCTCGGCGCGGGTGGCAAGGCCGGTGGCGTCGTCGGTTTCCACGAACAGGCCGCAGATCGTGGCCTCGCCGTCGGCGGGGGCGAGGCGCTCGCCGGGGACGCGGCGCCAGAAGCGGATCGAGGCGGCCTGCTTGCCCATGCCGATGACGCTGTCGTAGTCGCCGCACATGCCGGCGTCGGACTGGAAGGCGGTGCCGCCGGACAGGAGCTGGTGGTCGGCGGTGGGGACGTGGGTGTGGGTGCCGACGACGAGCGAGACGCGGCCGTCGAAGGAGTGGGCGTAGCTGGCGGTCTCGGAGGTGGCCTCGGCGTGGAAGTCGCACACGATGGCCTGGACGGTGCCGGGCTGGCTCGCGGGGCCCATGCGGTGGCGGGCGATGCACTCGGCGGTGGCGCGGAACGGGTCGTCGAGCGGCTCCATGAACAGGCGGCCCATGGCGTTGAGCACGAGCGCGCGACGGCCGCCGGGGACGTCGACGACGACGGAGCCGGAGCCGGGGGTGCCTGGCGGGAAGTTGATCGGGCGGACCAGGCGGCGCTGGGTCTCGATGTAGCCGACCAGCTCCTTGCGGTCCCAGGCGTGGTTGCCCAGCGTGACGACGTCTGCGCCGGCGGCGAACAGGGCGTCGGCCATGTCGGGGGCGAGGCCGAAGCCGTGGGACGCGTTCTCGCCGTTGACCACGCAGAGGTCGATGCCGAGCGCCTGGCGCAGCGCCGGCAGCCGGGTGTTGACCGCGTCGCGGCCGCTGCGGCCCACGACGTCGCCGAGGAAGAGGATGCGCATGGCCCGTCCCATGCCACGTCGCCCGGCGCGGCGGAAGCGGCGAGGCGCCTGCCGGGCGGCGAGCGCCCGCGCTGCCCGGCTGCTCCGCGGGAGTTGATCGCCGGCGCGCGGCCAGGCCAGGCGGTGCGCCACGTTTCCGCCGCCATCGGCGCCCAGATGCGGCGGCGACGAAGGGCGACGGAGGGCGGGATGCAGGTTCGGTTGGTGGCGATGCTGGCGCTGGGCGCGATGGCGGGGGCGGCCGCCCTGCCCGGCCCGGCGCGGGCGCAGTTCGTGGCCCCGTATGGAGGCGGCTCTGGCGGGCCCGGCGACGGCTACGGTCGTCGCGACGGCTATGGGTTGCGATACGGGGATGGGCGATACGGGGATGGGCGGTTCGGGTCTGGCGGGTATGGGCCGGGGTACGGGCGGTTCTACGGGTATGGCCCGGGGTATCGGGGCTACGGGGTGCGGGTTGTCGCGCCGCCCTACGGGTATGGCCTGGCGCGCCCTGTCGTTGTGCCGGGGGTGATCGTGCCGCCGCAGGTGCTGTATGCGCCGGCGGTGGTGGTTCCCGAGCCTGCGATGCGGGCGGAGCGTCCGGTGGCGCGGCGGGCGACGGGCCGGGTGCATCGCGCCGCGGCGGCCTGTCCCTGTGCCTGCGCCTTGCCGGCAAGGGCGGTGCCGGCGCCGCTGTCCGGGGGCCTGCCGGGCGAAGGCAGGGCGGCGCCGGGCACGCCCTGAGCGGGGAGGCGCCGGATGTCGGGTGCGGCGCGGCGGCATCCGGCCGGATGGCGTGCGCGGCGGCCTCGACGGCACAGCGCTTCCGGCGCATGGAAGGGCCAGGCGCAACAGAGGCGGGAGCGGACGGTCATGAGCGGATTTCTCGGCGGCATCCTGAACAGCCTGATGGGCGGGGCGGCAGGCGCGGCGGGCGGCGCGGGCGCGGGCGCCATGGGCGGCGTGCTGCAGCAGGTTCTCGCCAGCCAGGGCGGCATCGGCGGGCTGGTGCAGAAGTTCCAGCAGAACGGCATGGGCGAGCACGTGCAGTCCTGGGTCGGCAACGGCTCGAACCTGCCGATCAGCGGCGACCAGGTCGGGCAGATGTTCGGCAGCCAGCAGGTGCAGGGCTGGGCGCAGAGCGCGGGCATCCCGGTGGCCTCGTTCCTGCCGATGCTGGCGCAGATCCTGCCGCACGCGGTGGACCAGGCCACGCCGGGCGGACAGGTGCCGGCGCCGGGCGACACCAGCAATCCGTTCGCGGACGCCTGAGGCAAGGCACGGAGGCGCCGCCCCCGTGGCTGGAGGCGTGGGCAGCGCCGAAGGGCTGCCTTCGGAGCCCTCTGCCGGCGGGACGGCTGTCGTCAGGGGCTGCCGGCTCCGGCAGGCCTGGAGGGTGCTGGCCGAAGGGTCGGGTGTCCCGACCGGGTGACCGGGGTGGCGGGGGCGGGGAGGCCCGGCCCTGCTTCCCGCGGGTCGGCGGGCTGCACACATCCGGTTGGCAGGTGCGGGAAAACGCGATATCCCGGCCTGCCGGCCCGTGCGCCGCGCCTCGACGGGAGTTCTTCGCGAGCATGGTCTTCGGGACAGTCCCGCCCGCGTTTCCGCGCCTGACGCGCCTGCTCGCGTCGCTGCAGGCCCCGCCCGTGACGGTGCTCGTGTTCGACGGCGACAGCATCTCGGTCGGGCTGGGCGCCGCGCCGGGCAGCACCCTGGCCGAGCAGGTGGTGCCGCTGCTGCCGCAGGGCGTGACCAGCCATGTGGTGGGGGCCGGCGGGCGGCCGGTGAAGGACTGCCTCGCCCGTTTCGACGCGGGCGTCCGGCCGCTGTTCGACGCGCGGGCCGCGAACAACCTCATCTTCTTCCATGCCGGCGACAACGACGTGACCCAGGGCAGCAGCGGGCAGCAGACCTACGCGGCGCTCGAGGCCTACATTGCGCGCGCGCACGCCCAGGGGTGGAAGGTCGTGGTGTCGACGGAGATGCAGCGCTACGACCTGCCGGAGGCGATGCGGGCGGACATCGACACGTTCAACGCGGCGGTGCTCGCCAACGGCGCGGGTGCGGACGGGGTGGCGGATTTCGAGGGCGACGGGACCATGGGGGGCGTGGCCTACCGGCGCGACCGGAGGTACTACACCCTGGACGGGATCCATCCCGCCGATGCCGGCTACGCCATCCTGGCGGGGCTGGCCGCGAAGGCGCTGCTGCCCTGCCTTGCCGCGCGGTAGCGGCGTGGCGGCCCGCGCGTCCGGCGAAGCAGTGTCCGTGGCGGGCCCGGGCGCCTCGAGGAGCGTGCCCATGACGATCGTGTTCCTGCCATGAGCCTGGTGCGGATTGCCGAGATCGCGGTCCAGGCCGGCAGCGACGGGCTCGCCCTGCTGGGCGCCGGCTGGTGCGCGCCGGAGGGGACGTTCGTGTGGGCGTCGGGCGACACCAGCACGCTGAACGTCCCGGTCGAGGCGGGTCACGCCGCCTACGTGGTGATCCTCGCGATGGGCGCGGTGCCGCGGCGGCGCCAGCGGGTCACGGTGTGGTCGGACGGGCACTTCCTCGGCATGATGCTGGTGCGCGGGGAGGTGGAGCTCACGCTGCACGTGCCGGCGTCCCTTGCGGCGGACGGCGTGCTGGTGCTCACGATCGTGCACAGGGACTGCATCCGGCCGGCCGACCTGGA
>CAXSFE010000178.1:0-5182 GCA_964236585.1 uncultured Acetobacteraceae bacterium
GCGCTGCACCCGATGCAGGCGGCGTTCGTGGCGCATGACGCGATGCAGTGCGGCTACTGCACGCCGGGGCAGATCATGTCGGCGGTGTCCTGCGTCGAGGAGGGGCACGCGGGCTCTGACGCGCAGGTGCGCGAGTACATGAGCGGCAATTTGTGCCGGTGCGGGGCGTACCCGAACATCGTGGCGGCGGTGCGCGAGGTGGCTGGTCGTGTCGGCGCCGGGCGCGACGACGGCAGGAAGGCGGCCTGACATGCAGCCCTTCACCTATGCGCGGCCGAGATCGCTCGGCGAGGCTTTTGCCCTGGCGGCGGTGCCGGGGGCGGCGCTGCTCGCGGGGGGGACCACGATGGTGGACCTGATGCGCGGGGACCTGGCGGCGCCGTCCTCTGTGGTCGACATCGGGCACCTGGGGGAGCTGGCGGGGTTCGACACCTCCGGCGCGGTGCTGCGCTTCGGGGCGCTGGCGCGGATGGCGGACGTCGCGGAGGACGTGCTGCTGCTGCGCGACTACCCGGCGCTGGCGGAGAGCCTGCAGCTCGCGGCGTCGCAGCAGCTCAGGAACGCGGCGACGGTGGGCGGCAACATCCTGCAGCGCACGCGGTGCCCGTACTTCAGGGACGGCGTGTCGGCCTGCAACAAGCGCGCGCCGGGCAGCGGGTGCAGCGCCACCTCCGGGGGCGTCACGCGGGAGATGGCGCTGTTCGGGGGGTCGGAGCTGTGCGTCGCGACGTATCCCGGGGACTGGGGGACGACGCTGGCGGCGTTCGACACCAGCGTGGAGGTGGCGTCGGCGCAGGGGACGCGGACCATTCCGTTCGAGGCGCTGCACGTCGCCTACGGGGAGGACCCGGCGGCGGAGACGGTGCTCGCTCCCGGGGAGATCGTGACCGCGATCCTGGTGCAGGCGACACCGGCGGGGCGGAAGTCGACGTACGTGAAGGTGCGCGACCGGGCGAGCTACGCCTATGCGGTGGTGTCGGCGGCGGTGGCGCTGGAGATGGACGGCGCGGTGGTGACGGCGGCGCGGGTGTCGCTGGGCGGGGTGGCGACGAAGCCGTGGCGCTCGCGCGAGGCGGAGGCGGCGTTCGTGGGCGTCCGGCTGGACGATGCGAGCGCGCTGGTGGCGGGGCGGGCGGGGTTCGCGGGTGCGAGGCCGCTCGCGGAGAACGGGTTCAAGGTCGAGCTGGGGGCACGCGCGGTGGCGCGGGCGGCCCTGGTCGCCAGCAGGAGAGGGTAAGGGCATGGACGGCAGCATCGGCGAGCCCATCGTCCGTCGCGACGCGGCGGCCAAGGCGACGGGGGCGGCGCGCTATGCCGCGGACTTCGGGCATGGCGGCACGGCGTACGCGGCGCTGACGCTCAGCGGGGTGGCGCGGGGGCGGATCACGAAGGTCGACACGGCGGCGGCGGAAGCCGTGGCCGGCGTGCAGCTCGTGCTGACGCACCGCGACCTGAACCAGGGGCTGGGCGGCGAGACCTTCGCGATGAAGGGGGGGCACATGCAGTCCTCCTTCATGCCGCTGACCTCGGACGAGGTGCACTACGCCGGGCAGATCGTGGGCCTGGTGGTGGCGGACACGGTGGAGGCGGCGGAGCAGGCGGCGCGGGCGGTCAGCCTGGACTACGCGGTGCAGCCGGCGTCGGCGGCGATGGACGATCCGGGGCGCACCGTGGAAACCGCGAAGGAGTCGGCGGTGCGCGTGGGCGACGCGGACGCGGCGCTGGCGGCGGCGCCGGTGCGGGTGGACCAGGAGTACGTCACGCCGGTGCAGCACCACCATCCGATGGAGCTGTATGCGACCACGGCGAGCTGGAACGACGGCAAGCTCACGGTGGAGTGCCCGTCGCAGTGGGTGATCGGGCAGCGGCAGGGGCTGGCGTCGATCTTCGGGCTCGCGGTCGAGGACGTGCACGTGGTCTCGCCCTACGTGGGGGGCGCGTTCGGCTCCAAGGCGACGATCCTGGCGCACACGGTGCTGATCGCCACGGCGGCGCGCAGGCTGGGGCGGCCGGTCAAGCTGGTGGTGCCGCGCGACGCGATGTTCACGGTGGGCTCGTTCCGGCCGGCGACGCGCAACCGGATCGCGCTGGGGGCGGAGCGCGACGGGACGATGGTGGCGCTGGTGCACGAGGCGGTCGGGCAGAGCTCCGAGATCGACCACGTGGCGTTCCCGGGCACCGACGTGACGGCGCGGATGTACGACATCGCCAACATCCGCACGCAGGAGAGCACGGTGGCGACCGACGTGAACACGCCGGGGTTCCAGCGCGCGCCGGCGGAGGCGCCGTCGTTCTTCGCGTTCGAGAGCGCGGTGGACGAGCTGGCGGTGGCGCTGGGGATGGATCCGATCGCGCTGCGGCTGAAGAACGAGCCGGCGGTCGACCCGGTCAAGGGGCTGCCGTGGTCGAGCCGCTCGCTGGTGGCGTGCTACCGGCGCGGGGCGGAGCGGTTCGGTTGGGACAGGCGCACGCCGGGCGTGGGGTCGATGACGACGCCGGACGGGGTGCTGGTGGGGTATGGCTGCGCCACCGCGACGTACCCGTCGGCGATGGCGCCGGCGGCGGCGCAGGTGGCGCTGTCAGCGGACGGGACGCTGCGGGTCAGGACGTCGGCGCACGACGTGGGCACGGGGGCATACACCGTGCTCGGGCAGGTGGCGGCGGACGTGCTGGGCGTGGCGGACGAGCGGGTGCGGGTGGAGCTGGGCGACAGCACGCTGCCGTCCGGGCCGATGTCGGGCGGGTCGATTACCACCGGGTCGGCGGGGTCGGCGGTGCACCTGGCGGCGCTGGCGCTGCGGGAGAAGGTGCTGGCGGCGGCGGTGGCCGAGGGCGGGCCGTTCGCGGGGCGCGACGTTGCGGGGCTGCAGCTCGCGGGCGGGCACGTGGTGGGCGCGGACGGCGCGGCGCACACGCTCGAGGATGTGCTGAAGGCGACGCCGGCGGGGTCGTTGGAGGCGGCGTCGGAGTGGAAGCCGGAGTCGATGGATGCGGCGAAGATGCAGTATGGGCTGCTCGGCGGGATCGCGATGGCGGGGCCGGTGACGAAGACGCACGCGACGTACTCGTTCGGGGCGCAGTTCGCGGAGGTGCACGTTGATCCGCTGCTGCGCACGATCCGGGTGGCGCGGATGGTGGGCGCGTTCGCGTGCGGGAAGATCATCAACCCAAGGACGGCGCGCTCGAACCTTGCGGGCGGGATGGTGTGGGGGGCGAGCTTCGCGCTGCTGGAGGAGACGAAGGTCGACCGGCCGCGGGCGCGGTTCGCGAACCAGGATCTGGCGGGGTACCACATCTCGACCAGCGCGGACGTCGGCGAGGTCGTCGTCGAGATGGTGGATGAGGAGGACCTGGTGGTGAACGCCATCGGGGCGAAGGCGGTTGGCGAGATCGGCATCGTGGGGATGCCGGCGGCGATCGCCAACGCCGTGTACCACGCGACGGGGGTGCGGGTGCGCCATACGCCGATCGTGGTCGAGGACCTGCTGGGGTGAGGAAGGCCAGGGCTCTGCCCTGGACCCGCTGGGGGCGAGCGCCCCCAGACCCGCATTCGAAAGGGTATCTTCAGTGACGGTTTCCAAAGGCGAGCCTTTGGCGGGGTCCAGGGGCAGAGCCCCTGGCCTTTCTTTTCCTGAAGCCCAGCCATGAAGGTCGTGGTGGTCGGCGCGCCGGTGGATGCCGGGGCGGGGCAACGGGGCGCGGTGATGGGGCCGGTGGCGCTGCGCGTGGCGGGGCTGGTGGACGGCCTGCGCGAGCTGGGGCTGTCGGTGGAGGACTGGGGGGACCTGGCGGTGCCGGAGCCGGTGGCGGTGGCGTTGCCGGACGCGCATCTGCGCAACCTCGGGCAGGTGGCGGCGTGGTCGCGGCTGCTGGCGGGGCGGGCGCAGGAGGCGATGCGGGGCGGGGCGGTGCCGGTGTTCCTGGGCGGGGACCACAGCCTGAGCATGGGCACGGTCACGGGGGTGGCACGCCATGCGCGCGATGCGGGGCGGCCGCTGGTGGTGCTGTGGCTGGACGCGCATGCGGACTTCAACACGCCGGACACGACGCCGTCGGGGAACATGCACGGCATGTCGGCGGCGCTGCTGTGCGGGGAGGCGGGGCTGGAGGCGGTGTTCGGGGAGGCGGGCGCGGCTTGCCGGATCGAGCCGCAGGATCTGCACCTGTTCGGGATACGCTCGGTGGACCGGGCGGAGCGGCAGGCGCTGCGGGCGCGCGGCATCGACGTGGTGGACATGCGGGTGATCGACGAGTTCGGGGTCGCGGTGCCGCTGCGCCGGGTGCTGGACAAGGTGGCGGCGAAGGGGGCGATGCTGCACGTCAGCCTGGACGTGGACTTCCTGGACCCGGTGCTGGCGCCGGGGGTGGGGACGACGGTGCCGGGGGGCGCGACCTACCGCGAGGCGCACCTAGTGATGGAGATGCTGCACGACTCGGGGCTGGTGACGTCGGTGGATGTCGTCGAGCTGAACCCGTTCCTGGACGTGAGGGGGCGCAGCGCGCTGCTGCTGGCGGACCTGGTGGGGAGCCTGTTCGGGCGGCAGATCACGGAGCGGGAGACGGAGGCGGGGCGGGGCTGAGAAGGAAGGCTGGGCGCTGCCCAGACCCGCCAGGGGCGAGCCGCCCCTGGACCGGCCTTGCTTAAGGATTGGATTCCAAAGGCTTGGCCTTTGGCGGAGTTTGAGGCAGAGCCTCAACCTTGCTTCCTTTTCAGGACACCGCGGTCAGGGTCCAGCCCGCTTCGGAGGGCTCGCACCACATGGGCAGGCCGTTCGGGGTGCGGACGTTGACGGCAAGGCCCATGGCGGAGCGGACGGCGCGGAACAGGGCGCCGTGGGCCACGACGAGGACCGGGCCGGGCTGCGCCAGGGCGCGGTTGATCGCGGGGACGATGCGGGCGCGCAGCTCGGCGAAGGGCTCGGCGCCGGCGGGGGTGTAGTCGCCGGCGATCCAGCTGTCGTACCAGTCGCCCATCGGCTGGCCCTCCTGCTCGCCGAAGCAGACCTCCTGCAGGTCGGGGTCGAGGGCGACGGGCAGGGCGAGGGCGGCGGCGGCGGTCTCGGCGGTGACGCGGGCGCGCACCAGCGGCGAGGCGAAGACGGCGGTGACGCGCCGCGCGCCGGGGCCTGCGGGCTGGGCGGCGAGGACGGTGGCGCCGAGGAGCACGCGGAGGCCGTCCGGG
>CAXSFE010000179.1:0-5141 GCA_964236585.1 uncultured Acetobacteraceae bacterium
CGGCCGCTGCGGGTGGCGGGCCTCGCCTCGGACCCGGTGCCGCCGCTGGCGATCGCGGTGGGCGGCGTGGGCGCCGCGGTCGGTGCGGCCCTGTGCCGGCGCGGCGCGCGGGTCGTCCAGGTCCAGGCCCCGCGCATGGACCTGCGGCGGTTCGACCTCGTGGTCGTCAGCCGGCACGACGAGCTGGGCGGCCCCAACGTCCTGGTCACCCGCACCGCGCTGCACCGGGCGACGCCGGAGCGGCTGGCCGCCGCCCGTGCCGTCTGGATGCCGCGGCTTGCGGGGCTGCCGCGACCGCTGGTCGCGGTGCTGGTGGGCGGCAGCAACGGGCGGTTCCGGCTCGGGCCGGCGGAGGGGGCGTCGCTGGTGGCGGGGCTTGCGGGCATGATGCAGCGGGATCGGGTCGGCCTGGCGCTGACGGCGTCGCGGCGCACGGACCCGGCGGTGCGCGCGGTGCTGGAGGCGGGCCTGCGGCCGCTCGGCGCGCTGGTGTGGGACATGCGCGGCGAGAACCCGTATTTCGGGCTGCTCGCCTGCGCCGACGTGATCGTGGCCACGATCGACAGCGTGTCGATGGTGTCCGAGGCGGTGGCGACGGCGGCGCCGGTGCTGCTGGCAGAGCTGCCGGGGCGCTCGCGGCGCATCGGGCTGTTCCTACAAGGGCTGGCGGAGGAGGGCAGGGCGCGGCCGTTCGCGGGGCGGCTGGAGCAGTGGCCGGCGGCGCCGCTTGACGACACTGCGGAGGCGGCGGAGGAGATGCGGCGGAGGCTGGGGCTCTAGGAAAAAAGGCCAGAGGCTCTGCCTCTGGACTCCGCTCAAGGCGGAGCCTTGAGAATCCTGGTGAAAGCAAGCATGCCCTTTCCTCTCGGATGCCGGTCCAGGGGCGGCTCGCCCCTGGCGGGTCCGGGCAGAGCCCGGGCTTGCTTCCTGCCCCTGCCTTGAGGTCCCGCCATGCTCGACATCCAGACCTTCGACGCCCGCCAGGGCGGCAACGTGCTCTACAAGGCCTTCGCCCACCCCCTCGCCGCCGAGGCGATCGGGGTGCTTGCCGCCCGCCTGCGCGACGCCGGCCCGCTCGCGGTGTACGACCCCGACGGCACCGCCGACGCCCTGTTCGCGCTGCACCCGCAGATGCCGCGGGCCGGCGAGTCCTACGTCCACGACGTCTCGCGGCTTGGCGCGCGCACTGCCGGCGTTCCGGCCGCGGCGCTGGTTGACCTGCCGCGCTCGGCGGCGGCGACGCTGCTGGTGGCGCAGTTCAACGCCGGGCGCACGGTCGAGCGCATCCGCGGGCTGCTGCCGGCGGGCATGGCGGTGGCGACGCTGGACGAGGCGCGCATCCCGGCGGGGATGCTGACGGCGCGGACGTATCTCGACCGGCTGAACTTCGCGACGAACTACGCCTTCTTCCGCGACCGCGACGGGCTGTCGACGCGCCTGGTCACCGCGAACTACTGGGCGGGGTATGGGGCCGGGTCGGTGCGGCTGTGGCTGCGGCTGTTCGACGGGGACGGGGCGGTGCTGGCGACGTGGGAGCAGGCGGTGCCGGAGCACGCGGGCGGCATCTCCATCGACAGTGCGGAGGTTCGGGCCCGCTTCGGGCTGCCGGAGTTCGCGGGGCAGCTGTTCATCCACGCGATCGGCGTGGCCGGGCACGACGTGGTGAAGTACGCGGTCGACACCTATGGGTCGGGCAACGAGGCGAGCCTGTCGTGCACGCACGACGCCAACGCCTGGCCGAGCGACCGCTACGCCGGGCTGCCGGCGCCGCGCGAGGACGAGCGCGTGCTGCTGTGGGTGCAGAACAGCCACGCGGCGCCGATCCCGGCCGGCACGGTGTCGCTTGACCGGATGGGCGCGGAGGTGCCGGTGGTGCTGGAGCGCGAGGTCGCGCCGTTCGCCAGCGTGGCCATCGACGTCGGCGCGCTGCTGCCCGGGCTGCGCTGGCCGTCGCAGATCGAGGTGCGCTCCGGCCGCCACTTCGTCCGGCCGCGCTACGAGATCACCCGCGCCGGGCGCACCCGCATCGCGCACATGAACGTCGAGCGCGCCGACCTGCGCCCGGACCCGGGCATCCCCGCGCTGTCGCCGCTGCTGGGGCGGGGCTACATCCTGCCGTTCCCGGTGCTGCCGATGGCGACGTTCCGCTCGATCGTGCAGCCGACGCCGATGGCCGAGCGGCAGGCCAGCCTGCCGCTGCGCCTCGACCTGTTCGACGCGGAGGGCACGCTCCTCGTCGAGCATTTCCTCGGCAACCTGCCGCGGCTGTTCGACATCGGGCTCGACCTCGCCGGGCTGTGCGAGGGGCTCGACCCCGCCGCCCGCGCGCGGCTCGACTCGGAGGGCGGGCACGCGGACCTCGCCTATGACTTCCGCGACGGCGGCGAGGCGGACGGCTGGATGCACGCCCTGGTGCGCTACGAGCACCGCGGCAGCGGCCACGCCGCAGAGAGCAGCTTCGGGTCGCACATCTTCAACACCGCGATGACCTACCGCGACGAGCCGCAGTCGTACTCCGGGCCGCCGCCCGGGCTGTCCACGAGGCTGTTCCTCCGGCTGGGGCAGGGGCGCCGGCGCGCCTTCACCCACCTGAGCTACGCCGCGTCCGCCGCCTGGCACCCGCGCTCCAGCACCACGTTGCTGCTGCACGACAGCGCCGGCGCGGTGATCGCCGAGGAGGCGCTGTCCATCGCCTGCTCCGGGTCGCGCCTCGTGTTCCCCGACGCGGTGTTCGGCGACGCGCTGCTGCGCCGGGCGGGCGCGGACGGCTACGTGATCATCCGCGACCCGACCTGCCGGCTGTTCGGCTACCACGGGCTGATGGACGACGAGGGGGGGTTCTCGCTCGACCACATGTTCGGGTTCTGAGGCGACGCGGGGCTTGGGACAGGAAGCAAGGTTGAGGCTCTGCCTCAAACTCCGCCAAAGGCGAGCCTTTGGAATCCACTTCTTAAGGGAAGGGGTTCTCCAGACCTTGGCGGGCGGAGGGACGGGTTGGTCCGGGCGCTTGGTCGGCGGCGGGGGGCGGCTACCGTCCGGGATCGGGCACGGGCGGCGCGGCCTTCGGGCCGAGGAGCTGCCGGTTGATCTGGTCGAGCTCCTTGTCCTCCGTGGACAGCTGCTTGCCCGACGGCTGCACCCCGGCGTTCTGCTCGCGCGCCTCGACCCCGCCCAGGGTCGGCTGGTACTCCAGGCCGTTCGCGTGGTTCGCGATCTGCGCCGGCGGGCGCGCGTCCTGCGCCAGCGCGCCCTGCGTCCCGAGAACCAGCAGCGCAGCCACGGCACGGGTCAGGGTCATCGGCGTTCTTCCTGCTGAACGGGCCTTCCGCAACGACCGTGGCCGGCGTTGCAGGCCACACGCGCCGGCAGACATAGCACACGTGACGCGGCACTCGAAGGCCGCAGGTCGGTCGATGTCGTCGGATCCGGCTCGGGAGGGCCGGGAGCGGATGGTGGGCGCGACAGGGATTGAACCTGTGACCCCCGCCGTGTGAAGGCGATGCTCTCCCGCTGAGCTACGCGCCCATCCGATCCGCCGGCTTCTAGTGGCATCCCGGGCGCCGCGCAACCCTGGCCGGCGCCGCCCAGGGGCTCCCACGACCCCGCCTCGACAACCCCGCCCGGATCGTGCGCATTGCAGCCCACCCGCACGCCCCGGCGCGCACCCTGGCGCTCCAGGACCACGCGCCCGGCGCCCCAGCACCCGGAGACCGCACGTGCCGAGCAGCGCCCCGATCGACCCCGCGACCCGGATCGGCCACGTCCATCTCAGGGTTGCCGACCTGGACCGTGCGCTGGGCTTCTACTGCGGCGTGCTGGGCTTCGCGCTGACCCAGCGCATCGGCAACCAGGCCGCCTTCGTGTCCGCCGGCGGCTACCACCACCACATCGGGCTCAACACCTGGGAGAGCCTCGGCGGCTCCCCGCCCGCGCCCGGCACCACCGGCCTCTACCACTTGGCGGTCCTCTATCCCGGGCGCGCCGCCCTCGCCGATGCCCTGCGCCGCCTGCGCACCGCAGGGGTCGGGCTCGACGGCGCGTCCGACCACGGCGTCAGCGAGGCGCTCTACCTCCGCGACCCCGACGGCAATGGCGTCGAGCTGTACCGCGACAGGCCGGAGGCGGACTGGCCGCGGGAGCCGGACGGCCGCCTTGTCATGACCACGCGCCGCCTCGACCTCGCTGCCCTGCTGGCCGAGGCGCCGGTTTGACGCGCCTCGCGTCCGGGCCTCGCACCGCCGCCCGCCTTGCCGACACCGGCCTCGCCGTCCGCGCGGCGGTGGTGCTGCTGCTTTCCCCTGCCGCCGCCACCGCCGACCCTGCGCCGGTGGCATCTGCCGCCCCTGCTGTCGCAGTCGCTCCCGCCGTGGCCATCGCCCCCGCCGTCGCTGTCGCCTATGTCGCCTATGCCGCGGCGCTCCCCGTTCTGCGCCTGCACGCCAGCTACGCGATCGGGCCCGCCGCCTACGAGGTGAAGCTCGTCTTCGACACCGCGGGCATGTTCGGCGTCCTGCTGCACGCCCACGTCGACAGCACCGCCACCGGCACGCTCGAGGACTCCCACGCCCGTCCGGTGCGCTACTACGCCGTCGGCGACTTCCGCGGCCGCCCGCACGTCACCCAGATCGACTATTCCGGCGGCCAGCCCCACGTCGTGCAGCTCGCGCCGCC
The DNA here is from genome assembly GCA_964236585.1 of uncultured Acetobacteraceae bacterium. Classification (GTDB taxonomy): domain Bacteria; phylum Pseudomonadota; class Alphaproteobacteria; order Acetobacterales; family Acetobacteraceae; genus CAXSEF01. The sequence goes on from CAXSFE010000179.1 coordinate 4,672, forward strand.
CGTCGAGGAGGAGCGCGAGCCGGTCCCCGCCGCGCAGCAGGCCGGCACCATCGACAACCTCAGCGCCATGGCCGAGCTGGTCTCGGCGGTCGCACGCACCGGGCGCTGCGACGGCACCCGTCACACCTTCGACGGCCATCGCCTCAGCGAACTGTCCTCGCGCACCGTCGGCGAGGAGACGCTGGAGCCCACCGGCCGCTCCACCTTCAGCGGCCGCGCCCTGCGCTGCGACCTGGAGGGCCACCAGCTCGCGGGCTTCGCAAGGGACGCGGACCGCGCCGCCGCCGCCAGGCCGCTGCACGGCTCGGCCTGGTTCGCCTCGATCAGCCCCGGCACCCCCGCGGTCCCGGTGCGCATCAGCTTCGAGACGCGCTACTTCGGGGCGGCGACGGCGTACCTCGTCGCGAAGTGAAGAAAGCAAGGCTGGGCTCCGCCCAGACCCGCCAGGGGCGAGCCGCCCCTGGACCGGC
>CAXSFE010000180.1:0-5089 GCA_964236585.1 uncultured Acetobacteraceae bacterium
GAGGCGGCCGGCCGGCCGGCCGGGCACGACGCGCCGGTGCGGGCGCCGGCTGTTCCGCCGGCGGGGTGGTGGCCCCCGCGGGGGTTGAACGTCGCCTGATCCTGCATCCGAGACCATCCTCCAGGGGCCAGCTGCACAACCCCAGGCACCATTACACCGAAATCTTCCCGGGGAAGCTGAAATCTCTGGCGTCCTGCGTCCGGGGCTGTAGGTATGGCGGTAGGCACGCAGCCATGCAGGACCCCGACCGGCGACATGACGGACTTCCTGGAACAACTGGTTGGCCGGCGTGGTCCGCTCCCGATGGGCAGGCCGCCGGACGCCCGTCAGGAGACCCCGGCGGCCCCCGACGCCGAGAGGGCCAGGGACCAGCAGGCCTTCGAGGCCGGGCTGAGGGCGCACCAGCTGCGGATCATCGGCCAGTCCGGGCTGTTCGACGAGGCGTTCTACCTGTCGGCCTACCCGGACGTGCGCGACGCCGACATTTCCGCGCTCGAGCATTTCTTCGGCTTCGGCTACCGGGAGGGGCGGAACCCGAACCGCTACTTCGAGCCGCTGTGGTATCTCGGGTGCAACCCGGACGTCGTGGCGTCGGGGATGCAGCCGCTGCTGCACTTCGTCCTGCACGGCGACCGGCAGGGCCGCGACCCGGGGCCGCTGTTCAGCACCGCGTGGTATCGGAGCCGGTACGACATCGCGGCGGACGCCTGCGCGCTGTCGCACTACCTCGCCGGCTGCCAGGCCACGCCGCTCAGCCCCATCCCGGACTTCGACGCCGAGTACTACGCGCGCAACAACCTCGACGTCGTGGCCGCCGGGGTCGACCTGTTCGGGCACTTCCACAGCTACGGCCACCGGGAGTGCCGCAACCCGTCGGGCGAGTTCGACGTCAAGTTCTACGTGGACCGCTATCTCGGGGGCGACACGAGCGGCAACCCGCTGCTGCACTACCTGGCGCACCGGGGCGAGCCGGGCGTGGTCGGCAAGATCGCGGACGACGAGCCCACGGTCTCGCGCGAGGTCAAGCACTTCACCAGGCCGAGCCCGGACTTCGAGGAGTTCCGCGGGCTCGACCGGGGCGCCCGCCCGAAGGTCAAGCTGCTGGCCTACTACCTGCCGCAGTTCCACGCCTTCGAGGAGAACGACAGCTGGTGGGGCAAGGGCTTCACCGAGTGGACGAACATCGCGCGCGGCTCGCCCCGCTTCGTCGGCCACTACCAGCCGCGCATCCCACGCGACCTCGGCTTCTATTCCCTGGACTCGACGGATTCGATGCGCCGCCAGATCGAGATGGCGCAGGCGGCCGGGGTGCACGGCTTCGTCTTCTACTACTACTGGTTCAACGGCCGCCGGCTGATGGACAAGCCGCTGCAGCGCTTCCTCGCCGAGCCCGGCCTGGACATGCCGTTCGCGCTGATGTGGGCCAACGAGAACTGGACCAGGCGCTGGGACGGGGCGGACAGCGAGGTGCTGATCTCGCAGGACTACCGCCCCCAGGACGACACGGCGATGGCGGCCGAGTTCGCGGCCCACTTCAGGGACCCGCGCTACATCCGCCTGAAGGGGCGCCCGGTGCTGATGGTCTACCGGCCGGGCCTGATCCCCGAGCCCGCGCGCACCATCCGGCGCTGGCGCGAGATCTTCCGCACCGAGTTCGGCGAGGACCCGATCCTGGTGATGGCGCAGAGCTTCGGCGCGGACGATCCCGCGGAGTTCGGCCTGGACGGCGCGATCGAGTTCCCGCCGCACAAGCTGACCAGCAACCTTGCGCCGGCGAACCCGGGCTTTCGCACCCTGGACTACGATTTCGCGGGCAAGATCTACCACTACGACGACGTGGTCCGCGTCTCGCTCGACGCGCCCGATCCCGGGTTCCCGCTGGTCAGGACGGCGGTGCCGAGCTGGGACAACGACGCGCGCCGGCAGGGCAACGGCATCGTGCTCGCCGGCTCCACGCCGGCCAAGTACGAGGCCTGGCTGTCCGGGCTCGTGGCCCGCGCCCAGGCGGCGCCGTTCTTCGGCGAGGCCATCGTCTGCGTGAACGCGTGGAACGAGTGGTGCGAGGGCGCCTACCTGGAGCCCGACCTGCATTTCGGCGCGGCCTACCTGAACGCCACCGCGCGCGCCGTCTCCGGGCATGGGCGCCAGGAGGCCGTGCCCAGGGTCGTCCTCGTGGGCCACGACGCGTTTCCCAGCGGCGCGCAGCAGCTTCTGCTCGGCACGGCGCGAATGCTGCACGCGGCGTTCGGCGTGGAGTGCGAGATCCTGCTGCTCGACGGCGGGGCGCTGCTCGACGCCTACTCGGCGCAGGCGCCGACGACGGTCATCGCGTCGGACGCGCAGCTCTCCGCCAAGCTGCAGAGCCTCGCCGAGGCCGGGTTCGCCGGCGCGGTGGTCAACACCGCGGCCGCCGCGCGCGTGACGCCCTACCTCCGGGCCGCCGGCCTGCGCTCGGTGCTGCAGATCCACGAGCTGCCGCGGATCCTGCGCGAGAAGCACCTCGTCGCCAGCGCGAAGGCCGGCGTGGACGCGGCAGACCGCGTGGTGTTCGCGGCCGCCTTCGTGCGCGACGCGATCCTGGGCGAGCTCGGCGTGGCGGCGGACGAGCGCATGGTGGTCATGCCGCAGGGGTCATACCGGAACGTCGCGTTCTGCGAGGCCGATGGCGCCGCCGCGCGCCTCGGCCTCGGCCTCGGCGCGGGGGACAGGATGGTCCTCGGCGTCGGCTATGCGGACCTGCGCAAGGGGTTCGACCTGTTCCTGCAGCTCTGGCGGCTGCTGCAGGCGCCCAGGATGCAGGAGTCGGGGGTGCAGGACGGGGCCGCCGGCGCGGGGCGCGTCTGCCTGGTTTGGGTGGGGGGCATGGACCCGGGGCTGCGCGACTGGCTGGGCGCCGAGATCGCCGAGGCTGAGGCGTGCGGGACCTTCCGCATGGCCGGCTACCGCGACGACATGGCGGCGGTGTTCTCGGCTGCGGACGCGTTCGTGCTGACCTCGCGCGAGGACCCGTTCCCGACCGTGGTGATGGAGGCGCTCGGCGCCGGCCTGCCGGTGTTCGCGTTCGACCGCGCCGGCGGCATCCCCGACATGCTGCGCGAGGCCGGGGAGGGCTGCGTCGTGGGCTACGGCGACGTCGTCGCGATGGCCGGCGCGGTGCGCGCCTCGCTCGACGCCGGCATCTCGGCGGGGCAGCGTGCCGGCCGCCAGGCGCTGGTCGCCACCCGGTTCGACTTTTGCGACTACACCGGACGGCTGCTGCGCCTGGTGCTGCCCGACCTGCCGGCGGTCTCGGTCGTGGTGCCGAACTACAACTACGCGCGCTTCATGCCCGACCGGCTGGGCTCGATCTTCCGGCAGTCGCATCCGGTGCGCGAGGTCGTCGTGCTGGACGACTGCTCCACCGACAACAGCCTGGCCGTGATCCCCGCGGTCGCCGAGGCGGCGGGGCGCGTGATCCGCCTGGTGCCCAGCGCGGCGAACTCGGGCTCCGTGTTCGCGCAGTGGCGCCGCGCCGCCGAGCTCGCGGACGGGGAGTACCTCTGGATCGCGGAGGCCGACGACCTGTCCGACCGCGGCTTCCTGGCGAACGTGCTGGCGCCGATGGCCCGCGACCCGGCGATCCGGCTCGGGTTCTGCGACAGCCGGACGATCGACCTGGACGGCAGCCCGCAGTGGGGCAGCTACCGGGAGTACTACGCCTCGGTCGAGCCGGGCGCGCTGGCCAGGACGGAGGTGTTCGACGCGGCCGCGTTCGCCGAGCGCTTCCTGTCGGTCAAGAACCTGATCCTCAACGTGAGCGCCGTGGTCTGGCGGCGCGACGCGCTGCTGCAGGCCCTGGACAGCTGCGAGGCGGCGCTGCGGACGTTCAGGATGGCGGGCGACTGGCGGCTCTACCTGGAGGTCCTGCAGCGGCAGGGGGGGAAGGTCGCCTACGTGGCGGAGCCCCTCAACGTCCACCGGCGCCATGCGCAGAGCGTCACCCACGCGCTCGACGGCGAGCGCCACGTGGACGAGATCCGGCGGTGCCACGCGCTGGTCCGCGACGCCTGGGCGATGCCGGAGCAGCGCCGCGGGCAGCAGGAGCGCTACCTCGGCGAGGTGGCGGAGCAGCTCGGCGTGTCGCTGCGCGGCAAGAAGATTTCCGGCGCGGCCGCGGCAGGATCGGCGGCCGGTGGCCGCAGGCCGCGGTACGCGGCGGCCCGGGGACGGAATGCGGCCGAGTAGCGGTCCCTCAAGCAGGTCAGGATCCACCCAGATGTATGTGCCCCCCCTCGACAGCATCCTGCGCTCCATCGGCATGGACCGGGCGTCGTTCGCCGCGGCCAGGTCCGTGAAGATCCCCAAGGAGCTGCTCACCCTCCTGCTGCAGGTCGCCGCCGCGTCCAGCGACTTCAACGAGGCGGGCTACCTGCGGGAGAACCCGGACATCGCCGCCGGCGTGCGCAGCGGCTCCGTCGAGGACGCGCGCGCGCACTACATCGGCTACGGCTTCCTCGAGGGCCGCCTGGGGGCCACGCCGAACGTGGACGAGCGCTGGTACATGCAGACCTACGCCGACGTCGCCCTGGCCGTGAAGCAGGGCAAGGTCGCGTCCGCCGGGGAGCACTACAACGTCATGGGCGCCGCCGAGGGCCGCAGCCCGAGCCCGGACCAGACCGCGGTCGCCGGCCAGTGGAAGCGGGCGCTGGCCAAGGTCTAGGGGCTGCTGTCGCCCTGCCCTCTCCGCAGGAAGGCAAGGCTCTTCTTTTTCTGGAGAAAAAGAAGCAAAAAGACTTTGCCCATGGGGGCACGGGCTCCCGGCCGGCTCCGGAGCCTTTCGGGCAGAAGTTCTTTGGTTCTTTCTTTCAAGAAAGAACATGCTTGCTGTCCGTCGTGGCGCACGGGGACGGCGTGGGCATCGCGGCGGAAGCGTGCTTGATCCGGCGCGGCGTTGCGTCTTCCATGGCGGGGCCCGCCGCCCGGTGCTCGGCAGGACGGGGCCAGGGTTCCGGAGGAGCGGGCGCTGCCCGGTGTCACATGAAGATCCCGCTGATCCAGCCCAACCCCAGCCGCCTGAGCCAGCTCGGCGCCGAGCTCGCCCAGATCGAGG
>CAXSFE010000181.1:0-5077 GCA_964236585.1 uncultured Acetobacteraceae bacterium
TAGGCGTCGGTCAGCTTGCGGGTCTCGATCTTGCTGGCCTCGACGTCGGGCTGGTTGAACGCGTTGATGCCGAGGATGGTGCCGGCCACCGCGGTCGCGAACTCCCACAGGAAGAACTGCTGGGCGATCTCGGCATGGCCGTTGAGGCCGGCGCGGATCACCGGCTGCCCCGCCTTCTCCAGCGCCTCCACCGCCTTGTCCTGCGCGGCGTCCGGGGCGTCGTTCAGGCGCAGGTAGGCGAACAGCCGGTCCTCGCCGTAGTGGTCGGGAGAGGCCAGCGTCTCGCCGTCGACGGGCACCACGCCCTGGCCCTGCTTGCCGGTGGACTCCGCGACGAGCTGCTCCAGCCAGGCGCCCATGTCGGCGATCCCGGGGGAGGCGACGATGGTCAGCTTGTCGCGCCCGTGCTTCGCGGCCACGCCCATCGTCACGCCGAGCTGCACGCCGGGGTTGTACTTGGGCGGCGTGCCGGCGGCGCAGGCCTGCACCATCAGGTTGGCGCTGGCGAGGAACTGCGCGACGTCGATGCCCATGGCGGCGGCGGGCACCAGGCCGAAGTTCGACAGCACGGAGTAGCGGCCGCCGATCTTCTTGTCGCCGTGGAAGATGTGGCGGAAGCCGTCGCGCTTCGCGACGTCCTCCATGTGCGAGCCGGGGTCGGTCACGGTGACGAAGTGGCTGCCCGCCTTGTCGGCGCCGACGGCCTTCTGCATGGCGTCGAAGAAGTAGGCCTTGAGGATGTTGGGCTCCAGCGTGCCACCCGACTTGGACGAGACGATCACCAGCGTCTTCGCGAGGTCCAGCTTGCCGGCAAAGGTCGCGACCTGCTGCGGGTCGGTGCTGTCGAGCACGTGCAGCTCGGGGTGGCCGCCGCGGTGGCCGAACGTCTCGGCGAGCACTTCCGGGCCGAGGCTCGATCCGCCCATGCCGAGCAGCAGGGCCTGGGTGAAGCCGGCGTCGGCGACCTCCTTGCCGAACGCGGTCAGCTCGTCCGCGTGCTCGGTGCGCTCCTGCACGACGTGCAGCCAAGCCAGCCACTCCGCCTCGTCCTCGCCGGTCCACAGCGAGGCGTCGTGCGCCCACAGGCGGCGCACCTTGCCGCCGGCGCGCCAGGACTCCATCTCGGCGTCCACCGCCGTCTGCAGCGCCTCGGGCAGGGTGAGCTTGAGGTCGGAGACGGTGGCGCCGAGCAGCTTGGTGCGCTTGCCCGCGACCGCGCCGAGGAGGTTGTCGAACGCGTCGGCGAACAGCTTCACGCCGTCGTCGACCAGCGTCTTCGTGACGTTGGCGAGGTCGAGGCCCAGGCGCTTGGCCTCGTCGATGATGTGGCGGGCACCGTCGACGTCCTCCTCCAGCGAGGAGCGCGCGGTGCCGTGGTCGCGGAACGCGTCCATCGTGGCGGGCGGAATGGTGTTGACCGTCTCCGCGCCGACCAGTTCCTCGACGTAGAGCACGTCGCTGTACGCCTTGTCCTTGGTCCCCGTGCTGGCCCACAGCAGGCGCTGCGGGTTGGCGCCGGCGGCCTTGAGCGTCTGCCAGCGCGGGGTAGCGACCATGTCCTTGTAGTAGACGTAGGCAAGCTTGGCGTTGGCAATCGCGACCTTGCCGCGGATCAGCTTGAGCGCCGGTGTCTCCGGGTCGTTGGCCTTGAGGCGCTCGTCGATCTTCTTGTCGATCACGGCGTCGATGCGGCTGACAAAGAACGAGGCGACCGACGAGATGCGGCTGATGTCCTCGCCCTTGGCGTGGCGCTCCTCCAGCCCGGCCATGTAGGCCTCGGCCACCGCCTTGTAGGCGTCGATCGAGAACAGCAGGGTGACGTTGATGTTGATGCCGTCCGCGATCAGCGTGCGGATCGCCGGCACGCACTCGGTCGTGCCGGGCACCTTCACCATCAGGTTCGGCCGGTCGACCATGGCGTGCAGCCGGCGCGCCTCGGCGATGCTCTCGTCGGCGTGCAGGGCGAGGTAGGGAGAGACCTCCAGGCTGACGTAGCCGTCCAGCCCCTCCGTGCGCTCGAACACGGGCAGCAGGATCGCGGCTGTCGCCCGGATGTCATCGACCGCCATCGCCTCGTACAGCGCCGAGGCATCGTGGTCGCCCTTCGCCGCGAGCTGCTTGAACTGCGCGTCGTAGTCGTCGCCGCCACCCATCGCCTTCTCGAAGATCGACGGGTTGGAGGTCACGCCGCCGAGGCCATCCTCCTCCACCAGCTTGGTCAGGCTGCCGTCGGCCAGGAACGAGCGGCGGATGAAGTCGAGCCACACCGACTGGCCGCGCTCGCCGAGCTGGCGCAGCGGGCTCTCCCGGCCGGTGCCGGCCTGAGGATTGTCGGACTGGGTGTCGGGGCCGGAGGCGGCGGGGTTCGTGTCGGGCATCGGTGGTTCTCCGGTAAGGAAGGCCAGGGCTCTGCCCTGGACCCGCCAGGGGCAGCGCCCCTGGACCTGCATCCGTTGGTGCCTCCCGGGGGGAGGCCGGCGTCAGGCGGGAGTCTTCGCCTTCGCGCGGCTGGCCATCGCCTGCTCGCGGGCGGCCTCGGCCACCTTCTCCGGGGTGAAGCCGAACTTGGTCAGCAGCGAGGACAGCGGGGCCGACGCGCCGTAGGTGTGCATGCCAATGATCTTGCCCGACGCGCCGGCGTAGCGGTCCCAGCCCATAGTCGCGGCCTGCTCGATCGTCACGCGGCCGGTCACCCCGGGCGGCAGCACCTCGTCGCGGTACTCCTGCGGCTGCTGCTCGAACAGCTCCCACGACGGCATCGACACCACGCGCGAGGCGATGCCCTCGCCGGTCAGCGTCTCGTGCGCGCCCATCGCCAGCGCCACCTCGCTACCCGTCGCCATCAGGATCACCTCCGGCGTGCCGTCGCAGTCGGCCAGGACGTAGGCCCCCTTCGCGACGCCCTTGGCCGAGGCGTACTTGGATCGGTCCACCGTCGGCAGCGCCTGGCGGCTGAGGATCAGGCACACCGGCTGCTCCTTGAGCGGCAGGATGACGCGCCAGGCCTCTGCGACCTCGTTGGCGTCGGCCGGGCGCATGGTGATCAGGCCCGGCGTGGCGCGGAGCTGGGCGAGCTGCTCGATCGGCTGGTGGGTGGGGCCGTCCTCGCCGACGCCGATGCTGTCGTGGGTGAAGATGTAGACGACCGGCAGCTCCATGATCGCGGACAGGCGGATTGGCGGCTTCATGTAGTCGCTGAAGATCAGGAAGCCCGAGGCGTAGGAGCGCAGCGCGTTGAGCGCGAGCCCGTTGGTGATCGAGCCCATCGCGTGCTCGCGGATGCCGTAGTGCAGGTTGCGGCCGCCGTAGTTGCCCGCCTCGAAGCTGCCGGCGCCCTGGAACGTCAGGTTGGACTTGGTGGACGGCGCCAGGTCTGCGGCGCCGCCGATCAGCCACGGCACGTGGGGCGCGATCGCGTTGAGCACCTTCTGTGAGGAGTCGCGGCTGGCCACGCCCTTCGCGTTCGCCTCGAAGACGGGGATGTCGGCGTCCCAGCCCTCCGGCAGCGTGTGCTGGTTCATCATGTCCAGCTCCGCGGCCAGCTCGGGGTACTGCTCGCGGTAGCGCGCGAACATCGCGTCCCACTCGGTGCGCAGCGCGTGGCCGCGCTTGCCCATCACCTCGGCGAAGTGCTCGCGCACGCCGTCGGGGACCAGGAAGCTTTCCTCCGCGGGCCAGCCGTAGGAGGTCTTGGCGGCCTTGATCTCGTCGGCGCCGAGCGGCTCGCCGTGGGCGGCCGCGGTGCCGGCCTTCTTCGGCGCCCCGAAGCCGATCGTGGAGTGCACGCGGATGAAGCTCGGGCGGTCGGTGACGGCGTGGGCGGCCTCGATCGCCTCGGCGAGCGCCTCGGTGTCGTTGGCGTCGGCGACGTCGGCCACGTGCCAGCCGTAGGCGTGCAGGCGGGCGGCGACGTCCTCGCTGAACGCGAGGTCGGTGCTGCCCTCGATGGTGATGTGGTTGCTGTCGTAGATCCACAGCAGGTTGGACAGCTTCAGGTGGGCGGCGACCGAGGCGGCCTCCTGGGTGACGCCCTCCATCATGTCGCCGTCGCCGCACAGCACGTAGACGCGGTGGTCGAACACGGTGAACCCCGGCTTGTTGTAGCGCGCGGCCAGCCAGCGCTCGGCCATCGCCATGCCGACGGAGTTGCCGCAGCCCTGGCCGAGCGGACCGGTGGTGGTCTCCACGCCGGAGGTCATGCGGTACTCGGGGTGGCCCGGGGTCTTGCTGTCGGCCTGGCGGAAGGCCTTGAGGTCGTCGATGGTCAGCGCGGGGGCGCTGCGGTCCTCGTGCTCGTTGACCGCGCGGATGTCCGCGAGGTGGATCAGCGAGTACAGCAGCATCGAGGCGTGGCCGACGGAGAGCACGAAGCGGTCGCGGTTCGGCCAGCTCGGCTCGCACGGGTCGGTGCGCAGGAAGCGCTGCCACACGGTGTAGCCGACCGGGGCCAGCGCCATCGGCGTGCCGGGGTGGCCGGAGTTCGCCTTCTGCACCGCGTCCATCGACAGGGTGCGGATGGTGTCGATGCAGGCCTTGTCGATGTCGCGGCCAGGGGCAAGGTCGGCGGCGCCGCCTTCCGGGGCATACGCCGGTCGCGGACGCGCGGCCTGGATCGGGTTGGTGCACACCATCGTCATCTCCTGCAGCTGCGATGCGTCCTGGTCGATGCAACGTACAGGCCAAGCGCGGCGGTGCAAAGCGGGTTCCCGCGCAAACGCGATGACGGTCTCGGGTCGCAGGCAGGCGGCCGTGCCGGCGTGCGCGGCGCCGTTCGCCGCGGCCGGCCCGCGCCCATGCGGGGAGTTCAATGCAATTCACCGCCGGATGACGTGCTATCGGGATTGACACGAGGGCCGATCGTGTAAAATGAAGTCGCCTTGGACCGGGCGGCATGCAGCCGATGTCGGTCCGGCGATGGCGGTCCGCCGCGAGGAGGCCTGATGTCCGACGTTCTGCTTGCCCGGCCACGAGGCCTTGCGGCCGGGGCCCTCCCCGGCGCGGGGACGGCGCGCGCGGTGCGGGCCCGCCAGGGGCGAGCCGACCCTGGACCGGCCTTCCTTAAGAGGAGGCGATCCAA
>CAXSFE010000182.1:0-4991 GCA_964236585.1 uncultured Acetobacteraceae bacterium
GGGGCCGCCTGCCGCCCGGCCTGCCGCTGCTGCTGCACGTCAACGCGCCGCTGCTGCCCGCGGCCCTGCTGCGCCTGCCGCGCGGGCTGCTGCGCGGCCGGCGGGTGATCGGCCACTGGGCGTGGGAGCTGCCGGTGGCGCCGCCGGACTGGCGGGCCGGCACCGGCTTCGTGCACGAGGTCTGGGCGCCGTCCCGGTTCACCGCCGGCGCGCTGGAGGCGCTGATGCCCGGCCGGGTGCGCGTCGTGCCGTACCCGATCGCCGCGGCCCCGCCGTGTCCCTCTGCTCTCGGGCGCGCGGATTTCGGGCTGCCGGAGGCGGCGGTGGTGACGCTGGTGTCGTTCAGCCTCGCCTCCTCCTTCGCGCGCAAGAACCCGCTCGCGGCCATCGCCGCCCACCGCGAGGCGTTTGGCGACCGGCCCGACCGCATCCTGGTGGTCAAGACCGGCAGCGCGGACCGCCACGCCGACGACATGGCCGTGCTGCGCGAGGCCGCGGACGGTGCCGGCAACATCCGCTTCGAGGACCGCGTGCTGCCGATGGCCGACAGCCACGCGCTGACCGCCTGCGCCGACATCGTGCTCTCGCTCCACCGCAGCGAGGGGTTCGGCCTGGTGCCCGCCGAGGCGATGCTGCTCGGACGCTGCGTGGTCGCCACCGACTGGTCCGCGACGGCCGAGTTCCTCGATGCCGGCTGCGGCGTGCCCGTCCCGTTCCGGCTCGTCCCCGCGCGCGACCCGCGCGGCGTGTTCGAGGCCGACGGCGCCGTCTGGGCCGACGCGGAGGTGGGCGCGGCCGCGCACGCCCTGCGCGACCTGGCCGGGCATCCGGAGCGTCGCGCTGCGCTCGGGGCCGCCGCCCGCGAGGCCGCGCGCGACCGCCTCGGCGCCGGGCCGTTGCACGCCGCCCTGATGTCGCTCGCGTGAGCCGGGTTCGCGCCGGGTGAGGGTCCTGGTCTGGCAGTGGGGCCGCCACGGCGCCGGCCCGCGCGTCGCCACCGAGTTGGCCGCCGGCTTTTCCCGGCTCGATGGCGTCACGGCGCTGCTGTCCCTGGCCGAGGGTGCGGAGATCCTCGCGGGGCCGGCCCCGCCGCGCTGCGATCTGCGGGTGCGCACGTACGGCAGCGTGCGCGGCTTCGTCGGCCGCCTCGCAACCACCCCCGCCACCCTGCCGCGCCTGGTCGGCAAGCTGCGCGCCATGGCGCCGGACCTCGCACTCTGCGCCATGCCTGGGCCGCTCGACCTGCTGATGGGCGTGGCGCTGCGCCGGGTCGGCGTGCCCTACGCCGTGGTCGTGCACGACGCCGACCCGCACCCCGGCGACGGCTTCCCGCTGCAGATGACCCTGCAGCGCCGGCTGCTCGCCCACGCGGACGACCTCGTGGCGCTGTCCGGGCACGTCGCCGGGCGGCTGCGCGAGCAGGACTCCGGCCGGCGCGCGCCGATCCGCGCCACGCTGCCGCCGTTCGTGTTCGGCCCGCCCGCGCCGCCGCCGCGCCGCCACGGCGGGCCGCTGCGCCTGCTCTCCTTCGGGCGGCTGCTGCCCTACAAGGGCCTCGACCTGCTCGCCGCCGGCCTCGCCCGCCTTGGGCCGCGCGACGACCTGGAGGTCCGCGTCGTCGGGCAGGGTCCGGAAAGCGCGGCGCTGGCGCAGCTGCGCGCCCTGCCCGGGGTCAGCGTCGAGAACCGCTGGGTGCCGGAGGCCGGCATCGGCGCGCTGCTCGCCTGGTCCGACGCCCTCGTGCTGTCGCACCGCGAGGCCAGCCAGAGCGGGGTCGCCGCCGCCGCGATCGCCGCGCGCCGCTGGGTCGTCGCCACGCGCGTCGGCGGCATCGTCGAGCAGCTCCAGCACGAGGCGCTCGCCCTGCTGTGCGACCCGGACCCGGCCAGCATCGCCGACGCCATCCTGGCCCTGCTGCACCGTGCGACGCCTGATGCCGTGCCAGAGCACGACCCGTACGCGGGCTGGAACGACACCGCGGCCGCGCTGCTCGCTCAGCTTGGGGCGCGGCTGCGGCCGGGCGGGTAGGAAGACAGCAAGGCTGGGCTCTGCCCAGACCCGCCAGGGGCGAGCCGCCCCCGGACCGGCCTTGCTTAAGGAAGGGTTTCCAGAGGCTCGGCCTTTGGCGGGGTCCCCGCTTTCGAGCATGGAGGCAGGGCCCCTGGCCTTTCTTTCCTGAGGGCCAGTGTGGTTTCACCAGGTGCCTGGAACCTTTGGCCGCCCCGCGCCTGTAGCTTCCACGACAACCGACCCGAGGAGCCTTTCGATGAGCGACACGCAGATGGCCAAGATCTGGGACCTGATCAAGGACACCAAGTTCGCCATGCTGACCAGCGAGGACGGCGGGCAGCTGCGCTCGCGCCCCATGGCCGTCAGCCAGTCGGAGTTCGACGGCACGCTGTGGTTCTTCACCAAGGCCAGCTCGCACAAGGTCGACGAGGTCGAGGCCCACCACCGCGTCGGCGTCAGCTTCTCCGACCCGTCCGCGCAGAACTACGTCTCGCTGTCCGGCGACGCTGCCCTCGTGCAGGACCGCGCCGCGATCGACGCGCACTGGACGGAGCTGATGACGACCTGGTTCCCTAAGGGCAAGGAGGACCCCGACGTCGCTCTGCTCAAGGTCACGGTGTCGCAGGCCGAGTACTGGGACACGCCCAGCTCGACGATGGTCCACGCCTACGGCTACCTGAAGGCCAAGCTGACCGGCGAGGCGCCGCACCCCGGCGAGAACGAGAAGGTCACCCTGCGCTGAGACGAGGACGGGCCCGGATCGCTCCGGGCCCGTGACGGCAGGCAAGCAAGGTTGAGGCTCTGCCTCAAACTCCGCCAAAGGCGAGCCTTTGGAATCCATCTCTTAAGTATAGGGTTTCCAAAGGGCTCGGCCCTTTGGCGGGTTCGGGCAGAGCCCGACCTTTCTTCCTTCAGGCGGCCAGCGCGTCCTGCTCGACGACGGGGACCCGGGTGCGGATCAGCTTCTCGATGCCGCGCAGGTGAGCGCGCTCCGAGCTGTCGCAGAAGCTGATGGCCTTGCCCGCCTTGCCGGCGCGCGCGGTGCGGCCGATGCGGTGGACGTAGCTTTCCGGGACGTTCGGCAGGTCGAAGTTGATGACGTGGCTGACGCCGTCCACGTCGATGCCGCGCGCGGCGATGTCGGTCGCGACCAGCACCGGGGCGCTGCCGTCCTTGAAGGAGGCGAGAGCGCGCTCGCGCTGGCCCTGGCTCTTGTTGCCGTGGATGGCGCGGGCGTTGATGCCGGCGGCCTCCAGGTGCTGCACGACCCGGTCGGCGCCGTGCTTGGTGCGGGTGAACACCAGGGTGCGCTCCATGCCGCTGCGCTTGAGCACGCTGGCGAGCAGGATGCGCTTGCGCGAGGCCTCGACGAACACGACGGTCTGGTCGACGCGGTCGGCGGTGGTGGCCACCGGGGTGACGGCGACGTGGGCGGGGTCGCGCAGCAGGGCGCCGGCGAGGCCGGAGATCTCCTTCGGCATGGTCGCGGAGAAGAACAGGCTCTGGCGCACGACGGGCAGGGTGGCCGCGATCTTGCGGATCGGCACGATGAAGCCGAGGTCGAGCATGTGGTCGGCCTCGTCGAGCACGAGGACCTCGGTGGCGCCGAGGTCGACGGCGCGGTCGTTCATGTGGTCGAGCAGGCGGCCGGGGGTGGCGACGAGCACGTCGACGCCGGAGGAGACGGCCTTGGCCTGGCGGGGCTTGGGCACGCCGCCGAACATCAGGGCGACGCGCAGGTTGGTCTGGCTGCCGTAGGAGCGGAAGCTCTCGGCGATCTGGCCGGCGAGCTCGCGGGTGGGGGAGAGGACGAGGACGCGGCAGCCGCGGCGCTGCGCCGGCTTCGGATTGGCGAGCAGGCGGTGGATGATCGGCAGGGCGAAGGCCGCGGTCTTGCCGGTGCCGGTCTGGGCGATGCCCTGGACGTCGCGTCCGGCCATGACCAGCGGGATCGCCTGCTGCTGGATCGGCGTGGGTACGGTGTAGCCTTCGGCGGTCAGCGCCTTGAGAAGGGGCGCGGCGAGGCCGAGTTCTTCGAACGTGTTCACTGCAAAGTCTTCCGTGTCGCGCAAACCTGCGCTCGTAGCCGCCATCAGGGCCGCTGACCGGCGCGGAGTTTCCTGATGCTGGGCGGCTGCCGGAACCTGGGCTGCACGTGTCGTCGCATCATCTCGCGCAGAGTTCCTGTAACGGCCAAATGTTGAGAGGTCAAGGTTTTTGATGTTAGCGCAAACATCCATCCCGGTTGCCGGATCCTGCAGCGCCCGGCACTGTCGGCTGGCCTGTGGCCCGCGTGCCGCGCCGCGGAGCCGACTCCGCCCTGCCGCGGGATCGAGTCTTGCGCCGCGACCCGCGGGACTTCAATCTGACTGCGCAACAACGCCCGGGATGGTCCGATGAACCGATTCGCCCTCAGCCTGGTCGCCCTCGGCGCCCTGCTCGCCGGCCCCGCCTTCGCCCAGATGGCCGCGAGCCCGGCCGCTCCCGGCCGCGCCATGATGCCCGCGACCTCGCCCGCCGCCAGCTCGCCGATGACGAAGCCTGCGCGGGCGCCCGCCGCCGCCATGGCGCCCGTCAACGTCAACACCGCCACCGCGGCGCAGCTCGACGCGATCCCGCAGATCGGCCCGAAGCGCGCCCAGAAGATCATCGCCAACCGCCCGTACACCGTGCCGTCCGACCTGGTCACCAAGAAGGCGCTGAGCCAGGGCATCTTCGACAAGGTCAAGGCGAACGTGACCACGAGCTGACACGGGACGCGGCGCCGGCGCGATGGCCCCGGACACCGGCGCCGCGGTCGTCGCCACGCGGGCGGCAGGGCCGGTGTCCGCGCCCGCCTGCGTGGTCCTGAGCGAGCCGTATGCCGGTCTGCAGGCCCAGGCCCTCGGGCTGGCCGAGGCCGCCGGGCTGTCGCCGGCGCTGTGCGATTTGGTCGCGTCCCCGCCCTGGCAGCGCGTGCCGGCCCGGTTCTGGCCGCGGCC
>CAXSFE010000183.1:0-4805 GCA_964236585.1 uncultured Acetobacteraceae bacterium
GCGGCGGTCGTGCTGCTGCTCCTGGCCGGCCCCGCCGCACTGCTCTGCGCGTTCCTCGGCAACGCCGGGATGGCCGCCGTGCTCGCCCTGGCCGCCCTGCCGGCCCTGGCGCTGCTGCGCACTCCGTCCCCCGGCCCGAACGGCAGGTCCTCCGCCCGGGACAGGGTTCCCCCGACCCGGGACGGCGGCTTCCCGGCCCGGGCCGGGCGCCTCGCGCTCCCCGTGGCCGTGGCCGCCGCCGCGCTGCTGCTGACCACGCTGGGCGGCGAGGGGCGGCTGCTGCCGGCCACCCCGGACTGGCTGGTGCGCGATGCCGTGCTGCGCGACCTGGTGGCGCAGCGCTGGCCGTTCGCCTACCGCGTGGACGGAGTCGACTGGGTGCTGCGCGCGCCGCTTGGGATGTACCTGCTGCCGGCGCTGGCGGGCAAGCTCGCCGGGCTGCGCTGCGCCCACCTCGCGCTGTGGGCGCAGAACACCGTGGCCCTGGCCGCCGTGCTGCGGGTGTTCTGCGCCAGCGACTCGACGCGCCGCAGCCTGGTCGTGCTCGCGGTGTTCTGCCTGTTCGGCGGCTGGGACATGGTGGGCACGCTGGCCGTCGCCGCCCGCCACACCCTGGGCTCCGGCGCCGCCTTCGCCATCCCCGACGACATCCAGTGGTGGGACCGCCTGTTCCAGTACTCCGCGACCCTGACGCTGGTGCTCTGGGTGCCGCACCACGCCCTGGCCGGCTGGTTCCTCGCCGCCCTGGTGCTGCTCCACGAGCGCGGTCAGCTCCGCATCGGCGTGCTGATGGCCGGCGCCGCGCTGTCGATCGTCTGGTCGCCGTTCGCGCTGATGGGCGCCGCCCCTTTCCTGCTCAAGGCCGGGCTCGGCGCCCTGCGCGCCCGCGCCATCCGACCGCCCGACCTCGCGGCGCCCCTGGTGCTCGCCCTCGCGCTGGCCCCGGTGGCGCTCTACCTGACCAGCGACGGCGGCGACATCATCCGCGGCTTCCAGCCCCTGACCACAGAGTTCCTCATCCGCTACCCCGCCTTCCTGGCGCTGGAGCTGCTGCCCTTCGCGGCCGTCAACGCGCTGTTCCCCGCCGCGCGCGGCGCCACCCCCGGCCAGGCCGGCGAGGGACAGGCCGGCAAGGAACAGGGAAGCAGAGGACCCGCGCGCTCCACCACCCGTCTCGCCGTGGCCTCGCTCGTGCTGATCCCCCTCTACCGGATCGGCGTGTCCAACGACTTCGTCATGCGCGCCTCGATCCCCGCGCTGGCGATCCTCGCGGTCGCCACCGGGCACGGCGCCGCCTCCGCGCTGCAGGCTGGCGGCGCCCGGCGCGCCCTGTTCGCCCTCGTCCTGGCGCTCGGCAGCCTGACCGGCCTGGAGGAGGTCTGGCACACCCTCTCGACCCCCAACCAGGGCGCCAGCACCTGCAACTTCGTCCAGGCCTGGGACCAGTCGCCGTACAGCCGGCAGATGTCGGACGCCATCTACCTCGCGCACCGCGACACCCTGCCCGCCCTGCTGCGCGCGCCCGACCCGCAGATCCTGGACACGGGGCCGCTCGCCGGGCGCTGCGTGGACCGGCGGATGTAGGGAAAGCAAGGCCGGGCTCTCCCTCCGGTGCCCATTCCAATGGCCCAAGCGGGCCATCGGATCCTTTGAACACCTCCGCCCGGACCCGCAAAGGGTCCGAGGACCCTTTGATCCCTTGACTCAAGGAGGGCGATCCAAGGGCCCAGCCCTTGGCGGAGTTTGAGGCAGAGCCTCAACCTTGCTTCCTGCCTCCCGCCGCTCCGCTCAGCTCCGCCACTGCAGGACCTGCTCGCGCAGCGGGTTGGCGAAGGCGCGGTGCTCCGCCTCGCTCGCCTGGTACTCCTTCTTCACGCGCAGGAACCAACGGATCTGGGCGTCGGCGTCGCCCACGAACATCGCCGGCGGGAAGGGCGCGCCGCCTTCCTGGAGCTGGACCGCGACGTCGTAGTCCTGGCGCAGGAAGTCGCGCGCCATCCACCGCGCCACCGGCTTCGCGGCCGCGAGCCAGCCCATGGTCCACCAGACGCAGTAGTGCACGTCGGTCTGCTCCGGGCCCACGGGGGTGGACATGGCCAGCACGCAGGCGGAGTGGCGGTCGCCCTGGATGTGCTCGAGGCGCAGGCCGGGGAGCTGGATCGTCACGTCGACGTGCACGTTCGCGCCGAGCAGCCGGTACGGGTTGGCGCCGTGCCTGAGGTGGTGGCGCTTCATGCGGAAGCCGAGCGCGTCCGGCTCGAACGCCTTCTCCTTGGCGCGCAGCGACGTCGACGGCTTGCGCTTCCACCAGCGCGAGGTGTGCACGAAGGCGGGGTGGGCGGGGTCGATGAAGCCCATCGTCGCCACGTCCGCGGGGCAGGGGAAGCGCATCACCGCCGCAACCTGGGGTGCGACGCCGTCGAAGCCGGGGACGGTGGGGACGGGCGGCAGGCCGGCCGCGCCGGCGGCGCCGGGGTAGACCCAGACGTTGCCCTGCACCTCGCGGCACGCGAGGCCGCGCAGCGCGAAGCGGCCGGGGTCGATGGTGTCGCGCTCGGCGAGCGCCGGGATCGACACGCAGCGCCCGTCGGAGGCGCGGAACCGCCAGCCGTGGTAGCCGCACTGCAGGGCCTCGCCGTCGAAGCCGCCGTGGCGCATCGGCATGCCGCGGTGCGGGCAGCGGTCGGCGTAGGCGAACACCGTGCCGTCGCGGGCGCGCCCGACGAGGATCGCCTGGCCCAGCAGGGTGGCGGGCACCGTGCGGCCCGGCGCCACGGCGCGGCCCGCGACCACGAGATACCAGAAGTTCGGCAGGAAGCTGTCCATCCCACCCCTTTAGGCGATCACACGGGGAGGAGGAAATCGCCGAGACCTGCGCGGTCGGGGCGCCGGGCCGGCTGTCCTGCGGCGCAGGACAGGGCGTCCTGCCGCGCAGGACATTTCGGGCCTTCTGCCGGGGCAAAGTCCTGCGCGGCAGGACACGGGCGCGCCCGGACTGGCGCAAAAACAGGCAGGATCACGGGAGGCAACCTGCCCCTGACCTGGGCGGCATGCCGCAGGCCCCGTCGGGGTTTCCAAAGGCTAGCCTTTGGCGGAGTCCAGAGGCAGAGCCTCTGGCCTTGCCTTCCTACCCGCTGATCGCGTCCGCGAGCTTCCAGGCCACGCCCGCCGAGCCCGGCGTGCGCTCGAACGTCCAGACGTCGACCAGCTCGGTGAGCCCGTCGACCCCGGAGACCGCGAGCCCGTCGCGCCCGGTGACGACGCTGACCTGCATGGACACGAAGCGCACGGTGACGACGGCCAGGCCGTCGCGCAGGTGGGCGTCGGTGATCGCGGCCTGCTCCACCGAGCGGATCTCGCTGCGCTGGGTCTCGCCCGCGGCCTCGCGCGCGGTGATGGCGGCCTCGAACGAGGCGTAGGCGCCGTCGGCGAGCAGCTTGCGCAGCGATACGCGGTCGCCGAGGGCAAAACCCTGGACGATCATGCGGAACGCCGCCTCGGCACCCTGCAGGAAGCGCTCCGGCAGGAAGGAAGGGTCGCTCGCCTGGATTCGCGCGAGCGCCTGGCCGAGCGGGCCGGAGGGCTCGGGCACGGCGCGCGTCGCGGAGGGGGCCAGCGGCTCGGCGCGGCCCTCGATGACCGGGGCGCCGGCGGGCTGGGCGCGCGCCGCCGGCGTGCCCTCGAAGCCGGTGCGCCGGCCCAGGATGGAGCGCAGGCGCAGGACAAGGAACGCCGCCACCATTCCCAGCAGGATCAGATCGATCGGCATACCACCCGTGGCGTTCATGCAACCAGCGCTCCGCGACCGACATGGCCGCCCCCATCAGATAGGGCGCACAGGCGCGCGGGACAATCGGAGGGGCGTGGAGGAAGAAAGGCCAGGGCCCTGCCCTGGACCCGCCAGGGGCAGCGCCCCTGGACCGGCACCCACAGGACTCCCTGGCTTGCCGGGGCGGGGCCGGTGCCGCCACCATCGCGCGGCGCCGGGGCAGCCCGCGGCGGGACGGGGGGCGGGCGATGCGCGATCGGGCCACGACGAGCCAGGACGCCGGGCTGCGGGCAAGGCTCGCCGGGGCGGGCGCGGCGCTGGCGCTGGGCGCGCTGGCGGGCTGCGCCGCGCCGTCGCGGCCGGTCACGGTGGCCGCCGCCCTGCACGAGCTACAGGCCCAGCTCCAGGCCGCCGGCGCCGTGAGCGCCACCGGCGCCGGGCCGGTGCGCTTCGAGAGCGCCGCCCGCGCCGCGCAGTGCGAGGTCCGCACCGCCAACCCCGTGGTGCCGATCCTGACCCACGAGATCACCGTCGACCTGACCGGCAGCTTCACCGCCACCGGCGGCTTCGCCGTGGGGCCGTCCGCGACCGGCGGCCCGCCCTTCGGCCTGACCGGCGGGCTGAGCCGCGGTCAGACCCAGGCGATCACCCTGCCGCTGACCTTCGCCGCCCTGTCGGAGCTGCCCGACGTGGTCGCGGCGCAGCGGGCCACGCTGTTCACCGCGCTGCCCGACGCCGCGCGCCGCGCCGCCCTGCGCCGCGTGCTCGCCGAGCGCGACGCGCTGCGGGCGCAGACCCGCGCGGTGATCGCCGGCTACGACCCGGCGCAATGCGGGGCGGCGGGGCCCTGAGGCAGGAAGGCCAGGGGCGCTGCCCCCATGCCTTGAAGCGGGGACCCCGCCAAAGGCGGAGCCTTTGAAAACCTGGGGTTGGGTCCCATTTCCCCGGCCATGGGTTGGTGCCGCGGGGAGCCTTTCGGAGGCCGGTCCAGGGCGGCTCGCCCTGGCGGGTCCAGGGCAGAGCCCTGGCCTTGCTG
>CAXSFE010000184.1:0-4761 GCA_964236585.1 uncultured Acetobacteraceae bacterium
GGATTCCAAAGGCTTGCCTTTGGCGGAGTTTGAGGCAGAGCCTCAACCTTCCTTCACCGCAGGTAGTAGCGCCCCACCACCGCCCACGCGACGCCCC
Organism: uncultured Acetobacteraceae bacterium; assembly: GCA_964236585.1. Lineage (GTDB taxonomy): Bacteria > Pseudomonadota > Alphaproteobacteria > Acetobacterales > Acetobacteraceae > CAXSEF01. Next base: position 98 of record CAXSFE010000184.1, read on the forward strand.
CCAGCGCCACCGCCCCCGCCGCCGGCAGCACCAGCGCCAGCCGCGGCGGCAGCAGCGCCCGCCCCGGCAGCACGGCGCCCGCCAGCAGCGCCACCGGCAGGAAGTACCGCCCCTGCACCCCCATCACCAGCCCGAGCCCCACCGGCGTCCACGTCACGTACTGCACCACGAACACCGCGCCCGCCGACGCCAACGCCACCCCGAGCGCCACCGCCCGCCCGGGACGCCCCCCCGGCGCCGCCGACGTCAGCGCCCCCACCCCCAGGAACGCCCACGCCAGCCGCCTCACCCAGGCAGGCAGCTCCAGGTCGAGCCACCCCAGCCGCCCGACGAACCCCTCCGCCAGCGCGCGCCCGTGCACCTCGATCGTGCGCACCGCGACCTGCCACGCCCGCCCCGGCTCGGCCCACAGCCACGCCACCTGCGCCGCCGGGTCGGCCAGCCCGCCCTCGCTGCCGTTGACCAGCGCCCAGTGCGCCGCCACCGCCACCCACGCCAGCACGCACCCCGCCACCAGCACCGCACCCGCCACCCGCGCCCGCCACGCCACCGTGCCCGCCAGCAGCGGCAGCAGCGCGGCCGGCAGGTACACCGGCCGCGCCATCCCCGCGAGCGCCAGGCACGCGCACATCCCCCAGAACACGACGCCTGACACGACGCCTGACACGACGCCTGACACGACGCCCGACGCGCCGCCCGACGACACCCTCCGCCGCGCGGCCCAGCCGTTCCCCGCGCCCGGCCCCGCCGCCGCCGCCCGCAGCCTGACCAGCAGCGCCCCCGCCAGCCCCGCCACCGGCAGCAGCAGCGCGTCCTGCGACACCGCCGCCATCAGCGACAGCGCCATCGGCAGCGACAGCAGCGCGAACACGAACGGCGCCGCTCCGCCCGCCACCGCCACCGCGACGCTGCCCGCCAGCACCGCCGCCACCCCGTCGCACAGCCGCGCGACATGCAGCGTGCGCACCACCGGCCACCCGCCGACCCGCCCCGCCGCGATCGCCCCCGCCGCCGGCGCATACAGGAACGGCGGGTATACCGCCGTGTTGTCGAACGCCTGCCACCACCGCTGGCCGCCCCAGCGCACCGTCTCCGCGCGCTCGAACATCTCCGCCGTCGCGCGATGCTGCGGCTGGAACACCAGCGGCTCGAACACCCCGTATACCGACAGCGCCCCGCCATCGAGGAACCCGCCCGCCGCCGGCCGCCCCTGGTCGACGAACCGCCGCCCCACCACCTGGCCCTGCTCCACCTGCTCGGCGCGCAGCACGTGCGCCAGCTCGTCCGGGTTCTGGAACGGCGGCACGAGCCGCGCGAGCACCACCACCGCCACCAGCCCCAGCACCAGGTACGACGCCGCCAGCACCCCGGGCAGCGAGAACACCGCGGCGGACCCGCCCCGCCGACCCGGCTCCGGATCTCTCATCGCCAAACCCCACGGCTTCGGCCCCGAGCGCTCCCGGCCAGGCCGGCAGGATCGAGGCCCCGCCTCCAAGCATGGTTCTCGAACTCCGCCAAGGGCGGCGCCCCCGCACAGCCATGCTTCCGGTACTCTCGCGGCAACGAAGCGTGTTCCTTCCTGAAGGAAAGAACCAAAACTTCCCCTGTTGGGCCCGGAACGTGGACACGGCTCGGCTTCTTCGTGGCAAAAGTCTTTTTGCTTCTTTTTCTTCAGAAAAAGAAGACGCTTGCCTGCTGTCTCCCACGGCCCGCAGCAACGCCCGCGCAGAAGGCCCCCCTAGGCCCGCACGCCGGACGGCGGGACGTGGCGCCCGCGCAGCCGTGCCGCCAGGACCAGCAGCAGCACGCCGAACGCCAGCGCGTACCCCCCGAGCCACCACCCGAGCACCAGCGCGCCCGTCACCGGCGACGCGAAGAGCAGCGCCCCCCACACGACCGACACCACCCCGGACAGCGCCAGCAGCCAGCGCCCGTGGCTGCCGTGCAGCCGGAACGCCGTGGCCAGCATCAGGACGCCGGAGACCACCGCCCACACCCCCAGCAGCGTCACCAGGAACAGCAGCGTCAGCCCCGGCATCAGGAACGCGGCCACGCCCGCAAGCAGCGTCACCACGCCTTCCAGAATCGGCAGGCCCCACGGCCGGTGGTGCGCCGCCGCCCGCACGCCGGAGACCACCGCCAGCGCCCCGTCCGCCACCAGGTAGAACGCGAGCACCAGCACCAGCGAGGCCAGCGTCGCGAACGGCAGCAGGAACGCCGCCACCGCGAACAGGATCGCCACCACCCCGCGCAGCGCCACCGCCCACCAGTTGCGCGCCAGCAGCGCACTCCTCGCGTCGAAGCCGCGGCGCATCGCGCCGTCGTTCAGCTCTGCGGACTGGTCCATGCGGTGCCTCCATGGGGCGCGACAGCCGGAGAACACCGGGCCGAAGCGGCTCACGCACGGCGGCGAGGATGGTTCCCGGGCGGAAGGACAAGCAAGCAAGGTTGAGGCTCTGCCTCAAACTCCGCCAAAGGCAGGGCCCTTGGAACCCATCCCTCAAGCAGGGGGCAGAGCCCCTGGCCTTCCTTCAGTGCGCCTCCGCCCAGCTCCGCCCCTGCCCCGTCTCCACCACCAGCGGCACCGACAGCACCACCGCCGCCTCCATCACCCGCTTCGCCACCCCCGCCATCGCGTCCGCCTCCCCGTCGGGCGACTCGAACAGCAGCTCGTCGTGCACCTGCAGCAGCATCCGCGAGCGCAGCCCCGCCTCCGCCATCGCCGCCGGCAGCCGCACCATCGCCCGCTTGATCACGTCCGCAGCCCCGCCCTGCAGCGGCGCGTTGATCGCCTGCCGCTCCGCCCCCGAGCGCCGCTGCATGTTGCGGTCCGCGATCCCCTGCACCCAGCACCGCCGCCCGAACGGCGTCACCACGTAGCCGAGCCGACGCGCCTCCTCCTTGGTCCGCTCCATGTAGTCGCGGATGCCCGGATACCGCGCGAAATACGCCGCGATGTAGACGCGCGCCTCCCCCGGATCGATGCCGAGCTGGCGCCCCAGCCCGAACGCGCTGATCCCGTAGATGATGCCGAAGTTGATCGCCTTCGCCCGCCTGCGCGTCGCCGGGTCCATCTGCTCCATCGGCACCCCGAACACCTCGCTCGCCGTGCGCGCATGGATGTCCTGCCCCGTCGCGAACGCGTCGCGCAGCGCCGGGATGTCGGCCACATGCGCCAGCAGCCTCAGCTCGATCTGGGAATAGTCGGCGCTCACCAGCACGTGCCCGTCCGCGGCGACGAACGCGCGCCGGATGCGCCCGCCCTCCTCCGTGCGGATCGGGATGTTCTGCAGGTTCGGGTCGTTCGACGACAGCCGCCCCGTGCTCGTCGCCGTCATCGCGAAGCTGGTGTGAACCCGCCCGCTGCCCGCATCCATCTCCGCGACCAACGCGTCCGCGTACGTCGACTTCAGCTTCGCAATCTGCCGCCACTCCAGCAGCCGCGTCGGCAGCTCCAGCCCCTGCTCCGCCAGCGTCTGCAGCGCCACGACATCCGTGCTCCACGCCCCCGTCGCCGTGCGCTTGCCCCCCGGCAGCTTCATCTCGTCGAACAGGATCTCCCCGAGCTGCTTCGGGCTCCCGAGGCTGAACGGACGCCCCGCCAGCCCGTGCACCTGCGCCTCCAGCGACGCCATCCGCTCGCCGAAGTCGACCGACATCCGCCGCAGCTCCTCGCCGTCGACGCGGATGCCCGCCTCCTCCATGCGCGCCAGCACCGGCACCATGCGCCGCTCGACCTGCTCGTACAACGCCGCCGCCCGGTGCACCCGCAGCGCCGGCCGCAGCACGCCCCACAGCCGCAGCGTCGCGTCCGCCGCCTCCCCGGCATACGCCGCGACCTTCTCCGGCGCCGACTGCGCCAGCGTCAGCCGCCCTCGCCCCGTCCCCGTGACCTCCTCCAGCGGCGCCGTCGTATGCCCCAGGTGTAGCCGCGACAGCTCCTGGAGGCCGTGCCCGTGCCGCCCGGCATCCTGCGCGTAGGACAGCAGCGCCACGTCGTCGACCGGCGACACCTCCGGCACACCCTCGCGCGCCAGCAGCAGCAGCGCCGCCTTCGCGTTGTGCATCACCTTGAGCACGTAGGGATCGCCCAGCAGCCCCCCGAGCGCCGCGAACACCTCCTCCGCCCCGAGCTGCCCCGCCTCGATCCGCCCCGCCTCGGCCGCGGCCACGGCGTCGCCCCCTTCCGCCGCGCCACCCTCCGCCGCGCCCGCGTCCGCCTCGTCCGTCGCCGCGGACGACACCCCGGCCGCGTCCTCGCCCGCAGCGCCCCCCGCCTCCGCCGCGAAAGCCTCCGCCGTCACAGCCTCCGCTGCGACAGTCTCCGCCAGCAGCGGATCGGCCGCCGCCTTCCGCCGCTTCGGCTCGGGCGCCGGCTTGGCGACGACCACCGGCGGCGCCTCGTGGCGCATCGGCACGTAGCACGCCCGCCCGGGCGCCACCGCCAGCGACACCCCCAGCAGCCGCGCCCGCAGCGGCGGCCGCCCGTCCGTCTCCAGCCCCACCGCCACGACCCCGGCCGCCCGCGCCTCCGCCAGCCACCCCGCCAGCGCCTCCGCCGTGACCACCCGCTCGTAGCCCGAGAACGCCACCGCCGGCCCCGCAGCGCCCCCGTCCGCCGCCGGCCCGTCGCCCGTGCCCGCCCCGCCCCCCGACGCCCCGCC
>CAXSFE010000185.1:0-4694 GCA_964236585.1 uncultured Acetobacteraceae bacterium
GGGGCTGCTGCGGGCGGCGCGGGGGAGGCGGCGGCGCGGGCAGGGCTGGAGCGGCTGTGGGCGCGGGGGGCGGCGTTCCTGGGCACGCGCTATGCGGTCATGGGCGGGGCGATGAGCTGGGTGAGCGAGCGGCACCTGGTGTCGGCGATCTCGAACGCGGGGGGGTTCGGGGTGCTGGCGTGCGGGTCGATGGGGCCGGCGCTGCTGGAGGCGGAGATCGCGGGGACGCAGGCGATGACGTCGGCGCCGTTCGGGGTGAACCTGATCACGATGCATCCGCAGCTGGATGATCTGGTGCGGGTTTGTCTGGCGGCGGGGGTGGGGCACGTGGTGCTCGCCGGCGGCGTGCCGTCGGGGGCGGCGGTGCGGGCGGTGAAGGACGGGGGGGCGAAGCTGGTGTGCTTTGCGCCGGCGCTGGTGCTGGCGCGGCGGCTGGTGCGGTCGGGGGCGGATGCGCTGGTGATCGAGGGGTCGGAGGCGGGGGGGCACATCGGGCCGGTGTCGCTGGGGGTTCTGGCGCAGGAGATCCTGCCGCACGTGCGCGAGGTTCCGGTGTTCGTGGCGGGGGGGATCGGGCGGGGGGAGGCGATGCTGTCGTATCTGGAGATGGGGGCGGCGGGGGCGCAGCTGGGGACGCTGTTCGCGGCGTGCGTGGAGAGTGTCGCGCATCCGGCGTTCAAGCGGGCGTTCGTGCGGGCCAATGCGCGCGATGCGCTGGCGTCGGTGCAGCTGGACGAGGATTTTCCGGTGATTCCGGTGCGGGGGCTGGCGAACGAGGGGGTTCGGCGGTTCATGGCGCACCAGCGGGAGGTGGGGGCGCGGTTCCGGGCGGGGGCGGTGGGGAAGCAGGCGGCGCAGCTGGAAATCGAGCACTTCTGGGCGGGGGCGCTGCGGCGGGCGGTCGTGGAGGGGGATGTCGAGGGGGGGTCGGTGATGATGGGGCAGTCGGTGGGGATGGTGACGGGGGAGCTGCCGGTGGCGGAGGTGCTGGAGACGCTGGTGGGGCAGGCGGTGGCGGCGCTGGGGGGGCGGGGGTAGAGCGGAGGCAAGGCCAGGGGCGCCGCCCCTGGACCCCGCCAGGGCGAGCCCCCTCGTCTGGCCCTTCCAGTGGCCCAAGCGGGCCATCGGACCCTTCGTCCAGCCTCGCCCTGGACCGGCCTCTTGTGAGTGGATTCCAAAGGCTTGCCTTTGGCGGGGTCCAAGGGCAGGGCCCCTGGCCTTGCTTGTCGCGCGGGCGGGCGCGATGGTTGCGGCCTCAGCAGTTTCGGGAGGGTGCGGTGGCGGTTGTGAGCGTGATGTATCCGGCGACGCCGGGGTCCAGGTTCGACATGGACTACTATCTGACCAAGCACATGACGATGGTGGCGGAGGTGTGGAGCCCGGTGGGGCTGCGCGGCTACCAGGTGCTCAAGGGCGTGCGGGCGCCCGGCGGGGGCGAGCCGCTGTTCCAGGTGGTGGTGAACCTGGATTTCGAGTCCGCGGACGCGTTCGAGGCGGCGGTGGCGCAGAGCGGGGCGCAGGTGATGGGCGACATCCCCAACTTCACCGATGCGGAGGCGACGATCCAGATCAGCGACCTGGCCGACACCTACGGCGCCTGACGGGCGGGGCGGCGCGCCGGCCCGCGCGCGGTGCGGCCGGGAGGCGCGGACGTTGCGCAAGAGTGTTTCCGCCGGCGCGAAAACCCTTTACAACGGTGGGGCAGCGCCGCGCGGACGCGTGGCCGCCGACCGACGTGCCTCCGGGCGTGCGATGCGCCGCCACCGCAACAGGGCAGGGAAACGCCATGAACGAACAGAGTGCGACGGGCTCGCTGCACCGCTTCTTCGAGGGGCGGCTGGCCGACACCGATCCGGCGGTGGCCGAGGTTCTGGCGGCGGAGCTGGTGCGCCAGCAGGACGGCATCGAGCTGATCGCGAGCGAGAACATCTGCTCGGCGGCGGTGCTGGAGGCGCAGGGCAGCGTGCTGACCAACAAGTATGCCGAGGGGCTGCCGGGCAAGCGCTACTACGGCGGGTGCGTCGAGGTGGACCGCGTCGAGCAGCTGGCGATCGACCGGATCAAGCAGCTGTTCGACTGCCAGTATGCCAACGTGCAGCCGCACTCGGGCGCGCAGGCGAACTCGGCGGTGTTCCTGGCGCTGGTCAAGCCGGGCGACACCATTCTCGGCATGAGCCTGGCGGCGGGCGGGCATCTGTCGCATGGCGCCGCGCCCAACATGTCGGGCAAGTGGTTCAACGCGGTGCAGTACGGCGTGCGGCGCGAGGACGGTCTGCTGGACTACGAGCAGATGGAGAGCCTGGCGCGCGAGCATAAGCCGAAGCTGATCATCGCGGGCGGGTCGGCGTATCCGCGGTTCATCGACTTCGCGCGCTTCCGGGCGATCGCGGACGAGGTGGGGGCGCATTTCCTGGTCGACATGGCGCATTTTGCCGGGCTGGTGGCGGCGGGACTGTATCCGAGCCCGCTGCCCCATGCGCACGTGTGCACGAGCACGACGCACAAGACGCTGCGCGGGCCACGGGGCGGGATCATCCTGTCCAACGACCCGGAGCTGGGGAAGAAGTTCAACTCGGCGGTGTTCCCGGGGATCCAGGGCGGGCCGCTGATGCACGTGATCGCGGGCAAGGCGGTGGCGTTCGGCGAGGCGCTGCGGCCGGAGTTCAGGGCGTACCAGCGTTCGGTGCAGGACAATGCGCGGGTGCTGGGCGAGACGCTGGTCAAGGCGGGGCTTGCGATCGTGACGGGCGGGACGGACAGCCACATGGTGCTGGTCGATCTGCGGCCGAAGAAGGTCACGGGGAAGGTGGCCGAGGCGACGCTGGAGCGGGCGCACATGACGGCGAACAAGAACGCCATCCCGTTCGATCCGGAGAAGCCGGCGGTGACGTCGGGCATCCGGCTGGGGACGCCGGCGGGGACGACGCGGGGCTTCGGCACCGCGGAGTTCACCCAGGTGGGCGAGATGATCAACGAGGTTCTCGAGGGGTTCGCGCAGGCGAACGAGGGGGACAACTCGCGGGTCGAGAAGCTGGTCGGGGACCGGGTGCTGGAGCTTTGCGCGCGGTTCCCGATCTACCAGGGGCGGTGAAGGCAAGGCTGGGGGGCGAGGCCGCCCCCCAGACCCCGGCATTCCTGATGCTTATTTGCGCCGGTCCAGGGCGGCTCGCCCTGGCGGGGTCCAGGGGCAGAGCCCCTGACCTTTCTTTCTGATGCGTTGTCCTTTCTGCGGCCACGACGACACCCAGGTGAAGGACAGCCGTCCCACCGAGGACAACGGTGCGATCCGGCGACGGCGGTCCTGCCCCAGTTGCGGGCAGCGGTTCACGACGATCGAGCGGGTGCAGCTCCGCGAGCTGACGGTGGTGAAGTCGGACGGGCGCCGGGTGGCGTTCGACCGGGACAAGCTGCTGCGCTCGATCAGCATCGCGCTGCGCAAGCGGCCGGTGCAGGAGGAGCGGATCGAGCGGGTGGTCAACGGGATCGTGCGCCAGCTCGAGGCGTCGGGCGAGGTGGACGTGCCGTCGAGCAAGATCGGCGAGCACGTGATGGACACGCTCAAGGAGGTGGACGCGGTGGCGTATGTCCGCTTCGCCAGCGTGTACCGCGACTTCCGCGAGACGAAGGACTTCGAGGCCTTTCTGGGGTCGCTGGCGCCTCCCACATAGGGGGCATGACCGTGGTTCTGTGTTCCTGTGGCCTGCCGAAGCAAGCAAGCGAGTTCTTTCTTGAAAGAAAGAACCAAAGAACTTCTGCCCATAAGGTTCTGGTGCTGCCCGGGGGTCTGGGGCGCAGGGGCAAAGTCTTTTTGGTTCTTTTTCTTCAGAAAAAGAAGACGCTTTCTTTCTGCCCGGCGCGCTAGCCCGCGTGGATGACGCGGGCGGCATGCGTGCGGCGCTGGGGCTGGCGCGGCGGGGGCTGGGGGTGGCCTGGCCGAACCCGTCGGTCGGGTGCGTTGTCGTGGGCGCGGACGGGCGGGTGGTCGGGCGCGGGGTGACGGGGGAGGGCGGGCGGCCGCACGCGGAGGCGCGGGCGCTGGCGATGGCGGGCGGGGGGGCGCGCGGGGGGTGCGCGTTCGTGACGCTGGAACCGTGCTGCCATGTCGGGCGGGGGCCGGCGTGCGCGGACCTGCTGGTGGCGGCGGGGGTGGTGCGGGTGGTCGTGGGGTGCGGCGACCCGGACCCGCGGGTGGGCGGGCGGGGGGTGGCGCGGCTGCGGGCGGCGGGGGTGGAGGTTGTCGAGGGCGTGCTGGAGGGGGAGGCACGGGGGGTGGCGGCGGGGTTCCTGTCGCGGGTGGAGCGGGGGCGGCCGGTGGTCACGCTCAAGCTGGCGAGCAGCCTGGACGGGCGGATCGCGACGGGGAGCGGAGACAGCCGGTGGATCACGGGCGAGCTGGCGCGGCGGGAGGGGCACGCGCTGCGGGCGTCGCACGACGCGGTGATGTGCGGGGTGGGGACGGTTCTGGCGGACGATCCGGAGCTGACGTGCCGGCTGGCGGGCGCGCGGGGGCGGGCGCTGGTGCGGGTGGTGGTGGACAGCGGGCTGCGGATGCCGGCGGGGGCGCGGCTGGTCGCGACGGCGGGGGAGAGCCCGACATGGGTGCTGCACCGGGCAGGGGCGGAGGGCGGCGAGGGGGCGGGGCGGGCGGAGGCGCTGCGGGCGGCGGGGGTGGTGCTGGTGGGGGTGGCTTCGGG
>CAXSFE010000186.1:0-4606 GCA_964236585.1 uncultured Acetobacteraceae bacterium
GGGGCCCCTGCCCTGCCCCGGCGGCGGGCGGGTCGGGGGAGTCGTAGCCGGCGGCGTGGAGGGCGGCGCGCAGGGCGGCGGCGGGGGTGCCGGCGAGGGCGGTGGCGCGGGCGCGCTCGGTGGCGAGGTTCACGGTGACGTCGAGCACGCCGGGGACGCGGCGCAGGGCGCGCTCGACCCGGCCGGTGCAGGACGCGCAGCTCATGCCGGCGACGGGGAGGTCGATCGTGTCGGTGGCGACGTCGTAGCCGGCGGCGCGGATCGCGGCGGCCAGCGCGGCGGGGTCGGGGCCGCCGTCGGCGACGGTGACGCGGGCGCGCTCGGTGGCGAGGTTCACGGCGGCGGCGTGTACGCCGGGCAGACGCGTGAGGGCGCGCTCGACGCGGCCGGCGCAGGAGGCGCAGGTCATGCCGGCGACGGCGAGGTCGGTGGTGGTGGCGAGGTCGGGGGGCAGGGAGTCCAGGGTGCGCCTCCGCGGGGTGGGCATGCGGGAGATGGGGTGGGAAGGCAGCAAGGTTGAGGCTCTGCCTCAAACTCCGCCAAGGGCTGGGCCCTTGGATCGCCCTCCTTGAGTCAAGGGATCAAAGGGTCCTCGGACCCTTTGCGGGTCCAGGGCAGAGCCCTGGCCTCCATTCCCTTTCGGCCGCAGGTACTCTGGACGCGGCGGGCGGCGTTGGGCAGGCTTCGCGGCAATGAGAATCGTGATCTTCGGGCTGGCCATCAGCTCGTCCTGGGGCAACGGGCATGCGGCGCTGTGGCGCGGCCTGGTGTCGGCGTTGCTGGAGGCGGGGCACGGGGTCACGTTCTTCGAGCGCGACGTGCCTTACTACGCGGCGAACCGCGACCTGGCGGCGCTGCCGGTGGGCGGGCGGCTGGTGCTGTACTCCGAGTGGGACGACGCGGCGGCGGAGCGGGCGCTGGCGGGGGCGGATGTCGGGCTCGTGACCTCGTACTGCCCGGATGCGGGGGCGGCGCAGCGGGCGGTGTGCGAGAGCGCGGCGCTGCGGTGCTTCTACGACCTGGACACGCCGGTGACGCTGGCGCGGCTGGCGGCCGGCGAGGCGGTGGACTACGTGGCGGGCGGGCTCGGGGCGTACGAGCTGGTGCTGAGCTACACCGGGGGGGAGGCGCTGGCGGGGCTGCGCGACCGGCTGGGGGCGCGCAGGGTGGTGGCGCTGTACGGGTCGGTCGACCCGGGGCTGCACGGGCCGGGGCGGGCGGTGGCGGACTGGGGCGGGGGGCTGTCGTACCTGGGGACGTATGCGCAGGACCGGCAGGCGGCGCTGGAGGCGCTGTTCGTGGCGCCGGCGCGGGCGCGGCCGGGGGTGCGGTTCGTGATCGGCGGCGCGCAGTATCCGCCCGATTTTCCGTGGACGGGGAACATGTTCTTCCTGCGGCACGTGGCGCCGCCGGACCACGCGGCGTTCTACGCGTCGTCGCGGCTGACGCTGAACGTGACGCGCCGGGCGATGGCGGGAATGGGGTGGTGCCCGTCGGGGCGGCTGTTCGAGGCGGCGTCGTGCGGGTGCCCGGTGCTGAGCGATGCATGGGAGGGGCTCGACGCGTTCTTCGCGCCGGGGGAGGAGATCCTGATCGCGCGCGACACTGGCGAGGCGTTGGAGGCGGTCGGGCTGGGGGACGCGGCGCTGGCGCGGATCGCGGCGCGGGCGCGGGAGCGGACGCTGGCGGAGCACACGGCGCAGCGGCGGGCGCGGCAGATGGTGGCGGCGTTCGAGGCGGCGCGGCGGGGTGACGGGGATGCGGCTCTGGTGGCGGACGGGGTTGCGGGCGCCGGCGTCGGGGCGACGGGCGTCGGGGTGGCGGGCGTCGGGGTGGCGGGCGTCGGGGTGGCGGGCGTCGCGGCCGGGGCGGGGGGCTGAGCGGTGTGGGGCATCGTTCCGGCGGCGGGCACGGGCACGCGCATCCAGCCGCTGGCGTTCTCCAAGGAGCTTCTGCCGGTGGGCAGCCGCATCGACGAGCACGGGGTCGAGCGGCCGCGCGCGGTCAGCGAGCACCTGGTGGAGCGGATGCTGCTCGCCGGCGTGACCCGGCTGTGCTTCGTGATCTCGCCGTGGAAATCGGACATCCTGCAGTACTACGGCGGCAGCGTCGGCGGGGTGCCGGTCGCCTACGTGATCCAGAACCAGGCGGCGGGGCTGTGCGACGCGATCTTCTGCGCGGTGCCGCTGATCGCCGCCCACGAGGCGGTGGTGATCGGGCTGCCGGACACGGTGTGGTTCCCGGCGGACGCGCTGCGCGCGCTGCCGGCGGACGGGCTGGCGTTCCTGCTGTTCCCGGTGGCGCGGCCGGAGCTGTTCGACGCGGTGGTCACGGACGACGCCGGGCGCGTGCGGCGGATCGAGGTCAAGCAGGCGGCGCCGTCCACGGACCGGGTCTGGGGGGCGATGCGGATGCCGGGGCACGTGCTGCACGCGCTGCACGCGCTGTGGGTCAGGCGGGAGCGGCGCGACGAGTTCCTCGGCACGCTGGTCAACGCGTGGCTGGAGGAGGGGGGCGCCGCGGTGGGGGTTTGCGCAGGGGAGAGCTACGTCGATGTGGGCACGTTCAACGGGTATCGCGAGGCGATGAGGCTGCTGTCGGATGGGTGAGGAAGGAAGGCCAGGGGCGCTGCCCCTGGACCCCGCCAGGGCGAGCCGCCCTGGACCGGCGCAATGGGGGGCGGAGGCTATCCGGGCGAGGGCGGGGGAACTGGGACCGTGGTTTCACAACCTCGATCTGCGGGGGGTGAGGACGGCGCCGGATCATTTCCTGTTCGATTTCCCGGCGGTGAAGTGGGCGTCGTTCCGGGACCACGTGCCGGCGGATCTGAGCGGGCGCACCGTGCTCGACATCGGCTGCAACGGCGGGTTCTACAGCCTGGAGATGAAGCGGCGGGGGGCGGCGCGCGTGGTCGCGGTCGACCACGATCCGCACTACCTGGCGCAGGCGCGGTTCGCGGCGGAGGTCGAGGGGCTGGAGATCGAGTTCCGGCAGCTGTCGGTGTACGACGTGGCGGCGCTAGGGGAGCGGTTCGACGTCGTGCTGTTCCTGGGCGTGCTGTATCATCTGCGCCATCCGCTGCTGGCGCTCGACCTGATCCACGAGCACGCCTGCGCCGACCTGCTGGTGTTCCAGACCATGCAGCGCGGCAGCGAGGCGATCGAGGACGTCGAGGCGGACTACGACTTCTTTGCCCCCGCGCCGTTCGACGCGCCAGGGTTCCCGAAGCTGCACTTCATCGAGCACAGCTACGCGCACGACCCGACCAACTGGTGGGCGCCGAACCGGGCGGCGTCGGCGGCGATGCTGCGCTCGGCGGGGTTCGAGATCACGCACAACCCGGAGGCGGAGATCTTCCTGTGCCGGCGGGTGGCGAAGGCGGAGCCTGGGGCGGTGTATCCGGCGTCGGGGGTGGGAAAGGAAGGCGAGGGCTCTGCCCTCGACCCGCAAAGGGCCGGAGGCCCTTTGATCCCATGACTTGGGGCGGATTGAGTCGGATGCGTCTTCCAAACGATTCAGGCTGCGGATTGTTGCCGGTCCGAATGGATTGTTCGACCTCTTCTCCTGATGTGTGCCGGTCCAGGGGCGCTGCCCCTGGCGGGTCCAGGGCAGAGCCCTGGCCTTTCTTTCTTCCTTGCGGAGCCTGCGCATGATCGAAGCCGCGATGATCTGGAACGAGCCCAACAACAAGTCGCACTGGGACCTGGAGTCCGACCCCGGCTGGGTGCGGTTCGCGCGGATGGCGCGGCTGGCGGGCGAGGCGATCGGGGCGGAGGCGCCGGGGCTGACGCGGGTGCTGGGGGGGATGTCGCCGATCGACCCGGACTTCCTCAACGTGCTGGGGGCGCAGGGGGCGCTCGGGGCGCTCGATGCGGTGGCGGTGCACGGGTTCCCGCTGGACTGGAACCATTGGCCGATCGATGCGTGGCCGGAGCGGATCGCGGCGATCCGGGCCTGCACGGACAAGCCGGTGTGGGTGTCGGAGGTGGGGATCTCCACGTTCGGGGCGGAGGAGGTGCAGGAGTGGGGGCTGCGCCGGACGTTCGAGCTGCTGTCGGGACGGGCGCCGCGCATCCACTGGTACAGCCTGTACGACCTGCCGGCGGCGTGGCCGGCGACGACGCGGCACCGGGAGGCGGAGGGGTCGTCGTACTACCGGCACTTCCACATGGGGCTGCTCGACGAGCACGGGCGGCCGAAGCGGGCGGCGCGGATCTTCCGCGAGTTCGCGCCGGAGTTCGGGCTGTGCCAGTGGTTCCACTACCAGGACCACCGGCTGGACGCCGCGGTGCGCACGATGCGCGCGATGGGGGTCAGGCGGCTGCGCACGGGGCTGTCGTGGGCGGACTGGTTCAGGCCGGACTGCGAGGCCTGGTTCGACCGGCAGATGCGCGCGCTCGACGGGTTCGACGTCACGGTGACGTTCTGCTTCACGCCGGAGCACAGGGGCACGTGGGCGCACCACACCGCGCCGCCGCTGGTGCCGGAGGAGTTCGCGGAGTTCTGTGCTGCGATGATCCGGCGGTATGCGCCGGGGCGGGCGGCGCCGGTGTGCGGCGCGGCAGGGGGCGGGCCGCGGGTGGCGGCCGAGCCGGTGGGCGGCGCG
>CAXSFE010000187.1:0-4543 GCA_964236585.1 uncultured Acetobacteraceae bacterium
CGAGGACGCGGCGGGCGCGCTGGCCGCGCTGCCGCCCGGGCTGGCGGTGCTGCGCGCGCGGCTGGTGCCGCGGGGTGGCGAGGCGCTGGCCGGGCGGCGGGTTTTCGCGTTCGCGGGGATCGCGCGTCCGTCGAAGTTCCATGCCACGCTGGCGGCCACGGGAGCGGTGCTGGCAGGCACGCGCGACTTTCCCGACCACCACCGGTTCCGGGCCGGCGAGCTGGCGGACGTGCTGGCGGAGGCGGCGCGGCTCGGGGCGGTTCCGGTGACCACGCCCAAGGATGCGGTGCGTCTGCCCGACGGCGTGCGCGCGGCGGTGGAGGTGCTCGACGTGGCGCTGGCGTGGGAGGACGAGGCGGCGCTGGAGGCGCTGCTGGATGCGGTTCTGCGGGAGGCGGCCGTGCGGGCGGCGGCGGCGGTGCCGTGAGCGGGGCGCCGGGACGGCTGCGGGCGGGCGCGGAGCTTGCGTTGCTGCGCGCGGGGATGGCGCTGATGCGCGCGCTCGGGCCGGTGGTGGCGTCGAACCTGTGCGGCGCGGTGGCGCGCGCGGTCGGGCCGTGGCTGCCGGTCTCGCGGGTGGCGGAGGCGAACCTGCGCGCGGCAATGCCGGGGCTCGACGGCGCGGCGCGGCGCAGGGTGGTGCGGGGGGTGTGGGACAACCTGGGCCGCACGGTGGGGGAGCTGTCCCATGTCGGCGCGCTGCGCGAGACGCCGGGGCCGGGCTGGGAGATGCACGCGGCCGCGATCCTGGAGGCGGCGCGCGCGTCGGGCGAGCCGGTGATCTTCGTGTCCGGGCACATCGTCAACTGGGAGGTGATGCCGCCGGCGGTCGCGCGCCTCGGGCTGCCGTTCGCGAGCCTGTACCGCGCGGCCGCCAACCCCGCGGTGGACGCGGCCGTCGTGGCGCTGCGCCGGCGCGCGCTGGGCAGCGCGGTGCCGATGTTCCCGAAGGGGGCGGCGGGCGCGCGGGCGGCGCTCGCGCCCCTGCGGGCCGGCGGCCACCTGGGCATGCTGCTGGACCAGAAGATGAACGACGGCATCGCCGCGCGCTTCTTCGGGCGGGACGCGATGACGGCGCCGGCGCTGGCGGCGATGGCGCTGCGCTACCGGTGCCGGGTGATCCCGGGGCACGTGCAGCGGCTTGGCCCGGCGCGGTTCCGCCTGGTGGTCGAGCCGCCGCTGGTGCTGCCGGACAGCGGCGACCGGCAGGCGGACATCCTGGCGCTCACGCAGGCGGTCAACGACACGCTGGAGCGCTGGATCGCGGCGCGGCCGGAGAGCTGGCTGTGGCTGCACCGCAGGTGGCCGACGGCGGGGGTGGCGGGCCGGTAGCCCTCCCCGGGCGGAGCGGCGCGGTGGCCGCTGCCCGCGGACGGCGTTCACCGGCGCGAAACGAAGGCGGGCCTAGACTGCGCCGGCGGTTTCCCCGGAGGTGGCGTGGTGCAGGGACCTGGGCAGGACAGGACGCGGCCTCGGACCGTTCGGGCCCTGGCGCCGCGCGACCGCGGGACCGCGTGGCTCTGCGCCGTGCTGGTCGGGGTGGCCGCCGTGTTCGCGATCTGCGCGGCCCGCGCGAACCTGCTCGGGCCCGATGCCTACCCGGCCGCGGATTTCTTCGGCCTCTGGTCGTACGCCAGGCTCGTGCTGGTCCACCCGGCCGCGTGGCTCTACGACCCCGCCTGGCTCCACGGCGCGCAACTGGCGATGGGGATGCGGCCCGGCGACGAGATGCCGTTCCCCTATCCGCCGACCTTCCTGCTCCTGGTCTGGCCGATCGGGCTGCTGGCGTTCGGTCCGGCCTACGTCGCCTGGATCGGCGGCTCGCTCTGCCTGTGCCTGGCCGCGACCTGCCTCGGCGCGCGCGGCACGGCGGCGCGCGTGGCCACGACGCTGCTCGCGCCGTCCAGCGTCATTTGCATGGTGGCGGGCCAGGGCGGGTTCCTGCTGGCGGCGCTGCTGGTCGGCGGGCTGCGGCTCCTGGATCGCCGGCCGTTGCTGGCCGGCGTGCTGTTCGGGCTGCTGACCTACAAGCCGCAGTTCGGGCTGCTGCTGCCGGTCGCCCTCGTGGCAGGCGGGCGGTGGCGGGCCATCGCGGCCGCGTGCGCCACCACCGCGGCGCTGCTGGCGCTCGACACGGCGGTGTTCGGCCCCTCGATCTGGGCGGCCTGGTGGCGGTCGCTGCCGGGCTACGCCGCGGTGTTCGACGCCGCGACGGCAGGCAACCTGACCATCCCGACCGTGCTGGGCAACGCGCAGGCGCTCGGGCTGTCGCACGGCGCCGCGCAGGGGGTGCAGGCGGCGGCGGCGCTGCTGGCGGCGGCGGCGGTGTGGGCGGCGTGGCGCCGTCCAGGTCCGTTCGCGGCGCCGGTGCTGCTCGCGGCGACCTGCCTCGCCACCCCGCACGCGTTCCTCTACGACCTGCCGATGCTGTCGGCGGGGGCGATCCTGTTCGCGGCGGAGCGGCTCCGGGCGGGGGGATCAATTCCGGCGCGCGAGGTCGCGGCGCTGGCGGCCGTGCTGGCGATGCCGGCCGTGGTGGTCATGCTCGGTTCGGCGGTGCCGGTCAGCAGCCTGGCAACCGGGGCGTTCCTCTGGGTGTCGCTGGCGGCGGGCAGGCAAGGAAGGCCAGGGGCTCTGCCCCTGGACCCCGCCAAGGCAAGCCCCTTGGATGGCTTTGCTTCAGTGAGGCCGGTCCAGGGGCGGCTCGCCCCTGGCGGGTCTGGGCAGAGCCCAGCGCTTCGTTCCGGCCCGGCGTCAGCGTGACCCGACGCTCCGCACGACGACGAACGCCACCGCGTAGCTGACCGCCGCCGCCAGGAACGGCGCGCCCGGGAACCACACCGGCGCCGAGGCCGCGGTGAACACGCCGAACAGCCAGCCCGCGAACACCGGCGAGACGATCGCGGTCAGCCCCTGGAGCGAGGACAGCGCGCCCTGCATCTCGCCCTGCCGGTCGGCGGTGGCGCGCGAGGAGACCATGGCCTGCACCGCGGGGCCGCTGACCGCGCCCATCGCCTGCAGGCCGAGGGCGACGAAGACCAGCGCGGGCGTCACCGCGCCGGCGAGGCACAGGAAGGCCGCGATCGCCATGCCGTAGCCCAGCAGCGCAGTGCGCCGCTCGCCGAGGCGGCGCACGACGCGGCGCACCAGCAGGCCCTGGACCAGCGCGGAGCCGATGCCGATCACCGCGAGTGCCAGGCCGTTGGTGCCGGGGCCCCAGCCGAGGCGGAGCTGGTTGGAGAGCACGAAGCTGCTCTGCAGGGAGCCGATGGAGAACCAGGCGCAGCACCACACGATCGCGAGCCGGGCGGTGTCGCGGTCGGCGCGGAGCGCGGGCAGCAGGCCGACGGGGTTGGCGCGGCGCCAGGAGAGCGCGCGGCGGCGCTCCGGGGGCAGGCTCTCGGGCAGGGCGAGGAGGCCGTAGAGCAGGTTGGCGCCGGCGAGGCCGGCCGCGCACAGGAAGGGCAGGCGCAGGCCGTAGGCGCCGAGCAGGCCGCCGAGCGCGGGGCCGAGCACGAAGCCCGCGCCGAAGGTGGCGCCGACGAGGCCGAAGCGCTGCGCGCGCAGTTCGGGCGGGGTGATGTCGGCGATGAAGGCGGTGGCGGCGGACGCGCTGGCGGCGGTGGCGCCGGCGATCATGCGGCCGAGGAACAGCCAGGCCAGGCTGGGGGCCCAGTACATCAGGAGGTAGTTGGCGCAGGTGCCGGCGACGGAGAGCAGCAGCACCGGGCGGCGGCCGAAGCGGTCGCTCAGCGCGCCGAGCAGGGGCGAGCACAGGAACTGCATCAGGGAGAACGCGGAGAGGAGCGAGCCGACCCACACGGAAGCGGCGCCGGGCGAGAGGTGGGAGAGCTGCACCACCAGGCCGGGCACCACCGGCACCACCAGGCCGAAGCCGAGCGCGTCGATCGCCAGCGTCGCCAGCACGAAGCCGACCTGGGGCACGCGCGCGGCGGGGACCGGCTCCGGCGGGGTGGCGTCCTCGCGGCCGTCGTCGAGGGCGGGGCCGGGCGAGGCGGCCGACGCGTCCGACATCCCGGACGGCAGGCCGGCGTGGTCGCGCGCGGCGGCGGGCGGGTCGATCGGGGGGAGGGGCGGCTCCGGCGCGCGGGTGGGGGGGCGGTCCGTGTCGTCGGTCACAGGTCGAAGCGTCCCTGGCGGTCGCGCGCGGCGGCGGTGCCGACTTGCACCTCCGCGTCGCTGAAGCGCAGGCGCACGCGGCCGTCGCGCGGCATGTCCGCGGCCCTGGGCACGGCGCGCCCCTTCGCGTCGAGCACCAGCACGAAGCCGCGGGCCAGCACCGCCTCGTAGGACACGGAGTCGAGGCGCGCGGCCAGGCCCTCCAGGCGCGCGCGGCGCTCGCGCAGGGTGGCGCGCAGGCCGGCGTCCGACAGGCGGGGGAGCACGGAGGCGGCCTCGGCGGCGCGGCGGCGCACGGCGTGGCGCAGGGCGGCGCGCAGGTGGGCGGAGGCGAGCGTCAGGGTGGCGCGGCGTGCGGCGAGGGCTGCGGCGGGGTCGCGCAGGCGGTGGGTGGCCTGCGCCA
>CAXSFE010000188.1:0-4423 GCA_964236585.1 uncultured Acetobacteraceae bacterium
TGTTCACCGCGCTGCGCACCGGCTTCGCCGACGCCCTGCTGCGCGAGGCGTTCGACGCCACCCGCCGGCTGCGCGCCCGGCGCCGCACGCACCTCGACGCGGATGTCGGCAGGCGCGCGGGCGCCGCGACGGCCGAGCCCTGCCGCGGCCTGGGCAAGCTGCTGGTGGTCGCCCCCGACCAGGAGCAGGCGCGGCGCTACCTCGCCCTGCTGCGCGGCTGGGTGCCCAGGGCCGCGTGCGACACCGTGCGCCTGGCGACCTCGGACGAGCGCGACGCCCACGACACCCTGGCCGCCTACCGCCTGCTGCCGGAGCCGAGCGTGCTGGTCACGGTGGCGATGGCCTACGAGGGCCTGGACGCGCCCGAGGTCGCGGTGGTCGCGGCACTCACCCACATCCGCTCGCGCCCCTGGCTGGAGCAGATGGTGGCGCGCGCCACCCGGGTGGACCCGCACGCCGGCCCCTACGAGGGCCAGGAAGCCCTCGTGTTCCACCCCGACGACCCGTTCTTCGCGAAGTTCCGCTGGCGCATGGAGCAGGAGCAGGGCACCGGCGCCCGGCCGCGCCCGGCGCGCCGCCAGGGCGACCTGCCGTTGTGGCTTGCCGAGCAGCTGTCGCGCGAGCGCGAGGAGCGCGGCATCGTGCCGCTGGAAAGCAACGCCCTCGGCCTGCGCTACGCCGTGCTGCGCCCCGGCCCGGAGCTGGCGATGGAGCGCCCCGAGGGCTTGGCGGAGGCGCCACAGGGCGAGCTGCTGGAGGCGCCGAGCCGGGCGGAGCGCCGGCTGCGCTCGACCGTCGCCGAGCTGGTGGCGGCGCAGGCCGTGGAGGACGCGGCGGAGGCGCACGACCCGCGCCGGCGCGGCTACCACGCCTACAACGCGGTGCTCAAGCGCGTGCTCGGCAAGGGCCGCGCCGAGATGGGGCTGTCGGAGCTGGAGGCCGCGGTGGCGTGGCTGGGCCGCAACCGGCTGCGCGACCACCTGGCGCTGCTCGACGGCGACGCGCGCTACGCGTGGGACGCCGGCCGGCGCAGCGGCACCTGGACGCCGCCGGTCGGGCGGGTACCCAAGACCCGGAGCAAGCCCACCCGCGAGGAGTGACGCCGGCGAGCCCCGGGGGGCATCACGGCCACCAGGCAGGAAGGAAGCGTGTTCTTTCTTGAAAGAAAGAACCAAAGAACTTTTGCCCATTGGGTCTCAGGACGTGGGCGAGCCTCGGATCTTCAGGAGCAAAGTCTTTTTGCTTCTTTTTCTTCAGAAAAAGAAGTGCCTTGCCTGCCTTCCCTGAACCCGCCGCCGGACCCGTGACACCCCCTAGCGCGCCGCCGCCACCAGCTCGCGCAGCTGCGCCGCGGCCGGCGCGCCCTTGAGCGCCTCGCGCCACAGCGACTCCGCCACCCGCTGGTGCGCGGTGATCGCCTCGTCCGCCGCGGTGACCATGGCGACGCCGCCCTGCGAGCCGGGGATGCCGTCCGGCCGGAACGGGTTCATCGCCAGCACGGCGCGGTCGCGCGAGCGCATGATCTCGAACGAGGACGACAGCTCCGTGTGCGGCAGCAGCCCGAACTGCAGCCCCATCGGCTCCGCCTCGATGGTGTCGGCGATGTGCTCGACCTCGGTGGCGGCCACCTCGCGGCAGCGCGCGCGCAGCGACTCCGACGCCGCCGCCCCCGCGCCGATGCCCTGCGCGAGCAGGCGCTGCACCGCGCCCGCGGGGATCATCGCGATGATCCCCGGCCGGCGCGCCTGGTACATCCGCTTGCGGCTCGACATGATCCCCAGCACCTGCTCGGCCAGCGTATGCATGCTGGCGCGGTCCTCGCCCGCGGCGTCGGCCGCCTCCTCGTACAGCGCCGCCAGCGTCACGTCGTAGGCGTCCGACGTGATCAGGTAGGACAGCGGCCCGGACACCTGCAGGATCTGGTCCGCGGTCTCCTCGATCTGGCGCCCGCGCTCCAGGAAGCCCACCGGACGGCTGTAGTACTCGACCCCGATGCCCAGCAGCGACAGCGGCGAGATCTTGAGCAGCTCGGCCAGGCGCTTGACCGTGTCGAGCTTGATCACCTCGCCCTTCTCGTAGCGATACAGCGCTGCGCGAGACACCCCGAGACGCGCCGCGATCTCCTCGGCGCGGAGTCCGGACTCGAGGCGATAGGCTCTAAGCTGCTGTCCGATTTCGGTAAACCGCATATGTTCCGTTCCGTGTCGTGGCGCCTGGCGAGCTGATGCAAACCGGCGTAGCACAGTGCTGCGCTGCCGCGAAGGTTATTGAGACTTGCACGACAACCTACCGCAGCCTCGCGGGCTGATATCAAGACAGTTTTATGGACGCCCGTACCGCAGGGCTTCCGGCGTTCTGCACCCGTTACCGCATTGCTGCGCACGCGACGGTTGTGCCGTCCGGAACGCCCCGCGAGGCCCGTCCGCCCCCGCCATCCGCCGTGCCGGCTCCGCAGCCGGTTGACGCGCCAGCGCCCCTGGCCGCTGATCGCCCGGCCTCTGATCGCCTGGCCGCCGATCCCCCGGCCTGCCCCCCACGCGCCGCCCCACGCCCGCCACGCCCACGCCCGCCACGCACCCATGCCCGCCCTGCCCGATGCCCGCCACCCCCGTGCCCGCCACGACCCAGGAGACGCCATGACCACGGAGCGGGTGCTGCTGGTGCTGCTGCTTGCCGCCGTGGCCCTGGGCTGCGTCCTGGTGCTCTACCCGTTCCTCGCCTCCGTGCTCTGGGCCGCGATCCTGGTGTTCACCACCTGGCCGGTGTTCCAGTGGATGCGCGCCCGCCTGCGCATGGGCCCGGTGCTGGCCGCCGTCGCCATGACCCTGCTCACCGCGCTCGTGGTGCTGCTGCCCCTCGCCCTGCTGGCCTCCGACGGCGCGGCCGACCTCGACGCCTTGCGCGCCTCCGTCGAGGACCTGCTCGCCGCCGGCCTGCCGCCCGCCCCCGCCTGGCTCGCCGAACTCCCCAGCATCGGCCCCTCGCTCGGACGCCTGTGGAACAGCTGGGCCGCCGACCTCGGCGCCATGGCCAGCTTCTTCCGCCCCTACTTCGGCCTGATCGCCGAGAACGGCCTCGCCGTGCTGCTCGGCATCGCCAACGGCATCGTCCGCTTCGCCTTCGCGCTGTTCATCGCCTTCTTCTTCTGGGTGTCCGGCGCCTCGCTCGGCCTGCACCTGCGCGCCGTCCTGCACCGCGTCGCAGGCGCGCGCGCCGACACCCTGATCCGCGTCACCGGCAGCGTGGTGCGCGGCACCGTCTACGGCATCCTCGGCACCGCCATCGTCCAGGGTATCCTCACCGCCACCGGCCTGTGGCTCGTGGGCGTGCCCAGGCCGGTGCTGTTCGGCGCCCTGGCCTCGATCCTCTCCGTGCTGCCGATCGGCGCCCCCCTGGTCTGGCTGCCCGCCGTCGCCTGGCTGCTGATCGACGGCCAGACCGGGCGCGGCCTCTTCCTGCTGGCCTGGGGCATCGTGGCGGTCTCCGGCGCCGACCACACCATCCGCCCCTACTTCATCGCCCGCGGCGCCCACCTGCCGTTCCTGCTCACCGTCATGGGCGTGCTCGGCGGCGTGGTGCAGTTCGGCCTGCTCGGCATCTTCCTCGGGCCGACACTGCTCGGCACCGGCTACAGCCTCGTCCTGGAGTTCAGCCGCTCCGAGGACAGGCCGCTGCCGTCGGCGTGGCGCTGAGGCAGGAAGCAAGGTTGAGGCCCCACCTTCAAGCACGGGCCTCAAACTCCGCCAGGGGGGAGCCCCCCTGGACCGGCTTCCCTCAAGGAGCGGGATCAAAGGGCCTCCAGCCCTTTGCGGGTTCGGGCAGAGCCCGACCTTCCTTCCTGCCCAGCCGCTCCGGCCTTGCGCCGCGCTCCGCCGTGATGCAACTGCAGGAGGACTCGGCCGCAGCGGCGCCGACTGGCCGGGACATGACGCGGGTGACGCCCTGAGCGGCAAGCTGAAATCCGGCCCGCCTCGGGCCCAGCCGCCCAGGATCGCGGTGCCGGTCGCAGTCCCGCCGCGCCCCACGGTCCTTTCCCGTGCCGCCGGCCTCGCGCGCGCCGGCGCCCGCCTGCCCACCAGCCGCACCCGGCGCAGCCGCGTCCTGCGCCGCACGCTCCTGGCCTCGGCCATCGTGCACCTGCTGCTGGTGGCGCTGTTCCTGCTGATCCCGCGCGCGCCTGCGCCGGACACCGCCCCCGACGAGCCCGGCATCGCCATGGAGTTCGAGCGCCCCCGGCCGAAGGGCGCCGCCTCCGACGCCCCCCAGCCCCACGCCGGCCAGGGCAGCGTGGCCCCGACCCCCTCGCGCGTCCAGAGCGACGCGCCCGGCACCCCGTCCCCCGCCCCGCCCGCAGCCGCGCCCGCCGCCCCCCAGCCGTCGCCGCTCGCCCCCGCGCCGTCCACCCCCGACACCCCGCCGACCC
>CAXSFE010000189.1:0-4362 GCA_964236585.1 uncultured Acetobacteraceae bacterium
GCCTCATGCTCAAACAGGCAGCTCAGCTGGCCGCAGATCAATAACAGCCTCTAGAGCAAGCAAGCGTCTTCTTTTTCTGAAGAAAAAGAAGCAAAAAGACTTTGCTCCCGGGGACTGAGCCCTGGCCGTGTTCCGGATCTGAGGGGCAAAGTTCTTTGGTTCTTTCTTTCAAGAAAGAACTCGCTTTCTTCCTGTCCGGGCTCAGGCCTGTCGCGGCCGGTCGAGGTCGGGCAGCAGCACCGCGAGCAGGCCGATCGCCGGCAGCCAGGCGCACAGCGCGTAGACGAAGCCGATGCTGGTGGCGTCGGCGAGCAGGCCGAGCACGGCCGCGCCGATGCCGCCGAGCCCGAAGGCCAGGCCGAAGAACAGGCCGCCGACCAGGCCGACCTTCCCGGGCAGCAGGTCCTGTGCGTAGAGCAGGATCGCGGAGAACGCCGAGGCGAGGATCAGGCCGATCACCACGCTGAGCGCCGAGGTCCAGGCCAGCGAGGCGTGCGGCAGCATCAGGGTGAACGGCAGCACGCCGAGGATCGAGCCCCAGATCACGCGGCGCCGGCCGATGCGGTCGCCGATCGGGCCGCCCGCCAGCGTGCCGGCGGCGACGGCGGCGAGGAACACGAACAGGTGGATCTGGGCGGCCTGCACCGAGAGGTGGAAGCGGGCGATCAGGTAGAACGTGTAGTAGCTGGTGAGGCTGGCGAGGTAGAAGTACTTGGAGAACACCAGCATCACCAGCACGCCGACCGCCATCGCCACGCGGCGCGGGCCGAGCGTCGCGTGCGTCGCCGCGGCGCGGCGCGGGGCGTGCCGGGCCTGGCGGCTGTACCAGGCGCTGCAGGTGCCGAGCAGGGCGATCGCGAGCAGCGGGCCGGCCGTGAACCAGGCGATGGAGGCCTGGCCGTGCGGGATCACCACGAAGGCGGCGGCGAGCGGGCCGATGGACTGGCCGCCGTTGCCGCCGACCTGGAAGATCGACTGCGCCAGGCCGTGCCGGCCGCCGGACGCGAGGCGGGCCATGCGCGACGCCTCGGGGTGGAAGATCGACGAGCCGACGCCGACGAGGGCGGCCGCCGCGAGCAGCCCCGGGAACGAGCCGGCGCGGGCGAGCAGCAGCAGGCCGAGCAGGGTGAAGCCCATGCCGCACGGCAGGGCGAAGGGCAGGGGGCGGCGGTCGGTGTACAGGCCGATCAGGGGCTGCAGCAGCGAGGCGGTCATCTGGAACGCGAGCGTCAGCACGCCGATCTGGGCGAAGCTCAGGCGGTAGCTGCTCTTCAGCAGCGGGTAGATCGCGGGCAGCACGGCCTGGATCATGTCGTTGAGCAGGTGCGAGGCGGCCAGCGCCAGGATCACCGGGAACACGGTGCGTCCGGCGGCGGCACGGAGCGCGGGCGACTGCGCGACGGCGGGCAGGGTCTGGCTCATGGGTTGCCCTCCTTGGTGGCCGGGCGGTCAGGTGCCGTGACCCGCAATGGTGCAGAGCAGCACTGTGGGGCGTCGCGCACGGGACGGATAGCCCCGCGGCAGGCAGCGCTGGGTTGCGCGGTGGCCCGACGCGACGGTGGCAGGGCCGGAGGCTTGCCTCCGGGAGGCTCGACGGGGGCTCCTTCCTTTCGTGATACCAGCGGTTTCTGATGCCGGCCTGTCAGCAAGCAAGGCCGGGCTCTGCCCGGACCCGCCAAAGGGCCGAGCCCTTTGGAAACCCTTGACTTAAAGATTGGATTCCAAAGGCTTGCCTTTGGCGGAGTTTGAGGCAGAGCCTCGACCTTGCCTGTCTAGGGCCCGGCGATCAGGGCGTCATGTGGCAGCAGGGCGGTGCGGTCGGCGGCGTCCAGCGTCGTGCTGCACACGGCGAGGTCATGGGCCGTGGTGCAGGGCGAGTCTGCGGCGGGCCGCGGCTGCCCGGGGTCGCCGAGCCAGCGGAGCCACAGCTCGCCGGGGTGGAGCGTGTCGGCGGCAGGGGTGCAGTCGCGTTCGGGCCGCGCGCTGTAGAGGTCGTTGGTCGCGACGTCCAGGCGGCCGGCGATCAGCTGGATGCGCGTCAGGACCCTGGCCAGTGGGAGGGAGAAGGTCCGGAAGCAGCCGAACAAGGGGGTCACCCGGACGAAGCCGTGGCGCGCGATCGCGGCCTCCCAGGCGGCGGCGTCCACGGGGCTTTCCACGGAGGCGTGCAGGCTGTGCTCGACCTCGGCCCAGAGGGGCACGGTGTCCGCGCACTGCAGGAACGCGGCCGCGAGCAGGATCGTCGCCGCGCGTCGTGCGTGTCCGGAGGCGGTGCCGCCGGCGATGCCGAGCGCCATCGCCAGGTACATCGCCGGCCAGGCGAAGCGGCCGGAGGCGCGGAACACGCCGGCCAGCGTCAGGGCGGCCGGCGGCAGCGGCAGGTGCGCGACGTGCAGGTTGCCAAGGAAGACGTCGTCGGACACCGCGAACAGGGAGCAGGCCAGCAGGCCGGCGGACAGGCAGGGGTGGCGCCGGAGCGCGTCGCGCGCCTGGCAGGCCAGCGGGCGTCGGGCGCACCAGAGCAGCAGCCACGCCCCCGCGCCGAGGTAGCAGTAGCCCTCGTACTGGGCGCCTGTCGGGTCGAGGCGCGGGAGGTCGAGAAGGGCGCCGACAAGGCCCCTGTCGGGGAAGACCGGGGACAGGAGGTTGGCCGAGTCGATGCCGAACCCGCGGGCGCTCAGCGGGCCTGCGTTCGCGAGATAGCCGGAGAGGGCCATCTGGGCGCCGAGCAGCACGCCGAGCCCGGCCACCAGGCAGAGGCCCGGCACCGGCCGGAGCCGGCGGTCCAGCAGGGCCTGGGCGATGGCGGCGGCCACGACCATTGCCACCATCGCGAACAGGTAGGCGTGGGTCCACAGGGCCAGCGCGCAGAGCGGTACCGCCCAGA
This sequence comes from uncultured Acetobacteraceae bacterium, assembly GCA_964236585.1. Taxonomy (GTDB): domain Bacteria; phylum Pseudomonadota; class Alphaproteobacteria; order Acetobacterales; family Acetobacteraceae; genus CAXSEF01. Next base: position 2,888 of record CAXSFE010000189.1, read on the forward strand.
GCAGCCGCGGCAGGGCGGGGGTCGCGCGGGCCGCGCCGAAGTAGCAGGCCAGCGAGAGCGTCACCTCGAACTGGGCCATCAGCGTGGTGTGGCCCCAGCGGGCCAGCAGGGCCGGGGCGCACAGGCCGAACGCGGTGGCGCAGAGCGCCGCCGCCAGGCTCCTGGCGCCGAGCCGGGCGGCGAGCAGGGTCATGCAGGTGGCGTTGGCCACGAGGCACAGCGCGGTCCACAGGCCGAACGGGTTGGGTGCCAGGCCGGTCAGCCGGAACAGGAGGCGGCCGGCAAGCGCCACGATCGGGGTGCTGTCCGTGTAGATGACGTTGCTGCCGCCGGGCGCGCCCAGGCGGCTGACCTGGAACAGCGGCAGGCGCCATGCGTCGCGCACGAAGTAGTCGTAGCCGCTGAGCGCGGCCGCCATGTCGGCCCAGCTGCTGCGGATCACCCCGTGCGGGTCGCGCCAGAACGGGGCGGAGCCGTCGAGGAAGTCCGCGTCGAACAGCAGCAGGCAGCAGGCCAGGGAGATCGCGGCAGCGAGCAGCAGCAGCGTCGGCACGCCGCGTGGCGCGGCGAGCGCGTCGGCCGCCCGCCCGGCAAGGCCGGACGCGGCGGCGGACCTGGCGCGGCAGTGCCAATGGTCGGCAACGCCTGCGCCGAGAAGGCCGTCTTGCCTGAGGTCCATGCCCTACTCCCGGCGCCCTGGGGACGACAGGGACAGGATTACCGGAGCAAGGCTCAGGAAGGATTAAGAGCGGGACGGTCGAGGCTTCTCTCCCGAGCTCCGCCAGAGGCTCGCCATTGAAGATCCTTACCTGAGTGGTGGGTTTCCAAAGGGCTCGGCCCTTTGGCGGGTTCGGGCAGAGCCCGAGCTTTCTTCCTGTCGCCAGAGCACGGCGGCGCCCGCTCCTGCCACGGCTTGCTCCTGGATGCCGCTGCCGCCGCTCGCGCCGACGGCACCCGCCAGCCTGCCGTCGCGCTTGGGCGGGATGCCGCCGGCGAGGATCGTCACACGGTCGTGGTTGCTGTGGCTGGCCGATCGAGGCGGCGTGGTCTTCCTCGGTGGCGATGCGTCGGGCGTCGCCCAGCGTGACCATGCCGGCTTCCTGTGGTGCGGCGTCGGGTCCGGCCGGCACGGTGCCGCGTCCGCGTGCCGACTGGCGGTGCGGCGTTGCGCGGGGCACAGTGTCGGCCTGTGGAGAACACGATGCGACACGTCCTGGCGCGACAGCTCCTGGCCCTGACCCTCGCGCTGCCGGCTGGCTGTGCCCAGACGGGATCGTCGATGCGGTTCGCGGGCGATCCAGGGGGCAGCCAGGGGGGCGGGCCGAGCCGGTCGCTGCTCGACGCGTATTTCATCGCGCACGGCATGGCGTTCGGCGCGACATCCGCCCGGGCGAGTCCGGAGGTGCAGGCGGAGCTGGACCGGCTCGACGCGCGGGCGGCGGCGGCGATCGTCTCGCTGCGGCCCGGCGCGTCCG
>CAXSFE010000190.1:0-4313 GCA_964236585.1 uncultured Acetobacteraceae bacterium
GGCGGCGGACGGCGCGATGCCGGCCGCGCCGGCGCCGCAGGCCAGCACGCCGCAGAACAGTACGCCGCAGGACGGGGCGCCGCGGGGCAGGGCGGGGCCGTGGGCGCGGCCGGGGCTGCTGCTGGCCGGCGGGATGATGTCGCTGTCGTTCGCCGTGGAGGGGGCGGTGCTCGACTGGGGCGGGGTCTACCTGCGCGACGTCCGGCACGTGCCGGTGACGCTGGCGGCCTCGGGCTTCAGCGCGTTCTCGATCACGATGATGACGATGCGCTTCGGCGGCGACCGCGTCAGGGCACGGCTGGGCGACGCCTGGGTGCTGCGGGCGTCGCTGGCGGCGACGGCGGGGTTCGCGCTCCTGCTGTGGGCGGGTCCGCTGTGGCTGTCTGTGCTGGGCTTCGCGCTCGCGGGCGCGGGCGTGGCCAACGTGGTGCCGGTGCTGTTCGCCGTGGCGGGGACGCGGCCCCGGGCAGGGCGGGGCGATGCGGCGAGCGAGCGGGGCGAGGCGAGGGAGACGGGCGAGGCGATCGGGGTCGCGTCGACCCTGGGGTACGCCGGGGTGCTGGGCGGGCCGCCGCTGTTCGGCCTGATCGCGCAGGCCGGCTCGGTGGGGACGGCGCTGGCGGCGGTGGGGGCCCTGTGCGCGGCGGTGGGCCTCGCCGGCGGCTGGACCGTGCGCCTGCGGGGACGCTGAGCGCGGCCCTATCCCCCCGGTGCTGCGCGCCCCCGGTGCCGCGTCCTGCCCGAGTCCGGCAACTGTGCCGGGCGAGGCAGGTTAGGACCCGCGAACGGCCGGGCCGCGGCCACGCTGCCGGCCGCGTCGCGCCAGCACAGGGGACGAGAGCATGAGCAAAGATCCGAACGCGGGCGGCCACAACACCAGCCACGCCCGCTCCGCCAAGGCGCAGAAGGCCGACGAGGTCCAGGCGGCCGGCACCGCGAAGGCGGGCGGCGCGCACGGCGAGGACTTCGTGCCGGAGGGCGGGGTGGCCCCGTCGCCGCTGCACAAGAAGGGCGAGCCGATGCCGGCCGCGTCCCGCGCGGCCGCCGAGGGCAACGACCCGGCGGGCACCAGCAGCGCGACCGTGGGCAAGGCCGAGAAGGAGGCGGCGGCGCGCAACGCGGAGCTGACGAAGACGCAGGACGGGCGCGGGCACCGCAAGCACGACTGAGGAAGCAAGGTCGGGCTCTGCCCGAACCCGCAAAGGGTCCAAGGACCCTTTGATCCCCTGACTTAAGGAAAGCCATCCAAGGGGCTTCCCTTGGCGGGGTCCCCGCTTTCAAGCCATGGGGGCAGAGCCCCTGGCCTTCCCGTCAGGCCTTCGGCACCGCCATCCCGCGCTGCACCCCGGGCCGCGCCCCCACGGTCTCCAGCCAGCGCCGCAGGGCCGGCTTCACGGCCAGGCTCTCGCCGAGGAACTCCTTGAGGGAGCCGCCCGCGTTGACCGCCCACGGGTAGCTGGCCATGTCGGCGATGCCGTACTCCTCGCCGCCGAGGAACGGCGACGCCGCAAGCCGGCGCTCCATCACGCCGAGCAGGCGGTCCGCCTCGGCGCGGAAGCGCTCGATCGCCGCCGGGTTCTTCTCCTTGGCGTACACGCCGAAGTACCCGAGCTGGCCGAACATCGGCCCGAGGCCGCCAATCTGCCAGTACAGCCACTCCAGCGTGCGCACGCGCCCCGCGCCGGAGCGCGGCAGGAACCGCCCGGTCTTCTCGGCGAGATAGGTCAGGATCGCGCCGCTCTCGAACACGGAGACCGGCCCGCCCTCCGCCTCGTCGTCCACGAGCGCGGGGATCTTGTTGTTCGGCGAGATCGCGAGGAACTCGGGGGCGAACTGCTCGCCCTTCATGATGTTCACGGAGCGCACCGCGTAGGGCAGGCCCAGCTCCTCCAGCATGATCGAGACCTTGCGGCCGTTGGGCGTGGTGAAGGTGTGCAGCGTGAGCATCGGCGCGGCCTCTTGGCTGGGGGGAGCCCGCAACGCCTTTGCCAGGCCGTCCGCGGCCGCGGTGCGGCAGCGAAGGCCTGGCATCGGCCGAGGCGACCCGGCCGCCCGGCAGAACGGGCAGACGCCTCAAGCGGGTGGCCCTCGGGGCGCGGGGCGCCGGCCGGAGCCGATCGGGAAAGCAAGGCTGGGCTCTGCCCAGACCCGCCAGGGGCGAGCCGCCCCTGGACCGGCCTTGCTTAAGGGATGGGTTCCAAGGGCCCTGCCCTTGGCGGAGTTTGAGGCGGAGCCTCAACCTTGCTTGCGGCTCAGAGCGCGCGTCGCCCCGCGACCGCGTGGTAGATCACCAGCACCACGACCGCGCCGATCACGGCGACGATCAGGCTGTAGAGGTTGAGCCCCGTAACGCCGACTTGGCCGACCGCGTCGAAGATGAAGCCGCCGACGATGGCGCCGACGATGCCGAGCACGATGTCGAGCACCAGGCCCTGGCCGCTCTTGTTGACGATCTTGCTGCCGATGAAGCCGGCGACGAGCCCCAGGATGATCCAGGCGAGGATGGACATGGCGGTCTCCGGGGCGCGGCCCGCACGCGCGGGTCCGGGCAGGGGTTTGCGGGGTCAGACGGGCAGGCAGGTATCGGCGCGCCGGCACGGGGGCCGGCGGCGATCGGACGGCACGGGACGGCCGGGCACCGGCGGCGGGACGCTGCCCGCCGCCAGGGCCTGGTCTCAGAGGCTGCGGTAGCGCTCGCGCGAGGCGGCGATCTCGGCCTCGGTCATGGCCGGGGCGGCGGTGTCGTGACGCTCCCAGCCCTCGGTCTGGTACGACGAGCGCAGCGCGGTCGGGTCGAGGCGGCTCTGGTTGTTCATCACCGACTCGGCCTGCGCGGCCTGCGCGTCGTCGGCCTGGACGCTGACCAGCGTGCCGCCGCGGCGCACGCCCTCGGAGTAGACGTTGGCGTCGTCCTCGTGGACGCCCGCGCCGGTCAGCATGCCGAGCAGCCCGCCCGCGCCTGCGCCGACGCCGGCGCCGGTCAGGGTGGCGACGAGCCAGCCGGCGGCGACCACCGGGCCGACGCCGGGGATGGCCAGCGCGCCGATGCCGGCGAGCAGGCCTGCGCCGCCGCCGAGCACGGTGCCGAGGCTGGCGCCGGTCGCGGTGCCCGCACCCTCGTCGGTGGTGGGCGCCACGCTGTCGGGGTCGCCGGTGCCGAGGCGCGTGCCGCCGGTGGTGCCCGCGGTGCCCGCGCCGCTCGACTGGCTGTTGGCGACGAGGCTGATGCGGTCGTGGGGAATGCCGGCCGCCTCGAGCGCGTTCACGACGGCAACCGCGTCGTCGTAGCTGTCATAGAGGTGGGTGATCGTGCGCATGGCCATGGAAGTGCTCCTGGTGCTCGGTTGATCGGGTGGGACGGCCGCAGCGCCCGCGGGCGGCGGCCGGAGCCCGGCTACTGCGCGTCGCCGGCGCCGCTGTTGCCCTTGTAGTCCACCCACACCGCGGTCTGGGCGCCGTCGTGCATGGCCTGGCCGCGCCACACGCCGTTGTTGTCCTTCTTCAGGCCGGACACGTGGCTGAAGCCGCGCGCCGCCAGGCGGCGGCTGACCTCGCCGCGGGTGAAGGAGTTGGCGCCGTGCGCCGGGGTGGTCGCGTTGGCCGGGGTGGTGACGACGGCCTGGTTGTCGTTGCCCGACGCCGACGCGGTGCCGGACGACGTGCCCGGAACCATGCCGGAGGACGTGCCCTGGCCGGCGGGCGCCGCCATGCCGGTGGACGCGGTGCCGGTGCTGCCCGCGCCCATGTGGCCGCCCATGGTCTGGCCGGTCGTGGTCTGCGTCGAGGTGGTCTGCGCCAGGGCGAGGCTTGGCGCGAGGGCGAGGGCGGCGGCGAACGTCGCTGCGGCAAGGCCGTGTGCTGCGGGTTTCATGGTGCCTCCAGGTGTTGGTTGGGGGCGGCACATGGCGTGCGGCCCCGGTCTCCGGCATGCGTCGCGGGCACGCGTGCCCGCAACCTGTGGTCGTGACCCCTGGCAGGGGGTCCCGTGGCTTGGAACGCGCCCGGGCCGGCGTCGTTGCCGACGCAGGATGTCCCGGCCGGAGGTCTGCGATGACGGCGCGGCATGGCCGCGCCGTCCGGGAAGGCGGGAGGGCCGCCGCGAGCCCCCCTCGCGCGCCCGGTTCTGCCCGGACGGCGGGAGATACGCCGGCGACCGGCTGGCGTTCCGCAGTATTCGGCGGAATTTCGGCGCAGCGTCAAATGATTCGCCGCGCCGTTACTTCCGCACCAGGCCGGCGTGAGTTCCGCACTAGCCCGCGGCGGAACGGTCCCGGCCGCGGCCCCCGCCGCCGCCCGCGCCGCCCGCCGCAGCG
>CAXSFE010000191.1:0-4285 GCA_964236585.1 uncultured Acetobacteraceae bacterium
TCATGCCCGCAAGCTTCGCCCCTACACAGGCTCAGGTCCATAACAGCCTCTAGACCGGACACTCCGCGCGCATCCCGACGTGCTCCGCCACCGGCCCCCTGTCGTCGCGAACGATCGCCGCCGTCAGCGCGCTGCGGAACGCCTCGGCCGACGCCTCCCACTCCAGGGGGGCGATCTCGCAGGTGGTGATCACGGTGTGGAAATGCTTGTGGGCCAGCCCGTGGGGCGTCTCGTGCTCGCCGGACCGGTCGAGGTAGTGGCCGATCGAGCAGGCGTGCGGATCGTGGATCGACGCCGGCCAGGTGAGGTTCATCGTCTGGTTCGCCAGCGTCCGGCACGCCTCCACCACCATCAGGTGCGCCGCATAGACCCCCAGCAGCGACGTGGGCAGCCGCGAGTTCCTGGTCTCGACATGGGCCGCCAGCCAGTCCCGCAGCACCGCGACGGGCATCGGCCGCGCGATCGCGTAGCCCTGCGCCGCATCCACGCCGAGCACCTGCAGGGCGTTGACGATCTCCGCGGTCTCGGCGCCCTCCACCACCAGCGTCTTGCGCAGCCCGCGGGCCAGCGAGATCATGCTGACCACGAACTGCAGGTCGTCCGGCTTCTGCAGCACGCCGCGCACGAAGACTTGGTCGAGCTTGATCGCGTCCACCGGCAGCTCGCGCAGCCGCATCAGCGACGAGTAGGCCGAGCCGACGTCGTCGAGCGCGATCCGCATTCCCTGGCCGCGCAGCACGCCGATCTCCGCCACCGCGGCTGCGACGTTGAGGAACTGGTCACCCTCCAGGATCTCCAGGGTGATGCGCCGCGGATCCACGCCGGCACTCCGGAGCGCGGCCGACACGCGAAGCGAGAAGCGGTCGCGGATCAGCACGGCCGGGCTGACGTTGATCGACAGCCGCAGCGCCGGGTGCGTCGCGTGGCACACGGCAAGCGCCTCCAGCCCGAGCCGCAGCGAGCGGAACAGCAGCCCGTCGAGGTCCTGCACCCCGAGGCTGGGCAGGAAGGCGTCCGGCATGATCACCCGCCCGTCCAGCTCCAGCCGCCCGAGCGCCTCCACGCCGATCACCTTGCCCGAGCACAGGCTGACGATCGGCTGGTAGTGGTTGAGCACGCCGCCACGCGCCACGAGCAGCCGGTGCATGCGCCGCTCCGCCAGGGCGGCTCCGGCGTTCACGCGAACCGCCGGACGCGGCGCAGGCCCGGAGCACGCGCGGCGCGCAGGGGCCGGTGGCCCGCCGGAAGCTCCCGCAGGCCCTCGGCCCGGCGCGCGCGGCGGGAAGGCGATCGACACTCGGCTGTTGGCACGGCTTCGTCCTTCGAGTGGCTTGGTCGAGCTGCTGTCCACTTCTGGAACCAGGGCTCCAACTCTAGCGGCAAAACCTTGACAACTGGTGTCGAGTTACAGATGCGCAACTTTCGGTTGTATCGACCGCAACGTGCAACCCTCTTCCTTGCGCGCCGCCGACCGGGCCGGGCGCAACGTGGCCACGCGTACGGCATTGCGTCAGGCCAGGCAGGCCGCAGATGCTGCGCAGCCAACGGCATCGTGCCCGATCGCCTTCTCCGCCCCGGTCGGGCGCCCCGCGCCCCGCTGCCACGCTCCAGGAGCCCCCGCCATGTCCGCCTATGACCGCCTCGCCGCCCGCTTCGCCCGCATCGCCACCCTCGGCGAGGCCTCCTCGGTGCTCGGCTGGGACGCCTCGGCGATGATGCCCCCCGGCGGTGCTGCGGCCCGCGGCGACCAGCTCGCGGTGCTCGCCGGCCTCGGCCACGAGCTGCTCGTCGCCCCCGAGACCGGCGCGGCCCTGGACGAGGCCGAAACCCCCGCCTCGCACGACCCCGGCGCGGGCGACGCCGACGCTTGGCGCGACGCCAACCTCCGCCTGATGCGCCGCGCCCACACCCGCGCCACGGCCCTGCCCCTCGACCTGGTCGAGGCCACCGCCCGCGCCTGCTCCGCCTCCGAAACCGTCTGGCGCCGCGCCCGCCCCGCCTCCGACTTCGCGGCCGCAGCCCCGGCCCTCGCCGAGGTCGTGCGCCTCACCCGCGAGACCGCCCACGCCCTCGCCCCCGCGCTCGGCCTCTCGCCCTACGACGCGCTGATGGACGGCTACCAGCCCGGCATCGGCGCCGCCGACGTCGCCCCCGTCTTCGCCCGCTACGAGGCCTTCCTCGCCGACGCCCTCCCCCGCGCCCTCGACCGCCAGGCCCGCCTGGACCGCGACGGCGCCCCCGCCCTCCCGTCCGGCCCCTTCCCCGAGGACGCCCAGGAAGCCCTGTGCCGCCGCCTGTCGCGCGCCGCCGGCCTGGAAGCGGAGCACACCCGCCTCGACCGCTCCGCCCACCCGTTCTGCGGCGGCACCCCCACCGACGTGCGCATCACCACCCGCTACGACACCGCGAACCCGGTGCAGGCGCTGATGGGCGTGATGCACGAGACCGGCCACGCCCTCTACGAGCGCGGCCTGCCCCCCGCCTGGTCGCGCCAGCCCGTCGGCACGTCGGCCGGCATGGCCGCCCACGAGAGCCAGTCGCTGATCCTGGAGATGCAGGCCTGCCTGTCCGACCCCTACCTCGGCTGGCTCGCCGCCGAGCTGAACGCGGCGCTGCCCGGCGGCGACGCCGTCCCCGCCGCCACCTGGACCGGCCCCGCCCTCGCCCGCTCCTGGCGCCGCGTCGAGCGCAGCCTGATCCGCGTGGAGGCCGACGAGATGACCTACCCCGCCCACGTCATCCTGCGCTTCCGCCTGGAGCAGGCCCTCGTCTCCGGCGACCTCGCCGTCCCCGACCTCCCCGGCGCCTGGTCCGACGGCCTGCACGCCCTCCTCGGCATCCGCCCCCCCGACGACCGCCGCGGCTGCCTGCAGGACATCCACTGGTACGACGGCCTGTTCGGCTACTTCCCGAGCTACACCCTCGGCGCCATGGCCGCCGCCCAGCTCATGGCCGCCGCCCGCGCCGACACCCCCGGCCTCGACGACGCGCTCGGCCAGGGCGACCTCTCGCCCCTGCTCGCCTGGCTGCGCACCCGCATCCACGCCCAGGGCGCCCGCCTCGGCTTCAACGCCCTGCTCCAGGCCGCCACCGGGCGCCCGCTCGACCCGGCGGACTTCGAGGCCCATCTCGCGGCGCGATACCTGTAGGCAGGCAAGGCCGGGCTCTGCCCAGACCCGCCAGGGCGAGCCGCCCTGGACCGGCCTCCCTGGTCCCGAGACTGTCGTGAACCGGGCAGCCCCGGCCTCACGCGCCCCGGCGGGAAGGAAGCTCGTCCCCTCCCTGCAGAAACCGAAGAACACCTGTCCGTAGACCCCGGACCACCCACGCCGCCGGAGCCTTTGCGGGCAAAGTCTTTTTGCTTCTTTTTCTTCAGAAAAAGAAGGTTCTTCCTTCCCTCCCTCACTCCGCCGGCAGCCACACGCTGAACCGCGCGCCCTGCCCTTCCTCGCTCTCGATCACCAGCCGCCCCCTGTGCCGGTTGACGATGTGCTTGACGATCGCGAGCCCGAGCCCCGTCCCCGCCACCGCCCGCGAGCGCCCCCCGCCCGCCCGGTAGAACCGTTCCGTCAGGCGCGGCAGGTCCTCGCGCGAGATTCCCGGCCCGTCGTCGGCGACGCACAGCACGACTCCCGGCCGCGCCGGCCAGCGTCCCCCCGGTGCCGCCGGGTGCAGCGACACCCCGATGGTCCCGCCCGCCCGCCCGTACTTCACCGCGTTCTCCAGCAGGTTCTGCACCACCTGGCTGAGCTGGTCCGCGTCGCCCGGGATCGGCTCCAGCCCCGGCGTCACCGACGGCTCCAGCCGCGCCGGCCGCGCCGCCAGCCGCGGCTCGAACGCCGCGACCTGCCGCGCCACCACCCCCCACAGCGCCACGCTGCCCTCGGGCGGCAGGTGCTCGACCAGCTCGATGCGCGACAGGCTGAGCAGGTCGTCGATCAGCCGGTTCATCCGCGCCGCCTGCTCCGCCATGATCCCCAGGAAGCGCTGCTGCGCCGGCCGGTCGTCCGCCGCCGGCCCGATCAGCGTGTCGATGAACCCGATCAGGCTGGCCAGCGGCGTGCGCAGCTCGTGGCTGGCGTTGGCCACGAAGTCCGCGCGCATCCGCTCCACCGCCCGCTCGCGCGAGCGGTCCGACAGCACCACGATCGCCTCGCCCCCGCCCACCAGCGGCGGGTCGAGCACGATCACGGTCGCCAGCACCTCGCGCGGCACCGGCACCGGCAGCGACAGCGCCGCCGTGACCGTCCCCGCCGCCCCGCCCGCCGCACCCCGCCCGCCCCGC
>CAXSFE010000192.1:0-4266 GCA_964236585.1 uncultured Acetobacteraceae bacterium
GCCGCCCGCGCCGCCCGCCGCAGCGCCCGCCCCGCCGGCGGGACGCGCCGCCGCCAGGCCGCGCTCGCGCGCCCACACCACGGCAGCACCCCGCCGGGCCACGCCGATCTTGCGGTACAGCTTCGAGACGTGGTTGCGCACGGTGTTGCGCGCGATCGACAGCGCCCCGGCGATGGCCGCGTCGTCCAGGCCCCGCGCCATCAGCGACAGCACCTCGCGCTCGCGCTCCGACAGGTCCGCGGGCCCGATGCCCGTGTCGCCCTCGCGCCCCGGCGCGGTGAGCCGCGCCATCTTCTCCACGATCTTCTGCCCGAGCCACGGCCCGTCGCGCATCACCGCCTCGATCGCGTCCATCAGCTCGGTCTCCGTGCGCCGCCGCTCTGCGATGTCCTGCATCACGCACAGCACGCAGCGCTCGCCGCCGATCTCCACCGTGTCCGCCGACAGCAGGTGGTCGGCCAGCGCGCCCCCCTTCGCGCGCAGCGCCACGTCCACGCCGCGCAGCCGCCCGACCTCGCGCGCCTGCCGCTCGACGGAGCGCTGGGCCTCGCCCCCGCCCCAGAGCTGCAGCGCCTCCGTGGTCCGCCCGCACGCCTGCTCCGCCCGCCACCCCGTGGCCTCGCAGAACGCCTCGTTGACGCTGACCACGCGCAGGCCCTCCAGCGCCACCACCAGCATCGGCGCCGGCGCCAGGTGGAACGCGGCGGCGAAGCGCGCCTCGCTCTGCCGCAGCGCCAGCTCCGCGCGATGGCGCGGGTCGAGGTCGACGAAGGTGAACAGCATGCACGCCACCTCGCCGACGCAGATCGGGTGCCCGGCCACCACCACCAGCTTGCGGCTGCCGTCGCCGCACCGCAGCCGCGCCTCCTGCTGCCGTATGGTCTTGCCCGCCCGCAGATGGACGATCGCCGTGTCGCGGTGCGCCGCGTCCTCCAGCACGTCCAGCTCGTACGTCGTGTGCCCGAGCACCGTGTCGCGCGCGTGCCCGGTCATCTCCAGGAAGCCCGCGTTGACCTTCACGTAGCGCAGGTCGGACAGCCGGCAGATCACCGCCGGCGCGGGGTTGGCCGCGAAGGTGTCCTCGAAGCGCTCCTCCGCGTCGACCTCCTCCGTGAGGTCGCGCATCACCAGGGCGAGACAGTCCGGGGGCGCGCCGCCCGCCTCGGGCGCGTCCGGCCGCCCGATCGCCAGGGCCCCGATCGCCAGGGCATGGATGCGCCAAGTCCAGCGCGGCGCCCCGCCCGGCCGCTCCAGCGTCACGGTCAGGTGCCCGAACGCCTCGCCGCGCGCGAGCCGGTCGAGCGGCGCCTGCCCCGCCGCCGGCTGGCGCAGGGCCCGCATCGGGAAGCGGGCGCGATACTCGTCCAGCGTGCGCCCCAGCCCGGACGCGCCGCGCACGCCGTGCATCGCCAGCGCCGCCGCGTTGGCCGACAGGATCGCGCCGCCGCGGCCAAGCAGGATCACCCCGTCGTCAAGGCCGGCCACCACCTGGGACAGCGGCTCGGCGGGGTCGGGAGGGTGCGCGCTCATGGAGGCAGCGTAGCGCATCCGGGGCGGGTGCCCAGACACCGGGCGGGCGCAGCAGGCAAGGCCAGGGGCGCTGCCCCTGGACCCCGCCAAAGGCCGAGCCTTTGGAAACCCACATTGAAGGCAGGGGATCGTGCGCCGAGCCCTGCCTGCGCGATGACATGTCTGTGCGCGCGCGGCGGTTCCGGCGGGCCGACGGCAAACCGGTGCCGCGCAGGCGGCGTTGCATGGCGCACAGAGCCTCAGGGCTCGCAACCGGAAAAGGCCGCCTTCCATGCGCCGGTCCAGGGCGGCTCGCCCTGGCGGGTCCAGGGCAGAGCCCTGGCCTTGCCTTTGCTCAACCACCCCAGAAAGGGACTGCAACATGAAGGCACTGTGCTGGCACGGCGTGGGCGACATCCGCTGCGACACCGTCCCCGACCCCACGATCGAGGACGCGCGCGACATCATCCTCAAGGTGACCGCCTGCGCGATCTGCGGCTCGGACCTGCACCTGATGGACGGGCAGATGCCGACGATGGAGAGCGGCGACATCCTCGGCCACGAGTTCATGGGCGAGGTGGTCGACACCGGCTCGGCGATCAGCAAGTTCAAGAAGGGCGACCGGGTGGTCGTGCCGTTCAACATCAACTGCGGCGAGTGCCGCATGTGCAGGCTGGGCAACTGGTCGTGCTGCCTGCGCTCCAACCGCAACGGCGAGATGGCGGCCAAGGTGTTCGGCTACCCCACGGCCGGCCTGTTCGGCTACGCCCACATCACCGGCGGTTACGCGGGCGGGCAGGCCGAGTACGTCCGCGTGCCGATGGCCGACGTGGCGCCGATGCTGGTGCCGGACGGCATGGACGACGAGCACGCCCTGTTCCTGACCGACATCCTGCCGACGGGCTGGCAGGCGATCGACCACTGCGACCTGCAGGGCGGCGAGATCGTGGCGATCTGGGGCGCGGGCCCGGTCGGGCTGTTCGCGATCAAGTCCGCGCAGATCAAGGGCGCGGGCCGGATCATCGCCATCGACACGGTGCCGGAGCGCATCGCGCTCGCGCGCCAGGCGGGGGCGACGGACATCATCGACTACGCCCACGAGGACGTGATCGAGCGGATCAAGGAGATCAGCAAGGGCGAGGGCGCGGACTGCGTGGTCGACTGCGTCGGCATGGAGTCCGACGCGGGGCACGGGCTGTTCAAGGTGGTCAGCGCGATCCAGGAGAAGCTGACCAGCACGCAGCGGCCCTACGCCCTGGAGCAGATGATCCAGGCGGTGCGCTCGTGCGGCATCGTGTCGGTCCCGGGCGTCTACGCCGGGCCGATCCCGGTCAACATGGGCGCGCTGGTGCAGAAGGGCCTGACGGTCAAGAGCGGCCAGACCCACGTCAAGCGCTACCTGGAGCCGCTGGCCAAGCTGATCCAGGACGGCACCATCGACCCGACCTTCCTGATCACGCACCGCTCCACGAAGCTGGAGGACGGCCCGGAGCTGTACAAGACCTTCCGCGACAAGAAGGACAACTGCGTCAAGGTCGTGTTCCACCCGAACTGAGGCCCGCCGGCGGGGAAGGCCCCGCCCTGCCAGGGGCCACGCTCCCCGGGCTCCCTGCCTTGTCTGCAAGGGAGCCCGGGAGCGGTGCCCCCGGGCCCTGCCTGTCCCGCCAGCGTCCCGCGTGTCGAGTTTTGGTTGGTCTCCGCTCATAAGGTGATACACCCGTACTGCCAGTGGCGGGAGGCAACGGGTGGATCTGGTTCGGGATCGCGTCTGCGGCGCCTGCACCGTGTGCTGCCGCGAGCTGACGATCGACGACCCTGCGCTCCGCAAGCCGGCCGCCGTGACGTGCCCGCACTGCGTCGTCGCGCAGGGCTGCGCGCGGCACGCGTCGCGGCCGGCGACCTGCCGCGACTGGCACTGCGGATGGCGCCGGCTCGCCTGGCTGGCGGAGGACCTGCGCCCGGACCGATCCGGTCTGCTGGTGCTGATCGACGTGTCAGGCAGCCCCGAAGAATCAGGCAGCCCCGAAACACCAGGCGACCCCGGAGCACCGCGCGCGCCCGTGCGGGCCGCGCTGGTGTTCAACGTCGTGCCGGCCGCCGCGGCCGCCGCGGCGGAGGCCCTGTCGAGGCAGGCCAGCATCGACGTCCTCGGCGCGCTGGTCCGCGAGGACGTGCCGGTGTTCCTGGGCGTCAAGGACGCCGCGGGCCGCCACGGCGTGAAGCTGCCGCTGAACGGTGCGCTCGGCGCGGTCGCGCGGGAACGCGACGGCGACGCGGTGCGCACGGCAGTGCTGCGCATCTACAGGGACGGGGCCGACGTAGTACGTCGCATGCACCAGTACCCCGCCGCGCCAGCCGGCGCGTCCCGGCCGGTCCGCAGGCCGGGAGCGGCGAATGCTTGAAGAAGCTGGCGGCAGGCACAGATCGCCTCACCGGAGCGTAGGGGATGCGGTCCTGGACCGGTGCGGGCATTCCCTGCGCCGGGCCCGCCCTGTCGTCGCCACCCATGCCTCTCCGGGTGGCTCTTGTCTTGAAATTAATCCGTGCCGCGCCTCCGTATCGAAAACAGGAACTTCCTGATTGCCTCGCCCCGTGGAAAGCGATAATATTAAAAAATTCTCGCAGCATGGGACGCTCAGGCGGGAACTCCAGTCGGTACGATGACCGTGACACGAGGACAGGCCATGAAGATCCCGTTCCTGCAGCCCAACCCCAGCCGCCTGAGCCAGCTCGGCGCCGAGCTCGCCCAGATCGAGG
>CAXSFE010000193.1:0-4265 GCA_964236585.1 uncultured Acetobacteraceae bacterium
GGCGACCGACCCCGACCTCGTCCTGAACGGCATCGTCGGCGCCGCCGGCCTCGCGGTCCTCATGGCCGCCCTCGGCTTCGCGGCCGGGCAGGGCGCCACCCGCCGCGCCCTGCCGCCCGCCGCGATCCCCACACGCGCCATCCTCGTCGAGGGCACGATCCGCGGCCTGGAGATCCTCCCCGACGGCCGCCGCATCACGCTCGGCGCCGCCCGCCTCGGCGCCGACCCCCCGCTCGCCCGCACGGTCCGCCTCCGCCTGCGCGCGGACGACCCGGCCACTCCCCGGGCCGGCGACACCGTCCGCGTCCGCGCCCTCGTCCGCCCCCCGGCGCCCCCGTCCTTCCCCGGCGCCCGCGACCCGCAGCGCGAGGCGTTCTTCGCGGGCACTGCCGGCAGCGGCATCGCCCTTTCCGCGCTGACGACGCTCGACAGCACCCCGCCCGGCGCCCCGCAGCAGTGGTGGCAGTCCGTGCGCGACCGCGCCGCGGCCCGCGTCCTCGCCGCCATCCCCGGCCCGCGCGGCGCCATCGCCGCCACCATGCTCACCGGCTCCGGCAGCGCCATCCCCGACCCCGACCGCGCCGCCTACCGCGACTCCGGCCTCGCCCACCTGCTCGCCGTCGCCGGGCTGCACATCGGCATCGTCATGGGCCTGGTCATGGGCGCCACCCGCTTCGCCCTCGCGCTGTGGGAGTACGCCGCCCTGCGCTGGCCCACCCGCCAGCTCGCCGCCCTGGCGGCCCTGGCGGCCGGCGGCGGCTACGCGCTGCTGACCGGCGGCCACCTGCCGATCCTGCGCTCCTTCGCGATGGCGGCGCTCGTGACCCTCGGCCTGCTGCTCGGCCGCCGCGCCGTGTCCCTGCGCGCGCTCGCCCTGGCCGCCACGGTCCTGCTCCTCGCCCAGCCGCAGGAGATCATGGGCGTGAGCTTCCGCATGAGCTTCTCGGCCGTGCTCGCGCTGATCGCCGGCTACGAGGCCGCCCGCCCCTGGCTCGCCCGCCTGCGCATCGGCGACGGCGGCAGCCCCGGCCTCGCCCGGCGCGCCGCCACCCACGTCGTCCCGCTCGCGTTCACCAGCCTGCTCGCCGGCACCGCCTCGGCTCCCTACGCCGCCGCCGCCTTCGGCCACGTCCAGCTCTACTTCATCGCCGCCAACATGCTTGCCGTGCCGCTGACCGCGCTGTGGGTGATGCCCGCCGGCCTGCTCGCCCTCGCCCTGATGCCCCTCGGCCTGGAGCAGCTCGCCCTCGCGCCGATGGGCTGGGGCGTCGGCGTCACCCTGTGGATCGCGCGCGCCGTCTCCGCCTGGCCCGCCGCCACCCTGGCCGTCCCGCACATCCCCGACTGGGGCCTGGCCGTCACCACCCTCGGCCTCGCCTGGCTCTGCCTGTGGCGCTCCCGCCTGCGCCTGCTGGGCGCGCCCGTCCTGCTCGCCGGCCTCGCCTCGCCCCTGCTGTCCCGCCCGCCCGACCTCCTGGTCTCCCCGGACGCCCGACTGATCGCCTTCCACACGGGCGGCCAGGTCTTCACCCAGGCCGCCTCGGGCGTCCGCGCCGACCGCGACGCCTGGACCCAGCTCTGGGCCGCACCCCCGCAGCCGCTTCCCGACGAGGGCGACCCCGCCCCCGGCCTGCACTGCGATCCCAACCAGTGCGTCCTGACCCGCGGCTTCGCGGGTCTGACCCGCGACTTTGCGGCCATCGCCCTTGCCCGCCCCGCCACTCGCCCGCGCTGCGGCGCCTCCCTGCTGGTCTCCGCCGAGCCCCTGCGCGGCGCCTGCCCGGACACGGCCCACATCGACCGCTTCACCGTCTGGCACGACGGCGCCCAGGCCGCCTGGCTCATCCCCGGCGGCGTGCAGGTGATCTCGGACCGGACCTGGCGCGGTACCCGCCCCTGGGTACCGCCAGCGCCGGGATCGAAGACGATTGCGCTGCCGGCGGCGGAAGCCGAGTAGGCAAGGCTGGGCTCTGCCCAGACCCGCCAGGGGCGAGCCGCCCCTGGACCGGCATTTTATGGGAAGATCTAAGTCGAGGTTTCCAAAGGCTTGGCCTTTGGCGGAGTTTGAGGCAGAGCCTCAACCTTGCTCAACTATAGTTGCGCAACAGCCCCACGAGCCGCCCCTGCACCTTGACCCGCTCGCCCGGGTAGATCTGCGTCTCGTGCTTGGCGTTCGCCGGCTCCAGCGCGATCGAGCTGCCCCGCCGGCGAAGCCGCTTCAGCGTGACCTGCTCGTCGTTGACCAGCGCCACGACGATCTGCCCGGTCTCCGCCGCCTCGCCCCTGCGGATGATCACCGTGTCCCCGCTCAGGATGCCCGCGTCGATCATCGAGTCGCCGTCGACCTCGAGCGCGAAGTGCTCGCCCGCGCCGAGCAGCGTCAGCGGCACCTCGACCTGCCGCCCGTTGTCGCGCAGCGCCTCGATCGGCATGCCCGCCGCGATCCGGCCGTACAGCGGCAGCTGCACCGCCGCCACACCGTCCGCCGCCCGCACGCCGTGCAGCCGCGTCGTGAAGTCCCCGCGGATCACGTTGGGCGCGAACCGCTGCCCCGCGTCCGCGCCAGCCTCTGCATCGTCCATCGGCGCCTCGGCCTCTGCCGCCGCGAACCGGCCGGGCGCCATCCCCGACATCATCCCCTCCGGCCGCCGCACCACCTCCAGCGCCCGCGCCCGGTGGTGCCGCCGCTTGAGGAAGCCGCGCTCCTCCAGCGCCGAGATCAGCCGGTGGATGCCCGACTTGGACCGGAGCTGCAGCGCCTCCTTCATCTCCTCGAACGAGGGCGAGAACCCCGTCCGCGTCAGGTGCTCGTCAATGAAGCTCAGCAACTCGTGCTGCTTGCGCGTCAGCATGGCAGTGCCCCAGTCCATACGCCCGAACAGCCAGGGCCGTTCGGAACAAAATAGAAACCAACGCCTTGTTCTATATAAGTTCGCCGCGTCGCGTCAAGCAGGACAGTGCCCGAATGGCGTCTCAGCCCGGAAGGCCTGGGCTCTGCCCCACGCTCCAGGCAGCGACACGCCTCCGGACCCGGCCTCCGCTCTGACCCTGCGGCACGGCACGCGACGACGGGACTCCGCCCCGGAGTCGCGGTTTCCAAAGGCCTCGGCCTTTGGCGGGTCCGGGCAGAGCCCGGCCTTGCTTGCCGGCGTCAACCCGGTCGCCGCCGTCGCTCGCGGGAACCGCGCCGGGCGCGGGAGGCCCGTGCGCCCCGGCCTTCGCCAGGCCCGGGCGAAGCCTAGCGCCGCCCTACAGCCCGACCTCGTCGAGCCGGATCACCTCGACCGCAGCCCCCGCCTCCAGCGCCGGTGCATGCGGCGCGCGCACCAGCAGGCAGTCCGCCCGCGCCAGCGCCGCCATCATCCCCGAGTCCTGCACCGCGAACGGCGTGACCACGTCGCCGTCGAGCGTCGCCCGCAGGTGGTCCGCCCTGTGGTCGTTCGCCCGGACCGCCGCCCCCAGCCGCGCCCGCGTCACCGCCGGCCCGCCCGCCGCGCCGCCCAGCAGCACCCGCAGCGCCGGCAGCAGGAACAGCACGCTGCACACCAGCGACGACACCGGGTTGCCCGGCAGCCCGAGCACCGCGACGTCGCCCAGCCGTCCCGACATCAGCGGCTTGCCCGGCCGCATCGCCACCCGCCAGAACCCGGTCCGCATCCCCCGCGCCGTCAGCGCCGCGTGCACCAGGTCGTGGTCCCCCACGCTCGCCCCGCCCGTCGTGACCAGCAGGTCGTGCCCCGCCACCGCGTCTGCTGCCGCCTCCAGCGCCGCCCGGTCGTCGCGCGCCACCGGCAGCAGCACCGGCTCCCCCCCGGCCGCGCGCACCAGCGCCGCGATCGCGTGGCTGTTCGACGACACGATCCCCCCTGGCCCGACCGGCTCGCCCGGCATGCTGATCTCGTCGCCCGTCGCCAGGATAGCCACCCGCGGCCTGCGGTGCACCGCCAGCCACGGATGGTCCGCCGCCGCCGCCAGCCCCACGTCGCGCGCCCCCAGCCTGCGCCCCGCCCTGAGCACCACGTCGCCCGCGGCGAAGTCCTGCCCCGCCCGGCGGATGTGGCGCGAGGCCTGCGCCGCCACGTCCAGCCGCACGCTCGCGCCCTCGCGCGTGCAGTCCTCCTGCAGCACCACCGTGTCCGCCCCCGCCGGCACCACGCTCCCGGTGAACAGCCGCACCGCCTCGCCGGCGCCGACGACGCCCGCCCACGGATGCCCCGCCGGCGCGTCGCCCGCCACGCGCAGCACCGCGCCGGCCGCGCCGTCCG
>CAXSFE010000194.1:0-4262 GCA_964236585.1 uncultured Acetobacteraceae bacterium
AGTTCAGGGTGGCGACGATGTTCCAGCGGTCCATCTGGCCCTGGTTGATCTGCTGGGTGCCGTGGTACAGGCCGGTGGTGTCGCCGAGGCCGACGGTGTTGGCGGTGGCGAACAGGCGGAAGTACGGGTTGGGGTGGATCACCCGGTTCTGGTCGAGCAGCGTCAGCTTGCCCTCGACCTCGAGGACGCGCTGGATCACGAACATCACGTCGGGGCGGCCGGCGTCGTACTCGTCGAACACGAGGGCGCAGGGGTGCTGCAGGGCCCAGGGCAGGATGCCCTCGCGGAACTCAGTGACCTGCTTGCCGTCCTGCAGGACGATGGCGTCCTTGCCGATCAGGTCGATGCGGCTGATGTGGCTGTCCAGGTTGACGCGGATGCAGGGCCAGTTCAGGCGGGCGGCCACCTGCTCGATGTGGGTGGACTTGCCGGTGCCGTGGTAGCCCTGGATCATCACCCGGCGGTTGAACGCGAAGCCCGCGATGATGGCCAGCGTGGTCTCGCGGTCGAAGCGGTAGGTCGCGTCGATCGCCGGCACGTGCTCGGTGCGAACCGAGAAGGCGGGCACGTCCATGTCGACGTCGATGCCGAATGCGTCGCGGGCGCGCAGCGTGATGTCGGGGCGGGTGATCGTCTCGGTGGGGACCATCTCGGCCTCGGCAGCCTCGTGCGTGTCGGAGAGGGCGGCGATTTGGTTCATCGGCGGTGGGTGTCCTGTCGGTTCGCGGCGGCGCGGCCGCCCTGGTCCTGGCACGTGAGGGCTGGGCACGTGGAGGCTGGGTAAGAGAAGGGTAGGCACGTGCAGGCGGGGCACGAACGCGGGTCCTGGCACGACGGCGGGGACGCGTGGGTCACGAGGCCGTCAGCCGCCGGCGCCGCTCGCCTGCGCCTGGCGCACCGGCGGCTGGGCCGAGATGTGCGTGCGCAGGGCGGCGTAGGCGAGGTTGATGGTCTTGAGCCGCTCCTCCGCCGCGCGGTCGCCCCCGTTGGCATCGGGGTGGTGCCGCTTGGCCAGCTCCTTGTAGCGCGTCTTGACGTCGTCGAGCGAGACCGGCCACGCCAGGCCCAGCGTGCCGAGCGGCTCGCGCAGCTCCGCGGGCGTGGCGTCGGCCGGCGGGGCGCGGCGCCGGGTGCGCTCGCCGGCGAGCGAGGCCAGCGGGTCGCGCAGGGCTTCCTCGTCGAACGCGGCTGCGCCCAGGTGGCCGAGCGGCCAGGTCGGGCGCTGCCAGGCCGTGTCGGCGCGCAGCTGCGCCTCGATCTGGCCGGGGGTCATGCCCTTGTAGAAGTCCCAGCCGGCGTTGTACTCGCGCACGTGGGCCAGGCAGAACCACCAGTAGTGGGTGAGGTCGGCCCGCGACTTGGGCGCACGGTACTCCCCGGCAGCCCCGCAGCTGGGGATGTCGCAGAGTCGGCCCGGCGCGTCCGGATCGGGCGCGTAGGCCCGGGGGCGCGTCGGTGTGCGTCGGGTCATCGCCGTGTTATGTGCGCACCACTCCGGCTGCGGCAAGGCCTGCGGGACCGGCTTCCGGCGGCGCCGCGCGCCGGGGATGCCGGGTGCCGCCGGGGATGCCGGGCCTCGCCCGGGATGGTGCGCCCTGCCGGGGATGGCGGGACGTCGGCCGGACGGGCAGGGTGGGCGCCCGGCTCACGGGCACGGCGGGGCGGCAGGGGAGGGACGGCGATGTCGGCGACGGGAGGCAGGGCTGGGCGGGTGCGCGCGGTGCTGACGGAGGCGTTCCGTCCCAGCACGATCGAGGTGCACGACGACAGCGCCAGCCACGCCGGGCACAGCGGCGCGGCACCGGGCGGCGAGACGCACATGCAGGTGCGCATGGTCAGCGACGCGTTCGCGGGCCAGAGCCGCGTCGCCCGCTCGCGCGCCGTGCACGCGACCCTGGACGCGGAGTTCAGGACCGGCCTGCACGCGCTGAGCCTGGTGCTGCGCGCGCCGGGCGAGCCGGGCTGAGGCGACCGCCCGCGGCAAGGCAGGCAAGGCCAGGGGCTCTGCCCCTGGACACCGCCAAAGGCCGGGCCTTTGGAAACCACTGCTCAAGCAAGGCCGGTTCAGGGGCGGCTCGCCGCCCGCCTTCAGGCAGGGGCGGGTCGGGGCGTGGCTGGCCGAAGGTTCCGGTGGCCCACCTGGGCTGTCGGAATGGGCAGCGGAGGGAGAGCCCAGCCTCGCTTGCCTGCGGGCCGACACGCCCGGCCACCTGTCCGGGATCGGATTTGGTGAATCATGCCCGCGTGCTCACGATGCGTTAAGCCCGCGGCCTCATCCTGTTCCGGCAACAGGAGCACGCACGTGGGCGAGAGCCGGCTGGTCAACCGCAACATCAACGCGACGGCCGGGCGCACCAGCATGCGCCTGGAGCCGGAATTCTGGGACGCCCTGCGCGAGATCTGCCAGCGCGAGTCCCTCGTGCAGGCCGAGCTGATCCGCGAGATCGAGCAGAAGGCCTCCGCCGTCGGCCGCACCAGCGCCGTCCGCGTGCACATCCTGCAGTATTTCCGCAGCGCCGCCGACGGCGGGATCACCCGGCGCGAGGGTGGGAACGAACGGCGCCGCTGACGCGGGCGTTGCCGGCCGCCTGCCAGCAAGCAAGGTCGGGCTCTGCCCGAACCCGCCAAAGGGCCGAGCCCTTCGGAAACCCCATGCTTAAGGATTGGTTTCCAAAGGCTTGCCTTTGGCGGAGTTTGAGGCAGAGCCTCAACCTTGCCTGCCTGGCCGGTCACGTCCCAGGGCCATCTGTCTCAGGTGAATCGCGCCAGCCTGACCGCCGTGTGCCCCCGGCTCGGCCGCAGGCTCGGCATCACAAGCAGGCAGTGGTCGTACGGCGTGCGGACCTCCGCGTCGCCGTCGGTGGCGATCAGCGTGTCGCCTGCCGGGATCACCTCGCCGCCGCGGAACGGCCGGGTGAACGCGAACCCCGCCGTGGCGGCGGTCACCGTCATCGTCACCTCGGCGCAGCGCACCGCGGCGTCGGGCCGTGCTGCGGCGGGCGGCAGCATCCCCGCGTCGCGCAGCAGCCCGTCGATGCAGGCGAGCGTGGTCTCCACCGTGTCGGGTTGCCAGTGCTGCCCGGCCTCGACCAGCACCGCGACCTGCGGCGAGGCCGGGTCGGCGAACGGCGCGAAGTCGATCAGCCGGCGCCCGCCGACGTGGCCCCCGTCGGCGACCACCAGCGGCGGCGTGCCGATCGCGGCCGCGAGCCGGCGCCCCTTCGCCGCGGGACCGCTCAGGATCAGCGGGTCGGAGGGCCACAGCATCGAGTGCAGGTCGAGCAGAACGTCCGCCTGCTCCAGCACCGGGCGCATCGCGCGGGCCCGCTCCAGCTCGCGCGACGAGCGGGAGCCTTCCAGCGTCGGCAGGTCCCACAGCCGGTTCAGGTCCTCGTCGAGGAAGCGCGTTGCCGTGGGCTGCGCGGGGTCGAAGCGCTGGAACGCGTCGAGGTTGGCGAAGCCCAGCGTGAGCCGCCCGCGCAGCGGCCGCACGCCCGCGCGCAGCAGCCGGTCGAGCGCTGCGGCGCCGGCGGTCTCGTTGCCGTGGGTCAGGGCGACCAGCACGACGTGCGGCCCGTCGGCGGCGGCCTCGAGCGTGGTGAAGCCGGGCAGCCCGGTGTTGCCGGCGACCCACGGCGAGATGTCGGGGGTGGGCACCGCCACCGAGAAGTCCGGCCGCCACGGTCCGGGCTGCCCGTCCACCGGCGCGCAGGCGGGCTCGGCCGCCTGGCCGGGTGCCAGCCCCCCGCTCACCGCGACCCGCCCGTCGCAGGACGATCGCGGCGAGGACGCGGGGAGGCGCGCGCATGGGGGTCGGGGGCCATGGCGCCGATCCTATACGCCCCGCGCCGGGCGACAACCGGCAGGTGCACGCCGGCGTACCCGGCGCCGGCCCGCAGGCCCCCGTGCCGCCGTTCCGCCCCTTGCTGCACCCGCGTGGAGACGGCAGGGTCGGGGCGGCATGGTATCCGCGTCCGCCCTCCATCCCCTGCACCGGCTGTGGCGCGCGCTTCCGGCCAGGAGCCGGCGCCGCCTGCTGTCGCACGGCACCGCGCTGCTGGCGCCGCGCCCCGACCGGCCGCCGCCGCCGGTGACGCCGTCGTGCGGCATGATCGTCGGCGGCGAGATCGGCCGCGCGTCCGGGCTCGGCGAGGCGGCCCGGCTGATGCTGCGCGGCCTGGACGCGCTCGGCCTGCCCGGCCACGCCCTGCAGGCGGGCCTGCGCATCCCCGGCGACGCCGCCGAGGCC
Organism: uncultured Acetobacteraceae bacterium; assembly: GCA_964236585.1. Lineage (GTDB taxonomy): Bacteria > Pseudomonadota > Alphaproteobacteria > Acetobacterales > Acetobacteraceae > CAXSEF01. The sequence goes on from CAXSFE010000194.1 coordinate 4,250, forward strand.
GACGGCGCGGCAG
>CAXSFE010000195.1:0-4118 GCA_964236585.1 uncultured Acetobacteraceae bacterium
GCCCGCGCCCAGCAGCGCGGCGCCGCACGCCCCGGCCACCAGCGCGGCCTGCACGAGGGGCGAGGCCACGCCCAGCAGCGCCGCCCCGCCCGCGGAGCCGCAGAACGTCCCCAGGCTCCACATCCCGTGCACCGAGGACAGGATCGGCCGACCCGCGCGCTGCTCCACCCGCACCGCCTCGGCGTTCATCGCGACGTCCACCGTGCCGAACCCCGCGCCGAAGCCCAGCAGGCACAGGCACACCCCCCACAGCCCCGGCGCAGCGACCACGCCCACGAGCATCGCGCAGGTCGCCACCGCCCCGGCCTGGATCACCTGCCCGGTGCCGAACCGCGCGATCAGCCGGCCCGACAGCGGCATCGCCGCCAGCGCGCCGGCGGCGCCGCACAGCAGCACGCCGCCCAGCACCCCGGGCGACAGCGCGAGGCGCTCGCGCAGCGGGGCCACCTCGGTCGCCCAGACGCCGAGGAGGCAGCCGTTGAGCAGGAACACCAGGGTGGTCGCGACGCGCGAGTTACGGAACATGGGGGAGGGAGTGCGGCGCGAAGGAGGAAGAAGCAAGGTTGAGGCTCTGCCTCAAACTCCGCCAAAGGCGAAGCCTTTGGAAACCTCGACTTCAGGCCGGCGGCACGACACGCCGGCAGGTGCCGCCATGGGCGCCGGTCCAGGGCGGCTCGCCCTGGCGGGTCCAGGGCAGAGCCCTGGCCTTGGCTTTCTTCAGGCCGCCGCCTCGAACCACGCCATCGCCTGCACGCGGTCCACCTTGTCGTTGTCGTTGCGCGGCATCGCGTCGATCACCCGGATCTGCTCGGGCACCGCATGCGCCTCGATCCGCTCCAGAAGCGCGTGGCGCAGGGCCACCAGGTCGGGCTCGGCGCCGGAGCTGCGCTCGACGACCGCGGCCAGGCCTTCGCCGCGCTTGAACACGCACACCACCGGCCAGCCGGAGCGGGCGAAGGCGTCGGCGATCTCGTCCAGCTCGATGCGGAAGCCGTGCACCTTGACCTGGAAGTCCACCCGCTCGCGGAAGAACACCTGGCCGGCGCGGCGCTCGGCCCAGTCGCCGGTGTGGTAGCCGAGCACCGGCTTGCCGTCGACCAGGACGTCGCGGAACGCGGCGGCCGTGCGCACGGGGTCGCCGAGGTAGCCGGCGGCGAGCTGCGGGCCGGTGATCACGATCTCGCCCTCGTCGGCGTGCGGGCCGCCGACCAGGTGCAGGCCCATGCCGGCGATGGCGTCGCCGATCGCGACCGTGGCCCCGCACGCGCGGCCGTAGTCGGCGGCGCGCAGCTCGACGGAGGTCATCGAGACGGTGGCCTCGGTCGGGCCGTAGGTGTTCTGCACCACCGCGTCGGGGCAGGCGGCGAAGATCGCCTCCACCTGCGCGGGGCGCAGCGGCTCGCCGCACACCACGACGCGGCGGAGCGTGCCGAGGCGGCGCGCGGTGGCCTCGCGCACGCGCATCATCAGGCTGATCACGCTGGGGACAAACACGGCGACCGTGATGCGCTCGCGCTCGATCATGCGCGCGGGCATCAGGCGGTCGCCCTGGCCGGTGACGGGGTGCAGGCTCGCGCCGAAGCAGAGCGCGCCGTAGATGTCCATCACGCTGAGGTCGAAGGCGATGTTGGGGAACTGCGACACGCGGTCGTCGGGGCCGAAGCCGACGCTCTCGCCGAGCCACTGGACGTAGTGGTTCAGGGCGGCGCGGGGGACCATCACGCCCTTGGGGGTTCCGGTCGAGCCGGAGGTGAAGATCGTGTAGGCCTGGGCGTGGCGGTGGCCGGTGCCCTCGAACGGCGGCAGCGGCGGCAGGTGGTCGGGGTCGAGGCACGCCGCGCCGTCCACGGCCAGGGCGGCGGTCAGCGCGGGCGCGCCCACGATGAAGTCGGGCCGCAGCAGCTCGGCCACCCGGCGCAGCTTGGCCGGCGGCGCGGCGACGTTCAGCGGCGTGTAGTGCCCGCCGGCCAGGCCCGCCGCCAGCATCGCGGCGTACGCGTCCGCGCCCTGCGGCAGCGCCACCAGCACGCACGGCGCCTGCACCCGCGCGAACTGCGCCGCGAGGAGACGCACGCGGCGTTCCAGGTCGCCGTAGCTCAGGCTTGCCCGGGGCGTCACCACCGCGGGGTGCAGCGGCTGCATCCGTGCCATCACCAGGAACCGGTCCACGACGTCCGCAAGGTCCGGCCCGTAGCCGGACGCCAGGCCGCGCAGGTTCCCGTCGAGGCGGGACTCGGTGCTGGTGATGGCGTTCATCGCTGCAGGCTCCACGTGGGGCCCGTCTCTATAAATGAGATCAGTCTAAAAATCAAGACAATGGCATCCCAGGCAAGGCGTCGCGCTCCAGGGCTTCCTCACGGCGGGCCAGGCCATGTGCGGCCGTGCGCCGGCGCCGGGTTGCAGGACAGCCCTGCCGGGGCCCGAGTTGGCATGGCAGGGGTTCTGCACGATGTGATGATACGGCGGCCGCCTGCCTGGCGCGACCCGTGCGCCGTGGAGCTTGCGTGACAATGTTGCCCGCCCCGATCCCCCGTCCCGCCACGCGTCCCGGCCGCGCACGGGGGGCGCCCGTGCCCGCACGGGTCTCGTCCCGGCCGCCGCACGGCGCCCGCTTCCTGTCCGGCTCGATCACCCGCCACGTCGCGGTCATGTCCGCCACCGGCGCGGTGGGCCTGGTCGCGGTGTTCGTCGTCGACCTGCTCAACCTGTTCTACATCTCGCTGCTCGGCGACCCGGGCCTGACCGCGGCCGTCGGCTTCACCGGCGCGGTCGGCTACTTCCAGATCTCGGTCGCCATCGGCATGACCATCGGCCTCGGCGCCGTGGTGTCGCGCGCGATCGGCGCGGGGGCGCTCGACGACGCGCGCCGCACGGCCAGCGCCTGCCTCGTGGTGATGGCGGCCGTGATGCTCGGCCTCGGCCTGCTCACCGTCGCCGCCCTGGACCCGGTCCTGGACGCGCTCGGCGCGCGGGGCGAGGCGCACCGGCAGGCCTGGCGGTATCTCGCGATCGCCGGGCCGTTCCTGCCGCTGGTCGTGCTCGGCATGGCGTCCTCCGCGCTGCTGCGCTCCGTGGGCGACGCGCGGCGCTCCATGACGATCGCGCTGGCCGGGGCGGGCGTGGCGGCCGTGCTGGACCCGGTGCTGATCTTCGCGCTGCACCTCGGGCTCACGGGGGCGGCGGTCTCCGCCGTGCTGTCGCGCCTGTGCGTGGCGGTGCTCGGCCTGCGCGCGGTGCGCCGCCACGGCCTGCTGCAGCGGCCGGACTGGCCGCGCGTCGGCGCCGATGCGCGCCGGGTCGCGCGGGTCGCCACGCCGGCGATGCTGACCAACCTCGCGACGCCCGTGGGCAGCGCGTACACCACCCACGCCATGGCCGGCTTCGGGCTGGCCGCGGTCGCCGGGCAGGCCACCGTGGACCGCATCACCCCGGTCGCCTTCGGCTTCGTGTTCGCGCTCACCGGCGCGGTCGGGCCGATCCTGTCGCAGAACCTCGGCGCGGGGCACCTCGACCGCGTGCGCCAGACGCTGCGCTCCTCGCTGGCCCTGGTCGCGGGCTGCGTGCTCGCGGTCTGGGGGCTGCTGGTGGTGCTGCAGGGGGCGCTGATCGCGCTGTTCTCCGCCACCGGCGCGCAGGCCGAGCTGATCCGGCTGTTCTGCGACTGGACGGCGCCCAGCTTCGTGTTCGTGGGCGCGCTGTTCGTGGCCAACGCCGCGTTCAACAACCTCGGCCGGCCGGTGCTGGCGACCGCGTTCAACTGGGGGCGGGCCACGTTGGGGACGATCCCGTTCGTGACGCTGGGGCTGCGCTACGGCCCGGCCGGCGTGCTGCTCGGGCAGGCGGCCGGCGGCGTGGTGTTCGGCCTGCTCGCGCTGGGCGCGGCGTTCGCGGTCGCGGGGAGGCTGCGCGCGCCGGCGCGGCCCGGCGTCGCGGTCACCGTGCCAGGGGAGACCGTCGAGGCTGCCCTGGTGGAGCTGGCGCAGCCGGGGGGCGGACAGGCGTAGGCGGTCGAAGGCAAGGCCAGGGGCTCTGCCCCTGGACCCCGCCAAGGGAAGCCCCTTGGATGGCTTTCCTTCAGTCAAGGGATCAAAGGGTCCTCGGACCCTTTGCGGGTCCGG
>CAXSFE010000196.1:0-4083 GCA_964236585.1 uncultured Acetobacteraceae bacterium
TGCCGAGCGCGCCGCCACCGGCCCCGCCCGCCGCGCCCATGCCTGCCCCGCCCATGCCGCCCGCGCTGGCACCGCCGCCGCCGGGCGCACCGACCTGGGCCATCGCCACGCCAGTCATTCCAAGAACTGCCACTGCCGCCAGAACCGAAACACGCATGATGAACAACCTTTCCAACTACAGGCAGAGATTAGCCCAGACGTCGCGATGCTCTGCCACACATTTCCGGGAACAACGATGCACTTCTCACGTTGGTGTTGCTCCACCGGTGCGGCACGATACTTGTGCCCTGGTGGACCGGAACCGGCGCGACGAACGCATCCCACTGCTGCCAGTCCCGATGCAACGCGGCACCACCCGGAAAGTTCATCCACCGCCGCGCGACACGGCGCTCAGGTCCGCCGGCGCCGCCGGAACGGCCAGTCCACGACCTCGCCCGCGAACAGCGCCCACCACACCAGCACGGGCTGCAGCGCCAGGCGCGGCGCGTGGTACCACCAGCCGAGCTGCATCGTCCCCCCGGGCAGGCCGCCCATCGCGTGCCGGATGTTGGCCGGGAACACGCACACCGCGTAGAGCGCCAGCGCCACCCCCGCCAGCCACCGCAGCCCCCGCGTCTGCAGGGCCAGCGCCCCGGCGATCTCGCACAGCCCCGTGCCCAGGATCACCGCGCCCGGATGCGGCACCCAGCCCGGCGTGATCAGCAGGAACGGCGCCGGCATCGCCAAGTGCAGCACCCCCGCCACGAGGTACAGCCCCGCCAGCACCCGGCGCGACGCTGCCCGGCCGCGCGTCGCGCTTCCCCGTGTCATGAGGACGTCATGAGGGCGTCACGCGGGCACCATCCGGGTCCTGCCCAGCCGGCGGCGGATCGCCAGGTTCGCCGGCTCCGACCAGAGGCGCGCGACGCCCTCCGCCAGCAGCGCCGACCCGGCCAGGTAGGCCGCCAGGGCCACCAGGCCGCCCGACCCTGCTTCTCCGGGCGGCGCCACGCTCCTCATCGCCGCGAGCACGATGAGGTGGAACAGGTACAGCTCGTAGCTGCGCCGCCCGAACCACTGCACGAGCCCGCCGGCCGCGCCCGCGATCCCCCCGCGCGCCCCGGCCGCCGCCCGCCCCGTGCTTGCGGGACCTGCGTCTCCCGCCGCGTGATCCGAGCCCACGAGCAGCACCGCCGTGCCCAGCGCCATGGCGGTGACGCCGAGCACGTTGGTCCTCCAGATCGACCAGCCGAGGTAGAGCATCGCCATCGCGGCCACCGTCGCCGCTTCCAGCACCCGGACACGCCCGCCGCCCGCTCGCCGCAGCCGCGGCGCCAGCAGCGCGGCCCAGCAGCCGATCGCGATCGCGTCGAAGCAGGCGAGGTAGGCGTAGAGGAACTCCGCCTCGTCGTCCCCGTGCGTCATGCGCCACAGCGGCCCCGCCAGCACCGGCAGCACCAGGGCTGCCGCCACCCACGCCTCGCGCCGCAGCACCCGGCAGGCCACCGGGAACGCGAGGTAGAACACCTCCTCGACGGACAGCGACCACAGCACGCACAGCACGTAGTTGACCCACCCCGCCCGCGCCATCAGCACGTTCATCCAGAACGTCAGCGCCGCGAGGTCCACGACCCAGAACGACACCGGCGGCCCCTGCTCCGGCGTGTTGGCGAACATCGCCAGGCCCGACAGCCCGAGCCCCGTGACCGCCGTCACCAGCAGCGCCACGCAGGGCAGGATGCGCGCCGCCCGCAGCGCGTAGAACCGGACAGGGTCGACGTCGGCCAGGCGGCCCCAGCGCCGCATGGCGTTGCCGGTGATCAGGAACCCGGAGATCGCGAAGAACATGACCACCGCGTAGTTGCCGTTGCGTGCCACCGCGTGGACGAACGCCGGGCCCAGCCAGCGCCCCAGCGCCGTGTCGCGCAGGTCGTAGGCGATGTCGTAGTGGTGCAGCAGCACCAGCAGGATCGACACCCCGCGCAGCGCGTCGATCCGCCCGCTGCGCCGCCCGACGCTCACCTCCGGCCCCGGACGTGGACACAGAACAGCCGGCCGGTGATGCGGGTCATCCTTCCGCGTCCCGCGGAATCCCGAACCTGTCAATGCGCGGCTGCGCGCCCGGTCGCCACGCGCCGCAGCGCGCGGGCCGCGCGCCCGTGCGAAGGTGCGCCAAGCCCCTGCCGCAGGTTCCGCCATGCTCCCGCCCGGCTTCCTCCTGCGCCCCGTCGCCGACGTCGCCCGCGACCTGGTCGGCGCCACGCTCCTGGTCGCGGGCACGGGCGGCCTCGTCGTCGAGACGGAGGCCTACGACCGCGGCGACCCCGCCTCGCACAGCGCCGCAGGCCTCACCGCCCGCAACGCCGCGATGTTCGGCCCGCCCGGCCACGCCTACGTCTACCGGTCCTACGGCCTGCACTGGTGCCTCAACCTCGTGTGCGGCGAGGCGCCCGGCGCGGCGGTGCTGATCCGCGCCCTCGAGCCGCGGCACGGCCTGCCCGAGATGCGCGCCCGCCGCGGCCCGCTCGCCGAGCGCCTGCTGTGCAGCGGGCCCGGCCGCCTCTGCCAGGCCCTCGGCGTCACCCGCGACCTCGACGGGGCCCCCCTCGACTCGGCGCCGTTCCGGCTCGACCCGCGCGACGCCCCGGTTGCCGTGCTCGCCGGCCCGCGCATCGGCATCACCCGCGGCACGGCCACACCCTGGCGGTTCTGCCTCGCCGGCTCGCGCTTCCTGAGCCGCCCGGCCGGCACGCCGGTGCGGCGTGGTGCCTCCCGGGCGGAGTGCTGATCGCGGCACTCCGGCAAGGCAAGGGAGCAAGGTTGAGGCTCTGCCTCAAACTCCGCCAAGGGCTGGGCCCTTGGATCGCCTCCCTTAAGTCAAGGGATCAAAGGGTCCTCGGACCCTTTGCGGGTTCGGGCAGAGCCCGACCTTGCTTCCTTCCATCCCCTTGCATCCCGCCCCGCGCACGCTGACCTTCATGCCAGCCCCACAGTCCGGCCACGGGAGACTCCCAATGACGCAGCCCGCCTTCTCCGTGCTCGACCTCGCGCCCGTCCCGGACGGCTCGACCCCGGGCGACGCCCTGCGCAACGCCCGCGACCTGGCGCAGCACGCCGAGCGCTGGGGCTACACCCGCTACTGGCTCGCCGAGCACCACAACATGGTCGGCATCGCCTCCGCAGCGACCGCCGTGGTCATCGCCCACGTCGCCGCCGGCACCAGCACCATCCGCGTCGGCTCCGGCGGCATCATGCTGCCCAACCATTCGCCGCTGCTGATCGCGGAGCAGTTCGGCACCCTGGCCTCGCTCCACCCCGGGCGCATCGACCTCGGCCTCGGCCGCGCGCCCGGCACCGACGGCCTCACCGCGCGCGCCCTGCGCCGCGACCCGGAGGCCGCCGACACCTTCCCGCAGGACGTCCAGGAGCTGCAGGCCCTGCTCGGCCCGGCGCGGCCCGGCCAGGCGGTGCAGGCGGTGCCCGGCACGGACACGAACGTGCCGATCTGGATCCTCGGCTCCTCGCTGTTCGGCGCCCAGCTCGCGGCCCACCTCGGCCTGCCCTACGCCTTCGCCTCGCACTTCGCGCCGGACGCCCTGCAGATGGCGCTGCGCATCTACCGCGACCGCTTCCGCCCCTCGGCGCAGCTCGACCGGCCGCACGCCATGGTCGGCGTCAACGTGGTCGCCGCCGACACCGACGCCGAGGCCCGCCACCTGTTCACCTCGGTGCAGCAGAGCTTCACCACCCTGATCCGCGGCACGCGCGGCCACCTGCCCAGGCCGGTCGACGACATCGAGGCGTTCTGGTCGCCGGGGGAGAAGGCGCACGTCGCCGGCATGCTGGCCTGCTCCGTGGTCGGCTCGCCCGACACCGTGCGCGCCGGGCTGGAGCGCCTGGTCGCGCGCACCGGCGCCGACGAGCTGATGGTCGCCACGGCGGTCCACGACCACGCGGCCCGGCTGCGGTCCTACGAGATCCTCGCCGGGCTGCGCGCGATGTTGGGCTCGGCGGACCAGCTCGCGCGGGCGTCGTAGGGCTGGCAGGAAGCAGGCAAGGCCAGGGGCTCTGCCCCTGGACCCCGCCAAAGGCCGAGCCTTTGGA
>CAXSFE010000197.1:0-3963 GCA_964236585.1 uncultured Acetobacteraceae bacterium
GCTTCGCGTCGCGGCGTCCGGCGGCGGCTGCGCGTCGACCGCGGCGACGAAGCGGTAGCCGCGGCCGGGCAGGGTCGCGATCACCGCCGCCTCCTCGCCGGTGTCGCCGAGCGCGCGGCGCAGCTTCGACATCTGCACCGACAGGTTGTGCTCCTCGACCGCGAGGCCGGGCCAGACCCGGGCCATGATCTCGGCCCGGCTCAGCACGCGGCCGCGTTCCTCCACCAGCACCTGGAGGATGTCGAAGGCGCGGGGCGACAGCGGCACCGCCACCCCGTCGCGCTCCAGGCGCCGGTGCTGCGTGTCGAGGCGGAACGGGCCGAAGCTGTGCCGGGCCGGCGCGTCCATCCTCACCTCGGGGCCGGGCGGCGCGAGAGCGCAGGCTGGACGCCGGGGGTAGGCCGGGCAAGTGCCGTGTCGGGCAGGCCAAGGCGTTGATGGCGCTCGCTTTTCTCGGCGTTGAGGTGGATTGAGGACGATTGAGGGGCCTCAACGTCTCCTGTGGTCCATGGCTCGGGGCGGCCGCGGACCTCCGCCGCCCCCGGGGCTCCCCGGGTCAACGACACGCAGGATGCGTGACGGACAGGATCATTGCCATGTCGGCCACAACCCTCCAGGCCCCGGCCTTTCGCGTCGCGGCCGCCCCGATCGGGGGCGCCATCCTCGCCAAGTGGAACAGCCTGGGCGGCGCCGGCGGCCTGGTCGGCGCGGTGCAGGGCGGCGACATCGTCTGCCCGGACAGGGTCGGGCATTTCGTGCACGTCGCCGACGGCTCGATCTACTGGACCCCTGCGACCGGCGCGGCCTGGGTGCGCGGATCGATCCTGGTCAAGTGGGGCACGCTGGGCTGGGAGCGCTGCGCCCTCGGCTATCCGGTGACGGACGAGGCGGGGTGCCCGGACGGGGTGGGGCGGTTCAACCATTTCCAGTCCGGCTCGATCTACTGGACGGCCGGGACAGGGGCGTTCTCCGTGCACGGCGACATCCGGGCCAAGTGGGCGTCGCTGGGCTGGGAGCGCTGCGCCCTCGGCTATCCGGTGACGGACGAGACAGGATGCCTGGACGGGGTGGGGCGGTTCAACCATTTCCAGTCCGGCTCGATCTACTGGACGCCGGCGACCGGGGCGTTCTCCGTCCATGGCCCGATCCGCGACAGGTGGGCGTCGCTCGGCTGGGAGAGGAGCGCGCTTGGCTACCCGGTGTCCGACGAGGCCGACCTGGCCGGGGGAGGGCGGGTCGGCACCTTCCAGCACGGCCGCATCTGCTGGACCGCCGCGACGGGGGCGTGGGTGGAGATGGGCGCATCGGTGCCGCCGCAGCTCGACCACACCTTCTCGGCGGTCGTGCTCGACGGCGCGCCGGTCAGCGGCTTCGCGCAGCTGACGATCAGGCAGGACGGCAGCTATGTCTTCTCGGGCCACCTCCATGGACCCGGGGAGACGCCGTGCAGCACGTCGCTGGTCTGCGTCGTGAAGGACACCCTGAACCGGGCGTACACCTTTGCCCATTCCGGGAGAGTGGCCGGGACCTTCGAACGCGGCTTGCGCGACGACGAATGGAACGTTGCCGGGGTCAACGCCGCGATCCGCGCGAACTGGGTGAACCTCGTCAACGGTACCAGCGCGACCAGGGCGGCAGCCGGGCCGGACATCGCGTCGCTGGGTGGCGCCGTGCTGACCGCGCTCGGCGTCGTCGTCCAGGTCACCCCGGTCGCGGGAACGGCGTTCGGGGGTGGCGGCGACAGCCAGGAAGCGAGGCCAGGGCTCTGCCCTGGACCCGCAAAGGGTCCGAGGACCCTTTGATCCCTTGACTTAAGGGAAGGTTTCCAAAGGCTCGGCCTTTGGCGGGGTCCCCGTCTTCAAGCAGGCGGGCAGAGCCCCTGGCCTTACTGCCCCGGCAGCCCCTTGAGCAGCGTGAGGATGCCGTCCTCCGGCGTGAGCACGAGGCGATCCTTCGGCCCGAACGCGGCGCGGTAGGCGGCCAGCGTGCGCCAGATCGCGAAGAACGCCGGGTCGCGGCCGTAGGCGTCGGCGTAGATGCCGTAGGCGGTCTGCTCGCCCTCGCCGCGCAGCTTGTCGGCGGTCCCGCGTGCGTCGGCGAGCAGGACCGTGCGGTCGCGGTCGGCATCGGCGCGGATGCGGGCGCTGGCCTCGGCGCCCTCCGCGCGGGCCTGCTTGGCGACGCGCTCGCGCTCGGACTGCATGCGGCTGAGGATGGCCTCGGTGTTCTCGGCGGGCAGGTCGGCGCGTCGGATGCGCACGTCCTCGACGTGGATGCCGAAGCCGGCCATCTCGCCGTCCACCTCGGTGCGGATCAGGCCCATGATGCGGCCGCGCTGCGCGGACAGCACGTCGAGCAGGGTCTCGCGGCCGAGCACGCGGCGCAGGCTGGACTCCACGACGGAGGCGAGGCGGCCGCGGATGCCGTCCTCCGAGGGACCGACGGCCTGGTAGTAGCGCAGGGGGTCGGTGATCCGGTAGCGGGTGAAGCTGTCGACGATCAGGCGGCGCTGGTCGCCGAGGATGACCTCCTCGCCGGGGGTGTCGTAGTCGAGCAGGCGGCGGTCGAAGGCGATCACGGTCTGGATGAACGGCACGCGGGCCTGCAGGCCGGGCTCGGTGATGACGCGCACCGGGCGGCCGAACTGGGTGACGAGGGCCTGCTCGGTCTGGCGCACGGTGAACAGGCTGGCGGTGACGAGGAGCAGCAGGGCGAAGGCCACGGCCGCGAGCGGCAGCACGGCGCGGGGCGAGGACAGCGGGTTCATGGGGCCGCTCCTGCGGGCAATGCGGCCAGGGGGACGGCAGGGGAAGCGGTCGGGCCGGGCGGCGCCGTGGTCGGGGCTGGGGCACCGGGGAGCGCTGTGCCGGCACCGGGCAGGGAGAGGCCGGGCAGGCCGAGGAAGGGCAGCAGGCCGCGCACGCCGTCGGCGACGACGATGGTCGGCGTGCGGCTCAGCACGTCCTGCATGGCCTCCAGGTAGAGGCGGCGGATCGTGACCTGCTTGGCGGTTGCGTAGGCGGATTGCACGCTGGTGAAGCGCTGCGCCTGGCCGGTGGCCGTCGCGATGGAGGCCTGGCGGTCGCCATCGGCGGCGGCGGTGATCGAGGCGGCCTCGCCGCGCGCGCGGGGCACGATGTCGCGGGCGTAGGCCTGGGCCTCGTTGCGCATGCGCTCGGCGTCCGTGTTGGCGCGCTGGACGTCGCGGAAGCTCTCGATCACGGCGGGCGGGGGGTCGACGCGCTGGAGCTGGACCTGGCTGATCTCCACGCCCGAGCCGTAGTTGTCGAGGATCGCCTGGACGCCGGTGCGCACGGCGGTCTCGATCGAGGCGCGGCCCTCGGTCAGGGCGGACTGGATCGCCGTGCGGCCGAGCACCTCGCGCATCACGCTTTCGGCGGCGGCGCGGACGGTGGCGGCGGGGTTGCGGGTGTTGAACAGGAACGCCTGGGCGTCGCTGATGCGCCAGAACACCGCGTAGGAGATGTCGATGATGTTCTCGTCGCCGGTGAGCATCTGGCCCTCGGCGGCGGGCGCCGGCGTGTGCGTGGAGCGGCCGGTGGCGAAGGGCACGCGGAAGCCGGTGACGCCGGAGCGCGCGTCGGGCGTGCCGTCGCCGTCCGTGTCGTCGGTGGCGCCGTCGCCGATCTCGATGCGGTTGACCACGGTGACGGACGGCCGCAGCACGGTCTCCACCGGCCAGGGCAGGTGGTAGTTCAGGCCGGGCATGGTGGTGCGGTTGTAGGCGCCGAAGCGCAGCACGACGCCCTGCTGGTCGGGCTGGACCTGGTAGATGCCGCTGGCCAGCCAGAGCGCGGCGAGCACGGCCGCGGCGGCCGCGGCGCCACGGCCGCCGGCGAGGGTCTGCCAGTCGCCGCCGCCACCGCCGCGCCGTCCGCCGCTGCCGCGGTCCTCGCGACGGCGCTCGCCGGGGTCGCGCTCGCCGGGATTGCGATCGCCTGG
>CAXSFE010000198.1:0-3950 GCA_964236585.1 uncultured Acetobacteraceae bacterium
GCCGTGGCGGCGCGGCGGCGCGACCCGCTGCGCGGCTATGCCCCGCCCGCGCACCTGGCGATGCCGGCGGGCACCTGCGCGGCGCTGGGCCTCGAGCTGCTGGAAGCCGAGCTGTGCGGCGACTCCGCGCGCCGCCAGGCCCTGCACGACCGGCTGGCCTTCTCGCAATGCGACCCGCTGTGGGCGGAGACCCTGCTGGACTACGCCCGCACCCTGCAGCCCGACGGCACCCCGCGCCCGATCCCCTACCGCCGGCACCGGGCGATGGACGACTTCGTGGTGCAGGCGCAGGCCCCTGCCCTGCGCGTGGCGCTGCTGTCGGACTGGGGCACCGGCACCGCGGAGGCGCGCGCGGTGGCAGAGCTGCTGGCGGCGCAGCGGCCCGACGTCGTGATCCACCTCGGCGACATCTACTTCGCAGGCACCGCGGCCGAGTGCGACGCGCATTTCCTCCGGCCGCTGCGCACGGTGCTGCCGCAGGCCGCGCTCCACACCCTGTGCGGCAACCACGACGTCTACAGCGGCGGCGCGGGATACTACGGCCTGCTGGACCGGATCGGCCAGCCGGCGAGCTACTTCTGCCTGCGCAGCCCCGACCTGTCCTGGCAGTTCCTCGCCGCCGACACCGGGCTGCACGACCGCGACCCGTTCGACGCCGACACCGCCCTGACCCGGCTCGATCCCGGCGAGGAGCTGTGGCACGCCGACAAGCTGCGCGGCTTCCCCGGCCGCACCGTGTTCCTCACCCACCACCAGCCGTTCTCCGCCTACGCGCAGATCGGCCCGGCCGCCGCCCGCGACCCGGTCAACCCCGCGCTGATGGCGAGCCACGACCGCCTCTCCGCCGCCGGCCGCATCGACGCCTGGTTCTGGGGCCACGAGCACCGCCTGCGCTGCTACGCGCCGTATCGCGGCGTGGCGGCCGGGCGCAACATCGGCTTCGGCGCGATCCCGGTCGAGGCGGTCGCCGGCCCGGAGATGCCGCTGCCCGACCTCGCGGACCCGCCCGCTCTGGCCGCTGCGATCGAGCTGGACGTCGTCGAAGGCGCATACACCCACGGCTTCGCGCTGCTGGACTGCGACGCGGACCGGATCGAGGCGTCCTACTGGGCGCTGACCCAGCCGGACCGGCCGGTGTACCGCGAAAGCCTCGGCGACAGCGCCGGCGCCGGAATGGCGTAGCCGGCAGCGCCGGCCGGGGCAGACGCAGGCCACCCGCCCGCGGACAGGATGACCTGGGGGCTGCCATGGGCCTGACGGCACCTTGTTGGCCGGGCAGAAAAGCAAGGACCTTCTTTTTCTGAAGAAAAAGAAGCAAAAAGACTTTGCCCATTAGGTCTCAGGCGCGCGCCTGGCTCGGAGACCCATGGGCAGAAGTTCTTTGGTTCTTTCTTTCAGGAAAGAACATGCTTTCTTCTCGCCATGGCGCATGGAGCCGGGGCTACTCTGCCCGTGACACCCCTCCCCCGGGCCCGCCCCCTGCATTGCTACCCCTCGTCGTAGCGCTCCTCCGCCCAGGGATCGGCGGTGTTGCTGTAGCCGCGGCTCTCCCAGAAGCCCCTGTGGTCAGCCGGCGCGAACCGGATGCGGCGCACCCACTTCGCGGACTTCCAGAGATAGAGCCGGGGCACGAGGACACGGACCGGGCCGCCGTGCTGGCGGGTGATCGGCCGGCCCTCCCACTCGTGCACGAGCAGGACGTCCGGCTGGTCGAACTGGTCGAGGCGCATGTTGGTCGTGTAGCCGTCGTGGCTGTGCAGGATGACATGGCGCGTGTCGGGCAGAACGCCGGCGGCCTCGATCAGGGTGCGGGCCGAGACGCCGCGCCAGTGGTTGTCGAAGCGCGACCAGGTGGTGACGCAGTGCATGTCGGACACGCTGTCGGTCTGGCCGAGGGCGAGCAGCTCGGGCAGCGACAGCTCCAGGCGGCGCTCGACGGTGCCGTCGATGCGCAGGCGGTACTCGGCGGGGTCGATCTCCGGCTGCTCGCCGAGGTCGAGGACGGGCCAGTCGCGGGTCAGGTGCTGGCCGGGCGGCAGGCGGTCGCGCGCGGGGTCCGCGTGGGTGCCGGTCAGGCCGCGGCCGGACTGCGCCCACTCGGCCTTGCGGGCGAGGAGCTTGTCTCGCTTCGAAGGGGTGTCGTCGGGCATCGCGAGGTCCTCGGAACATGCGGAAGCAAGGTTGAGGCTCTGCCTCAAACTCCGCCAGGGGGAGCCCCCCTGGACCGGCTTCCCTTAAGGTGCGCCGGTCCAGGGGCGGCTCGCCCCTGGCGGGTCTGGGCAGAGCCCAGCCTTGCTTCCTACCCCCTGTTGCGCAGCACCCGCGCCTTGTCGCGCTGCCAGTCGCGCGCCGCGATGGCATGGCGCTTGTCGGCCTTCTTGCGGCCCTCGCCGACGCCGATCAGCACCTTGGCGACGCCGCGCTCGTTGAAGTGGATGTCGAGCGGCACCAGCGTCGCGCCGTCTCGGTTGGCCGCCCCCAGCAGCTTGTCGATCTGCTTCCGGTGCAGCAGCAGCTTGCGCGGCGCCCTCACGTCGAACTTGGACAGCACGCCGCCCTGGTACTCGGGGATGTAGGCGTTGAACAGGAACAGCTCGCCGTCGCGCTCGCCGGCCCAGGCCTCGGTGATGGTCGCACGACCGTGGCGCAGCGACTTCACCTCCGGGCCGTACAGCACCATGCCGGCCTCGACGGTCTCCTTGATCGTGTAGTCGAAGCGCGCCTTGCGGTTCTGCGCGGCAATGCCGTGCGAGATCAGGCCGCTCTTCTTCGTCGTCGTCGCCATGCTCAGGCGCCCGCGCGGGCGGGCGCGCCCTGCCCTGCCCCGTGCCCGGCCCGGTGGGGCGCGACCAGGCCGAGCGCGGCCATGGCGTCGCGGACGCGGGCGCGGGTCGGCTCGGTCAGCGGCGCCAGCGGCAGGCGGCAGCGCTCCGTGCCGTGGCCGAGCAGGCTGGCGGCGTATTTGGCGGGCGCGGGGTTGCTCTCGGCGAACATGGCGTCGTGCAGCGGCACCATGCGGTCCTGGGCGGCGATGGCGTCCGCGACGCGGCCGGCAGCCCATAGACGGTGCAGCTCGGCGCACCGGCGCGGCGCGATGTTGGCGGTCACCGAGATGCAGCCGTGGCCGCCGGCGGCCAGGAAGGGCAGCACCGTGTGGTCCTCGCCGGACATCTGGCAGAACCCTTCCCCGCAGGTGACGCGGGTGTGCAGCGGGCGGGTCAGGCTGGCGGTGGCGTCCTTGACGCCAACGATGTTGGGGTGGCGCGACAGCCGGCCCATGGTCTCGGGCGTCATGTCGATGACGCTGCGCGGCGGGATGTTGTAGATCACGACCGGCAGGTCCACGGCGTCGGCGATGGCGGTATAGTGCAGGAACAGGCCCTCCTGGGTGGGCTTGTTGTAGTACGGCGTGACCACGAGGGCGGCGGCGGCGCCGGCGTCGCGGGCGTGGCGCACCAGCTCGATCGCCTCTGCGGTGCTGTTGGAGCCGGCGCCGGCCATGACGGGCACTCGGCCGGCGGCGACCTCGACCGTGACCTCGACGACGCGGCGGTGCTCGGCATGGCTGAGCGTGGCGCTCTCGCCGGTGGTGCCGACCGGGACCAGGCCGTCGGTGCCCTCGGCGATCTGCCACTCGACGAACTCGGCCAGGGCGCGCTCGTCCACGGAGCCGTCGGCCCGCATCGGGGTGACCAGGGCGACGAACGACCCGTTGAACATGGCAGGCACTCCACCGCTTGTCGGGCCGAAAACTAGGCAGCGCAGGGGGCGGACGCAAGCAAGCGGGCATTGTCCGGGTCACAGCCCCTGCCCCGGCCGGGCAGGAAGCCCCGGACCCGCAGGACGGCCATCGTCCACCACGAGGCCTCCTGACCCCATGTCCGCCAAAGAAGGGCGGTCCAGGGGCGGCTCGCCCCTGGCGGAGTTTGAGGCAGAGCCTCAACCTTGCT
>CAXSFE010000199.1:0-3876 GCA_964236585.1 uncultured Acetobacteraceae bacterium
CCCTGCGCCGGCGCGGCCGGCTGCGCCGGCGGCTCCGCCACCCTGCGCGCCGGCAGCGTGCGCACCGGCACCTCTGGCATCGCCGGCCCCTGGGGCGGCGCCTGCGGCCCGGACAGGGGGGGACCCGAGGCCGGACCGGTCGACGTGCTCCCGTCCTGGGCCCACGCGACCCCCACGAAGGCCGGCGACAGGCAGGCGCCGGGCATCAGGCAGGCGGTGGCCAGCAGCGCCGCACGTTTGCGAACCAAGAAAGTCCCCCTCATCGCGCCCCTGCCCCGAACCGGGAGGGGTCGTGCAGACGCGCCAGGGACGCATCCGAGCGAGGGGCTACCCGACTTTGCGGGGTGTCCGCAAGAAGCACCGATAAGTGACGGAACCCGCACGCATCCTGACACCGCCAGGAAGGAAGCAGGCAAGGCCGGGCTCTGCCCGGACCCGCAAAGGGTCCGAGGACCCTTTGATCCCTTGACTTGAGTGAGCCATCCAGGGGGCTTCCCTTGGCGGGGTCCCCGCCTTGAAGCAGGGGGGCAGAGCCCCTGGCCTTCCTTCCTTCCCGGCTCTAGCCGAACAGCGACGCCACCCAGTGCATCAGCCCCAGGTGCGACAGGTCGTTCCACGTCACCACCACGAACAGGCACGCGATCAGCGCGAACCCGGCGCGGAACCCGTAGTCCAGCGCCCGCACCGGGATCGGCCGCCCGCGGATCGCCTCCGCCGCGTAGAACAGCAGGTAGCCCCCGTCCAGCACCGGGATCGGGAACAGGTTGACCAGCCCCAGGTTCACCGACAGCAGCGCGATGAACGACACCAGGCTCGCCACCCCCAGCTCCGCCACCTGCCCCGACATCTGCGCGATGCCCAGCGGCCCCGACAGCTCGCGCGTGCTCACCTGCCCCGAGAAGATCTGCCCGTAGCCCGCCACCGTCTGGCGCATCACCGTCCAGGTCTGCCCGAACCCGTCCAGCACCGCGCGCAGCGGCCCGACCCGCTCGAACTCCATCGCGGCGCTGCCGATGCCGAGCACGCCGACCGGATGCGCCCCCGTCCCCCGGCTGCCCACCACCACCGGCACCACCTGCGCCGCGCCGTCGCGCAGCACCGTCACGTCCAGCCGCTGCCCCGCGCTCACGGACACCACCGCCTGCAGGTCCTCGAACCGCGGCGTCGGCGTGCCCCCGATCGCCTGGACGCGGTCGCCGACCCGCAGCCCTGCCGCCTCCGCCGCCCCGCCCGCCACCAGCGTGCTCACCACCGGCTGCGCCACCGGCCGCCCCACGACGGCGAACAGCCCCGCGAACAGCACCACCGCGAGGACGAAGTTCGCCACCGGCCCCGCCGCCACCACGATCGCGCGCGACGCCACGCTCTTCTCGAACAGCGTCCGCCCCGCCTGGTACGCCGCCCGGTCCACCTCGCCCACGTCTTCCGGCCGCTGCGCCCCGTGCAGCCGCACGTAGCCCCCCAGCGGCAGCAGGCTCAGCTTCCACTCCGTCCCCACCCGGTCGACCCAGCCGAACAGCCGCGGCCCGAAGCCGATCGAGAACGCCTCCACGTGCACCCCGCGCCAGCGCGCCGCCAGGTAGTGGCCAAGCTCGTGGATGAACACCAGGACGCCCAGCACCACGGCAAAGGCGGCCACGGCACGGACGGGGGAGGGCAGGAAATGCATCGGCTCGGGTCCGGATGAAGGTGGACGGGAAGTGGGGACCGCGCGGGCCAGGCCCAAGGAAGAAAGCAAGGCCAGGGCGCTGCCCTGGACCCGCCAGGGGCGAGCCGCCCCTGGACCGGCACGACAAAGACTCTTTCAGATGGATTCTCAAGGCAATCGCCTTGAGCGGAGTCCAGAGGCAGAGCCTCTGGCCTTGCCTTACGCCGCCCTCGCCACCGCCAGCCGCTCCGCCTCCCGCCGCGCCGCTCCGTCCACCCCGATCACCGCCTCCAGCGTGTCGGCTGGAGGCGCCCCCAGCCGCCCCATCACCGCCTCCACCACCGCCGCGATGTCGAGGAACCCGATGCGCCGCGCGAGGAACGCCGCCACCGCGACCTCGTTGGCCGCCGACAGCACCGCCGCCGCCCCCCGCCCCGCCCGCAGCGCCTCGCGCGCCAGACGCAGCGCCGGGAACCGCACCGCATCGGGCTCCGCGAACTCCATCCGCCCCACCGCCGCGAAGTCCAGCCGCGGCGAGCTCGTCGCGATCCGCCCCGGCCACGCCAGGCAGTGCGCGATCGGGATGCGCATGTCCGGGCTGCCCATCTGCGCGACCACGCTGCCGTCCGCGTAGCGCACCATCCCGTGCACGACGGACTGCGGATGCACCAGGACCTCGATCCTGGCCTCGTCCATCCCGAACAGCCGCGCCGCCTCGATCACCTCCAGCCCCTTGTTGAACAGCGTCGCGCTGTCGATGGAGATCTTGGCCCCCATCGACCACACCGGATGGCGCAGCGCCTGCTCCGGCGTCGCCGCCGCCATCTCCTCGCGCGACGAAAGCCGGAACGGCCCCCCCGACGCCGTCAGCACGATCGACTCGACCGCCCCCGCGTTGCCGTCCGCCATCGCCTGGAACACCGCGTTGTGCTCCGAATCCACCGGCAGCAGCACGCCGCCTGCCTCGCGCACCGCGCGCAGCATGACCTCGCCGGCGCACACCAGCGCCTCCTTGTTGGCCAGCGCCACCGCGCCCCCGCACCGGATCGCCGCCAGCGTCGGGTGCAGCCCCGCCGCCCCCGTGATCGCCGCCATGGTCCAGTCCGCCCCCAGCGCCGCCGCGTCCACCGCCGCCTGCGCCCCGCACGCCGCCTCGACCCCGCTCCCCGCCAGCAGCCCCCGCAGCTCGGCATACCCCGCCGGGTCGCAGCACACCGCCAGCTCCGCGCCCACCGCCCGCGCCTGCTCCGCCAGCAGCCCCACGTTGCGGTTGCCGACCAGCGCGCGCACCCGGAACGCTCCCCGGTTCGCCATCAGCAGGTCGAGCGTGGAGCGCCCGATGCTCCCCGTGCTGCCCAGCACGCTCACCGTGCGCACCCCGGCCCCCGCCCCGCCTGCCGCCGGCCGCCCCTGCGGCACGCCGGCCGCCGCGCAGCCCGCCCCGGTCAACGCCATGCCGACCAACGCCCCGCCACCCGACGCCACGCAGTCACCGCCATACCGCCACTCCCCGCCCCGCATCCAGCGCCAGCAGCGCCGCCACCGGGGCTGCCGCAAGCACCCCGTCCAGCCGGTCCAGCAGCCCGCCGTGCCCCGGGATCAGCCACCCCGAGTCCTTCTGCCCGAACCGCCGCTTGACCGCGCTCTCCGCCAGGTCGCCCGCCTGCGACATCGCCGCCAGCCCCGCCGCCACCCCCGCCGCCCGCGCCATCACGCCGACCCCCGCCCCGGAGCGGAACACCCAAGCCTCGAACCCCCACGCCACGCACAGCCCGACCGCCGCCGCCGCGACAACGCCCCCCGCCGACCCCGACCAGGTCTTGCCCGGCGAGATCCTCGGCGCCAGCTTCGGCCCGCCCACGCGCCGCCCGGTGAAATACGCCCCGATGTCGCTCGCCCACACCAGCAGCATCACGAACACCAGGTCCGCCCGCCCCGCCACCGGGTCCGCGCGCAGCCACAGCAGCGACAGCCCCGCCACCCCAAGGTACGCGACCCCGCCCGCCGCCGCCGCCCGCCCCCCTGGCGCCAGCCCCAGCACCATCGCCGCCCCCGCCAGCACCAGCAGCGCCACCGCCTGCGCGAACCCGTCGCCCCCCACAGCCGCCCCGCCGCGCGCCGTCGCCACCACCCCCCGCGCCGCCGCCAGCGCCGCCAGCCCCCCCACCCCCGGCCCGCGCGGCGCCGTCATCCCGCCCACCCCCCCCCCCCCCCCCCCCCCCCCCCCC
>CAXSFE010000200.1:0-3856 GCA_964236585.1 uncultured Acetobacteraceae bacterium
ATCAATCACGCAGCGCACCTGGGCGACGGTCACGGATTAGGGCGGTTGGTATAAGACGCCTCGTCAGTTGGCGCGGGCTTTTGAACGCTGGGCGCGGCGGCAGGCTGATTGCGAATCACCGCCTTCCGACTAGGCTTTGGCTACGGCGGAGTGTTCAGTGCCCGGCGTAGCGCGTCGTCTCGACGTGCAGTCACGTCATCGTTTGATCGGACTCCTGTCATGTCAAAGCCTCCGATTACCAGCGATAGCATAGGCGCTATCAGTCAAGCCACCTTCGACAAAATATTCACAGCATCAAACGAGCGTGGAGCCGCACTATCCTGCGTCGCATACTTGGACGCAATAATAGCAGATCATATAAAGCTAATAATGGTCGATGACAGCGATGCAATTACTCAGATGTTCGGCGAACAAGGATCACTTGGAGGTTTTGGATCGAGAGTAAGATTCTCTTACCTACTTGGTCTAGTGGATAAGTTTATATACAGAGAACTTTTAACAATTAACAAAATAAGAAATGCGTTTGCTCATCGTATAAACGTAGAGAGCTTTAGTTCTCCTGAAGTACAAGATCATGTAAGTAATCTTGCTATTATAAATAACACAAAAGTGTTTGCAACATACATAGCTTTCTACTTTGGTATTACAGACCTAGAGCCCGAGAGGGTGTGGGAAGCATTCTCATCACTTGCAAAAAAGCGCAGCAAAGATGTCACGCTTCCCCCATGGGCCTTTGCCTGGGAGGTAGCGGTTCTACACTCCTGCTTTTACAAGTCCTACGGATCTCAAGCGCGTCGCCCTGCACAGTTGCTCTTTCCTTGAGCATCGCACTTAATATCATCTCAGCTTTTCCTCAAGTGTTTTACTATCTATAATCTAAGAAATTAGCGCCAATGCACCAGCCTTATCATATCTGCCGTCAGTTCAATTTCTATGCTCAAGGGCTAAATCTTTCAAAAACCCTTGGACATACCGCTATGTCAGAGGAATGGTTAGAAAATCTATTCCTTGAGTAAGGCCGGTCCAGGGGCGGCTCGCCCCTGGCGGGTCTGGGCAGAGCCCAGGCTTGCTTGCCTATCCGTCGCGGCGCGGGCGCATGGCCACCACGTTGGGCGAGCCGGCCGCGCCCAGGACCTCGGCGACCTTGCGCGCGAGCTGCTCGCGCTTGAAGGGCTTGCCGATGAGGTTCACGCCGTCGTCGAGGCGGCCGTGGTGGACGATGGAGTTCTCGGTGTAGCCCGACATGAACAGCACCTGCACCTCCGGGCGCATGGCGGTGACGCGCTCGGCGACCTCGCGGCCGCGCAGGCGGCCAGGCAGGATCACGTCGGTGAGCAGCAGGTCGACGGCGGCGGCGTTGGCGCCGAAGACGCGCAGGGCCTCCTCGCCGTCGGCGGCCTCCAGCACGCGGTAGCCGAGGTCGCCGAGGATGGCGCAGGCGATCTCGCGGACGGCGGCGTCGTCCTCGACGACCAGGACGCTGGCGGAGCCGCGCGGCAGGTCGGCGGGGGTGCGGGCGGGGGCCGGCGCGGGGAGCGCGCCGTTCGCGGGGCGGGGCAGGTAGAGGCGGACCGTGGTGCCCTCGCCGGGCTCGGAGTAGATCTTCACGTGGCCGCCGGACTGCTTGACGAAGCCGAACACCATGGCGAGGCCGAGGCCGGTGCCGCGGCCGTCGGGCTTGGTGGTGAAGAAGGGCTCGAACACGCGGGCCGCCACGTCGGGGGCCATGCCGCAGCCGGTGTCGGAGACCGCGAGCATGGCGTAGTCGCCGGGGGCGACCTCGGCGTGGGCGCGGGCGTAGTCCTCGTCGAGCACCTCGTTGGCCAGCTCGATGGTCAGGCGGCCGCCGCCGGGCATGGCGTCGCGGGCGTTGAGGGCGAGGTTGAGCACGGCGCTTTCGAGCTGCGCGGCGTCGGCGAGGGCAGGCCACAGGCCGGGGGTCTCGACGTAGCGGATCTCGATGTGCTCGCCCAGCGTGCGGCGCAGCAGGGGCACCAGCTCGGGCATGGCGTGCGCGAGGTCGATCGGCTTCGGGGCCAGCGGCTGGCGGCGGGCGAAGCTCAGGAGCTGGGCGGTCAGCACGGCGCCGCGCTGGGCGGCCCAGGTGGCGCGGCCGATGCGGGCCTGGAGCAGCGGCTCTGCGGCGAGGCGGGCGCTGGCGAACTCGAGGTTGCCGAGGATCACGGTGAGCAGGTTGTTGAAGTCGTGGGCGATGCCGCCGGTGAGCTGGCCGATGGCCTGCATCTTCTGCGACTCGCGCAGCACCGCCTCGGCCTGGGCGCGGCGGGTCATGTCGGTGATGGTCAGCACGAAGCCGCCGTCGGGCAGGGCGGTGCGGCGGATCTCGAGCTGGCGGCCGTCGGCGCGGGTGCGCTCGAACACCACGGGAGTGCCGGGGGGCGAGTCGGGGCGCTGGCGGGCGTGGCGGATCTGCTCCGCGGTTTCCAGGAAGGCGAGAGGTTCCAGGAAGGCGAGAGGTTCCAGGAAGGCGGGGGGCTGGCCGGGCCCCGCCTGCCCGGCCGGCGCGTCGCGCGTCGCCGCGTCGCCGCCGGCGGCGCCGGCCCACGCGCCCGGGCCCGCCCCTTCCTGGTCCCTGCCCGGCTGGTCCGCGCCGGCCTGCTCGGCGGCGGTGTGCTCGGCCAGCGCCGCGTAGGGGGTGCCGGGCCGGACGAGCGCCCTGGGCAGGCCGAGCAGCACCGCGAAGCAGTCGTTCCAGTGGCGCAGGGTGTGGCTCGGGCCGAACACCGCGACGCCCTGGCTGAGGCTGTCGAGCGAGGTGCGCAGCTGCAGCGCCAGGGTGCGCTGGCGGTGCTCCGCGTCGCTGGAGCGGCGCCAGGCCTGGTTGAGCAGCCGCGCGGCCCACACCAGGATCAGCATCGCCAGCGCGGTGCCGGCGGCCAGCAGCCAGCGGACCCAGCGGCCGCGGCTGTCGGTCTCGGCGAGGCGGGCGTCCAGGCGGGTGCGCTCGTTGCCGGTCATCGCGTCCAGCGAGGCCTCGATGCGCGTCATCAGCAGGCGGCCGGTGTCGGTGCGCACCAGCTGCAGCGCCGCCTCCAGGCCGTTGTCGCGCCGCAGCGCCACCGTGCGGGCCAGCTCCTCCAGCTTGTCCTGCAGCGCCGGGGCCAGGGCGCGCAGCGGCTCCTGGGCCTGCGGGTCGCCGGCGGTGAGGCGCTGCAGCTCGCCCTGCAGGGCGCTCGCGCGGCCCAGGGCGGCCTGGTAGGGGGCGAGGTAGGCGTCGGTGCCGGTCAGCAGGAAGCCGCGCTGGCCGGTCTCGGCGTCGCGCACGGCGATGCCGAGCGCCTGCAGCGTGTCGATCACCTCGTAGCTGTGCTGCGACCAGCGGCGCGACGAGCGGGTGGCGTCGAGCCGCTCCCAGGTGGCGCCGCCGACCAGCGCCAGGATCGCGACGAGCAGGCAGGTCAGCAGGGCGTTGGCACGGGCGACGAGGTACTGGGCCAAGGCCTGCTCCGCGGGGGCGGCGCGGCGGGTGCGATGGCCCGAGGGGGCCGGTTCCGCCGTGCAGCCGGATACCGGGTCTAGCGGGTTTTGCAACCGATCGCGAGCGGGCGACGCGCGGGGCGGGTTAAACTTCGGTCATTCCGGGGGCGGGGCGGCTTGGTGGGCGGTGAGGAAGCAAGGCTGGGCTCTGCCCGGACCCGCCAGGCGGAGGTGGTCAAAGGTTCCGACGATCCGCCTGGATCGTTGGAAAGGCCACCGGAGGGAGCCGCCCCTGGACCGGCCTCACTTGAGCCGAGGCGATCCAGGGGCCCGGCCACCACGTCGGGGGCCGCGAGTGCCTTTGGAGGCCGGTCCAGGGCGGCTCGCCCTGGCGGGTCCAGGGCAGAGCCCTGGCCTT
>CAXSFE010000201.1:0-3844 GCA_964236585.1 uncultured Acetobacteraceae bacterium
CGGCAGCGGCGGCGTCCCTGCGCGCGCCGGGGCCTGCTGGCCTCGGAGCGGGCGGCGCGAGCCCGGTGAGCCCGAGCCTTGCCGCCACCGTCCCGGCCGGCACCCTGGCGCCGGAGGCCGGGCCCGACGGCGGCGTCGGCGGCATCTACGTGCTCGACATGGGCGAGTCCGTGCGCATCGTCGACCTCGCCCGCCAGATGATCCGCCTCGCCGGGCTGCGCGAGGGCGACGACATCGCCATCCGCTACACCGGCCTGCGGCCGGGCGAGAAGCTCTACGAGGAGCTGTTCCACGGCCGCGAGCCGCCGGTGCCGACCGGCCGGCCCGGCCTGCTGATGGCAGCCCCCCGCACCACCGACCTTGCCGCGATGGCGCGCGCGCTCGACGCGATCGCGGGCGCCTGCCACGCCGGCCAGGTGGCGCAGGCGCTGCTGCTGCTGTCCCGGCTGGTCCCGGAGTACGTCCACGACCCGCTCGGCGCGCAGCCCGCGCGCACCACGCCGATCCGCCCGGCGGCGGCCACCCTCCCCTCCCCCGCGGCCCTGCCGGGCGCGGCGGCGCCCCGACGGAGCGACCCATGACAGACGGCCCGATCCGTTTCCTCGACCTGCCGGCCCAGCAGGTCCGGCTCGGCGAGGGGCTGCGCCGCCGCATGGACGCGGTGATCGCGCACTGCGGGTTCGTGCTGGGCCCGGAGGTCGCGGAGCTGGAGGGCCGGCTCGCGGCGTACTGTGGGGCCGCGCACTGCGTCGCGGTCAGCTCCGGCACCGACGCGCTGCAGATCGCGATGATGGCCGAGGGCATCGGGCGCGGCGACGCGGTGTTCCTGCCGGCGTTCACCTATACCGCGACCGCGGAGGTGCCGCTGGTGCTCGGCGCCACGCCGGTGTTCGTCGACGTCGACCCGGCCACGTTCCAGATCGACGTCGACGACCTCGCGCGGCGCATCGAGGCGGTGCGCGACGCCGGCGTCCTGCGGCCGCGCGCCATCGTCGGTGTCGACCTGTTCGGGCAGCCGGCGGACTGGCCGGCGCTGCGCGCGCTGGCGGAGCGGCACGAGCTGTTCCTGCTCGACGACTGCGCGCAGGCGTTCGGCGCCTCGCTCGCGGGCCGCAAGCTCGGGCGCGAGGCGGCGGCCACCGCGATCAGCTTCTTCCCGTCCAAGCCGCTCGGCGCGTATGGCGACGGTGGCGCGCTGCTCACCGACGATGCCGGGCGCGCCGCGCTGTACTGCTCGCTGCGCACCCACGGCGAGGGCGCGCAGCGCTACGAGGTGCTGCGCACCGGGGTGAACGGGCGGCTCGACACGCTGCAGGCGGCGGTGCTGCTGGCCAAGCTCGACGTGTTCGAGGACGAGCTGGCCGCGCGGGAGGCCGTGGCGCGGGTGTACGACCGCCGGCTGGGCGGGCTGCTGCAGGTGCCCGCGCGGGTCGCGGACAGCGCCAGCGCCTGGGCGGTCTATGCCGTGCTGCTGCCGGACGGGGCGACCCGCGACCGCGTCCAGGCCGCGCTGCGCGACGCGGGCGTGCCGACCGCGATCTACTACCCGCGGCCGCTGCACCATCAGCCGGCGTACCGCGACCACCACGCGGCCGTCGCCGGGGGCGCGCTGCCAGTGTCGGAGGACCTCGCGACGCGCATCCTGGCGCTGCCGATCCACCCGGACCTGGGCGAGGCGGCGGCGGGGCGGGTGTGCGATGCCATGGCGGCGGCGCTGGGGTAGAGCAAGCAGGGCTGGGCGCTGCCCAGACCCGCCAGGGGCGAGCCGCCCCTGGACCGGCGATTTGGAAAGGAAAGCCGGCTTGCCTTCCATGAGGCCGGTCCAGGGGCGCTGCCCCTGGCGGGTTCCAGGGCAGCGCCCTGGCCTTGCTTCCTGCCGCCCACGCAACTCCCTCCGGCCCCGCCCCGTTCGGCCCCGGCAACCAGGGAGGCCCGCCATGTCCGGCAGGGAGACGCAGACCGGCTTCGAGGACGAGCGCGAGGACGACGTCGCCGCCGTTCCCCACGACACCGGGGACACGGACCAGGACTCCAGGGCGTCGCCTGACAACGGCCGCCAGGACTCCGAGACCGCGCCCAAGACCTGAGCCGACGTCGTCCGGGTGGTGCCGGCGGCGGCTTCGGGCTACTCCGGAGCCATGGCCCCTGAACCGCGACGCCCCGTCATGCTGGTCATCCTCGACGGCTTCGGCTGGCGGGAGGACGAGGCGGACAACGCCGTGCGCCAGGCCCACACCCCGGTGTTCGACCGGCTGTGGGCGCACGGGCCGCGCGCGTTCCTGCGCACCAGCGGCGCCGACGTCGGCCTGCCGGACGGGCAGATGGGCAACTCCGAGGTGGGGCACCTCAACATCGGCGCCGGGCGGGTGGTGCGCCAGGAGCTGCCGCGGATCTCGGCGGCGATCGCGGACGGCAGCCTGGAGGCGGCGCCGGCGATGCGCACCCTGGTCGAGCGGCTGCGCGCCTCGGGGGGGACGTGCCACCTGATGGGGCTGGTCTCGGAGGGGGGCGTGCACGCGCACCAGGCGCATGCGGTGGCGCTGGCGCGAATCCTGGTGGCAGCGGGCGTGCCGACGGTGCTGCACGCGTTCTCGGACGGGCGCGACACCGCGCCGGACAGCGGGCGCGGGTTCTTCGCCGCGCTGCTGCGCGACCTGCCGGCGGAGGTGAGGGTCGCCAGCGTGGTCGGGCGGTATTTCGCGCTGGACCGCGACCGGCGCTGGGACCGGGTGGCCAAGGCGTACGACGCGATCGTCGCCGGCGAGGGGCCGCGGTTCGCGGGCGCGCTGGCGGTGATCGACGCCGCCTACGCGGAGGGCGTGGGCGACGAGTTCATCGTGCCGGCGGTGGTCGGCGACTACGCGGGGATGCGCGACGGCGACGGGGTGCTGTGCTTCAACTTCCGCGCCGACCGGGTGCGCGAGCTGCTGGCCGCGATCGTGGACCCGTATTTCGAGGGGTTCCGCCGCGACACCCGGCCACCTGTGCTGGCCGCCGCCGCGGGGATGACGCGCTACAGCGACGACCTCGCGGCCCAGCTCGACGCGGTGTTCCCGCCGCAGGGCATGAGCAACCTGCTCGGCCAGGTGGTGGCGGGCGCCGGGCGGCGGCAGCTGCGCATGGCGGAGACGGAGAAGTATCCGCACGTCACCTATTTCCTCAACGGCGGCGTCGAGCTGCCGCTCGAGGGCGAGGAGCGGATCATGGTGCCCTCGCCCAGGGTCGCGACCTACGACCTGCAGCCGGAGATGTCCGCGCCGGAGCTGGCGGAGCGCGCGGTGCAGGCGATCGACGGCGGGGCGCACGACCTGATCGTGCTGAACTTCGCCAACCCCGACATGGTCGGCCACACCGGCAACCTGGCCGCGACAGTGCGCGCGATCGAGGCGGTGGACGTGGGGCTCGGGCGCATCGCGGAGGCGGTCGAGCGGCGTGGCGGGGCGCTGCTGGTCACGGCGGACCACGGCAACGCGGAGTTGATGCGCGACCCGGAGAGCGGCGGGCCGTACACGGCGCACACCACGAACCTGGTGCCGGTGGTGCTGGCGGCGTCCGGGCCGCTGGGCGACGGCGTCCCCGAGGGCGAGCTGGCGCGGCGCGAAGGGATGCGCGACGGGCGGCTGGCCGACCTGGCGCCGACGCTGCTCGACCTGATGGGCCTGCCGCGGCCGGCGGAGATGACCGGCCGCTCGCTGCTGCGGGGCTGAGGCTTGGCGGCGGCGGCGGGAAGGAAGGTTGAGGCTCTGCCTCAAACTCCGCCAAAGGCAAGCCTTTGGAATCCAATCCTTGAGTGAGGCCGGTCCAGGGGCGGCTCGCCCCTGGCGGGTCTGGGCAGAGCCCAGGC
>CAXSFE010000202.1:0-3828 GCA_964236585.1 uncultured Acetobacteraceae bacterium
GGCCGCGGCCGACCAGGGCCAGCACCACGTGGCTGCCCACGAAGCCGGCGCCGCCGGTCACCAGGTATCTGCTCATGCTGGCCCCGTCCTGCCCTGCGCCGCCCGGATCGCGGCACGCACGGCAGGGTAGCGGGGAGGGCTGCCGCAGGCCATGCGCGGCAGGAGGCAGGCAAGGTTGAGGCTCTGCCTCAAACTCCGCCAAAGGCCGAGCCTTTGGAAACCTCGACCTGGGACGGAGTCTCCGGGGGCCTGGGTCTCCGGCGAGGCGAGCGTCAGTGGCCCCCGACCAGCGGGCTCACCAGGTAGGAGAAGCCCCAGCTCACCGGCACGAACTGCTGCAGGTACTGGTTGAAGTGCGTGTAGAACTCGTAGACCCCCGAGCGCGGCACGTACACCACGTCGAACGGCGCAAGCCGGACGTCGGCGCCCGGGTCCGCCCCGGTGATCGCGCGCCGGTAGCTGACCGCGTACACCTGCGCCACGTCGCCGGGGCCGCGCCGCACCAGGAAGATGCGGTCGGAGTCCGCGGACAGCTTGACGCCGCCGGCCCGCGCCAGGGCCTGCAGCACGGACAGGTTCGGGCCGACGGTGATGAACTCGCCCGGCGTGTTGACCTCGCCCGCGACGTAGATGCGGTTCGGCGCGAAGCTGCGCACCTCCACGCTCAGCCGCGGCGCGCGCAGCTCCTTCGCGTAGTCGCGCCGCAGCACCGCCGCCAGCTCCTCCGGGGTGCGGCCGTACGCGACGACGCCCTCCGCCAGCACGGTCGAGATCCGGCCGTCCGGGCGGATCGTGACCTCCTCGTTCAGCTCCGGATTCAGCAGCAGCCGCACGCCGAGCACGTCGCCGACCTGCAGCCGGTACGGCGGGATCTGCGGCGCCACGCCCGCCTGGGGCATCGGCGAGCGCGGCGCCGCCGGCAGCCCGGACACCGTCTGCGCGCAGCCGCACAGCCCCAGGGCCCCTGCGAGAAGCAGGGTGGCACTTGCTCGTGACGGGCCATGCGTCGTCATGCTCGGGTGTCGATTCCTCGCACTCTGCAACCGCTGTACGCCAACGCATCCGGGCGGACAAGCTGGGCGAGCACTCGGCACACCGGGAGCACGCGGCCGCGCCGGTCCGTGGCACTGCCGCCGCACACGGCGTCGGCAGCCCCGGCCCGCAGGCGCGCGGATCAGCCGTCCGGAGCGGCGGAGCCGGACCCCGCCAGCGTCTCCGCCGCGCCGCGCGCCGTGGCCGCGCGGTCCAGGGCTTGGCGCGCCGCCGCGACGACCGGCGCCACGCCGATCGCCTGGATGCACACGTGCCGGTTCGGGCAGTCGGTGACGTGGGTGAGGTGGCAGGGCGAGCACGCGACCTCGGCCCGGACCACGCAGACCTCGGGGCCGAGCGGCATCCAGGTCGCGACCGGGTCGATGCCCGAGAAGACCGCGACCACCGGCACCCCCGACATCGCGGCCGCGTGGGTCAGCCCGGAGTCGTTGCCGAGGTACAGGTCGACGTGGCGCAGCATCGCGAAGGACTGGTCGAGCCGGAGCCGGCCCACGAAGCTGCGCACGCTGGCCTCGCGACCGCCGTCCGACCCCGTGCCGACCCGCCGCACGATGGCCTCCGCGTTGCGTGCATCCCCCGGCCCGCCGAGCAGGACCACGGTGCCGCCCGCCTCCTCGACGATCCACCGGCACGCCTGCACGAAGCGCTCCAGCGGCCAGTTCTTGATCTCGCGGCCGGAGGAGGTGCTCACGGCGACCACCGGGCGCGGCAGCCCGGCCAGCTCGGCCGCCGTCGCCGCGTCGTGCTCCGAGGTGACCTGCGCCAGCAGAGCCTCGCCGTCGCGCAGCGGGTCGAGCGTGGCCACCACCGCGCCCGCCAGCCGGCTCATCAGCGAGCGCTGGTGGTCGAGCACCCCCGGCCGGCGCGGCGTTCCCGACTGCTCGAGCGGCAGCACCAGCGCCATGTCGTCCGGCATCAGCCGCGAGAAGTAGCCCGCCTTGAACCGCGCCTCGACGTGGCGCAGCAGCAGCCGCGAGTCCTCGTCCACGCGCAGGTCGACGGCCAGGTCGAAGACGCCCAGGCCGGCGGCCTCGATCCCGGACGCGTCGAACACCCGCCGGCGCGACGCGTCCGCCCTGCCCCGGAAGAAGTCCACGGCGACGACGCGGTCGAACACGCCGAGCCCGCGCGCCACCGGCACGTTCCACGGCCCGCACATCAGGGTGATCTCGGCGTCGGGCCAGCACCGCCGCAGCGTGGCGATCGCCGGCAGCGCCAGCAGCAGGTCGCCGATGTGGTCGACCTTGAGCACCAGGATGCTGCGCACCACCAGGCCGAGCCCGGGCCGCCAGGCCGCGCCCCGCTCGCAGACGACGTGGGCCGAAGGCATCGGCTGCGGCGCCACCCCGGCCGCGCGCAGCAGCGCCGGCCGCACCGCGTGCGCCCAAAGCTTCTCGCGCCGGCTGCTCTTGGGCATCACCAGCTGGCGCAGCTCCAGCAGCAGGCGACGCAGGATCGTCCACGGCAGGGAGCGCCGCGTGCCCGGCCGCACCGCCGGCCTCGCCCGCGGCGGGGGAACGAAGCCGGGCGGCGCAGGGATGCTCTCGTCCACGGGCGCCGCGCGGCCGGCGCGGGCCATCGTCCGCGACACGCCGCCGCTCACCCCGTCATGCGCGCGAGGCTGTCCAGCTCGGCATACGCCATGAACAGGTGGTACAGCGAGCTGGCCGGGACGTGCGCCGAGGCCGGCTCGCCCGACGCGTCCAGCTGGTCGGTCCAGGTGCCGGCCGGCGTGCGCGCGAGATAGCGTCCGAGCAGCTCGTCCACGCCGCGCCCGATCCGCGCCGACGTGTCGTGGCCGCGCCGCAGCATCGCCGCGTGCGCCTTGATCGCCTCGCACTGCGCCCAGAGCCGGAAGCTGCCGTGCCGCACGCTGCCGTCGCGCGCCAGCACGTCGCGCACCAAGCCGCGGCCGGGGTCGTGCCCGTGGCGCTCGGCGAACCCGTACAGCGCCTCGGCCTCCGCGCCGTGCCACGGCCCGACCTGGCGCGCGTAGCGGTCGAGCAGCCACACCCACTCGTGGTGGTGGCCGGGCTCGACGTGCCCGCCCGGCTCGCCCGCCGGCAGCAGCGCGTCGTCGAAGAACTCGCCCAGCGTGCCGCTGCCCGCGTGGAAGAAGCGGGTGCGGAACAGCGCCACCAGCTCGCCGGCGAACGCCGCGTATTCCGCCTCGCCCGTCGCCTCGTGCAGCGCCAGCGCGGCCTCCAGCAGGTGCATGTGCGGGTTCTGCTGCCGGTGCCCGGGCGGCGCCGGCCAGGCGTTGTGCAGGCCGCCGCCCGGCGCCGCCATCGTCTGCCTCACCCAGCCCAGCGTGCGCCGCGCGAGATCCGCGATCTCCGCGTCGCCGCCGGCGCGCAGGTGCCACGCCATCGCGAACAGCACGAACGCCAGGTCGTACAGGTCCGCCGTCGCGTCTGTGACCTCGCCCGAGGGAGACAGCACGCGCGCCCAGTGCCCGTCCGCGCGCCCCGCCCGGCGCAGGAACGCCCAACCCAGCCGCGCCGCGTCCAGCCCGCCCGGCCAGCCCAGCAGGGCGGCGTGCGAGTACACGTAGACCTGGCGCGCCTGCACCCGGACCCGCTTGGGCACGGCGCCCGGCCCGCCGCCGTCGAGCGCCAGGTGCTCGTGGAAGCCGCCGCCCGCCCGGTCCATGCCGGCGCCGGCCCAGAACGGCAGGGCGTGGCCGAACATCCACGCCCGCAGCGCCGCATGGGCGCGCAGCACCGTCTCGCGCGCCGCCGCGCCGTCCGCAGCCGCGCCGCTCTCCCGCATCGT
>CAXSFE010000203.1:0-3792 GCA_964236585.1 uncultured Acetobacteraceae bacterium
CGCAGCGGGTGGCGCGGGCGTGGGAGGTGTGGCGCGGGACCGGGCGCGGGATGGCGGCGTGGCACGCGGGGCCGGCGAGCGGGCCAGCGCCATACGCGTTCACGGTGCTCAGGCTGGACCCGCCGCGCGAGGCGCTGCGGGCACAGGTCGCGGCGCGGTTCAAGGGGATGCTGGCGGCGGGGGCGCTCGACGAGGTCAGGGCGCTGCGGGCGCCAGGTCCGGACGGGCGGGTGCTGGACGAGGCGGCGCCGGCGCTGCGGGCGCACGGGGTGCCGGAGCTGTCGGCGGTGCTGCGCGGGGCGGCGACGCTCGCCGAGGCAGAGGTGGCGGCGGTGGCGGCGACGCTGCGCTACACCAAGCGGCAGCGGACCTGGTTCGGGGCGCGGCGGATGGCCGACGCGGATCGGACGCGGTTGATCGATGCGTGCGTGGCCGATCTGGCGCAATTTTCGGAAAGAAGCATGGCTGACATGTTGAACTTTATTCGCGCGGTTGGTTGACGCCTTGGCGCAACGAGGCCTAATCCCGGCTCTCGCGCGCTGTGGATAGTGCGTGGACAGACGGCTTCGCGGAAGGATGCGACGATGAACGCGATCACCAGCACCGCCCCGGCCCTGCAGGCGACGCCGGAGCTCCAGCCTGGCGCGGTCGTCCTGCTGCGGGCGCTGCGCGAGCAGGGCGTCGAGGTGATCTTCGGCTATCCCGGCGGCGCGGTGCTGCCGATCTACGACGCGATCTTCCAGCAGGACGCGATCCGCCACGTGCTGGTGCGCCACGAGCAGGCGGCGGTGCACGCGGCGGAGGGATATGCGCGCTCGACCGGCAAGGTGGGCTGCGTGCTGGTGACCAGCGGCCCTGGGGCGACCAACGCGGTGACCGGGCTGGTGGACGCGCTGATGGACAGCATCCCGCTCGTGTGCCTGACCGGGCAGGTGCCGACGCACCTGATCGGCAACGACGCGTTCCAGGAGGCCGACACCACCGGCATCACCCGGCCCGCGACGAAGCACAACTACCTGGTCAAGCGGCCGGAGGACCTGGCGCGGGTGGTGCACGAGGCGTTCTACGTGGCGCGCTCGGGGCGGCCCGGGCCGGTGCTGGTCGACCTGCCGAAGGACATCCTGATCGGCGACGCGCCGTACTCCACGGCCTCGACCGAGCCGCACCGGTCGTACCGGCCGGTGACGGAGCCGGAGCCGGCGGCGATTCGGCGCGCGGTCGCGATGCTGAAGTCGGCGCGCCGGCCGATGGTGTATGCGGGCGGCGGCGTGATCAACGCGGGGCCGGCCGCGTCGGAGCGGCTGACCGAGTTCGTGCACGCGACGGGGTTTCCCTGCACCAACACGCTGATGGGGCTCGGCGCATTTCCGGGCAGCGACCCGCAGTTCGTGGGCATGCTGGGCATGCACGGGACGTACGAGGCCAACATGGCCATGCACGGCTGCGACGTGATGCTCAACATCGGCGCGCGCTTCGACGACCGGGTGACGGGGCGGCTCGACGCGTTCAGCCCGGACAGCCTGAAGATCCACTGCGACATCGACCGCTCGTCGATCAACAAGAACGTGCGCGTCGACCTCGCGATCGTGGGCGACGCGGGGCGCATCCTCGACGCGCTGCTGGCCGCGTGGCAGGCCGACGAGGCGGAGCAGGACCGCGGCGCGATCGCCGCGTGGTGGCGCCAGATCGACGCCTGGCGCGAGAGGAAGTCGCTGGGCTTCGTCCAGGACATGACGCCCGGCGCTGTGATCCGGCCGCAGCACGCCGTGCGGAGGCTGAACGAGCTGTGCCACAGGGACGGGCGCGACACCTTCATCACCACCGAGGTCGGCCAGCATCAGATGTGGGCGGCGCAGCACTTCCTGTACGAGAAGCCGAACCGCTGGCTGACCAGCGGCGGGCTGGGAACGATGGGCTACGGGCTGCCGGCGGCGATGGGCGTGCAGGTCGCGATGCCGGACGCGCTGGTGATCGACATCGCCGGCGAGGC
The DNA here is from genome assembly GCA_964236585.1 of uncultured Acetobacteraceae bacterium. Lineage (GTDB taxonomy): Bacteria > Pseudomonadota > Alphaproteobacteria > Acetobacterales > Acetobacteraceae > CAXSEF01. The sequence goes on from CAXSFE010000203.1 coordinate 1,991, forward strand.
GTCGATCCTGATGAACATCCAGGAGATGGGCACGCTGGCGCAGTACCGACTGCCGGTGAAGGTGTTCATCCTGAACAACCAGTACATGGGCATGGTCAGGCAGTGGCAGGAGCTGCTGCACGGCAACCGGTATTCGGAGAGCTACAGCGAGGCGCTGCCGGACTTCGTCAAGCTGGCCGAGGCGTTCCATGCGACCGGGCTGCGGGCGCGCTCCGTGGACGAGCTGGACGGGGTGATCGAGCGGATGCTGGCCGAGCCGGGGCCGGTGATCGCCGACATCTGCGTCGCCGAGAAGGAGAACGTCTACCCGATGATCCCGTCGGGGGCGGCGCACAACGAGATGATCCTCGGCCCGGGCCACGACGAGGAGGCCGCCTCGATCACCAACGAGGGGCTGATGCTGCTCTGATGCCGCACCCACAGACGGCGCAGGCCGACCCCGTGCGCTCCGCCACCATGTCGGTCCTGGTCGAGAACGAGTCGGGCGTGCTCGCGCGCGTCATCGGGCTGTTCTCCGGGCGCGGCTACAACATCGACAGCCTCACCGTGGCGCCCGTCGATGACGCCCGCGGGCAGTCGCGCATCAACATCGTCACCTCCGGCACGGAGATGGTGATCGGGCAGATCAAGGCGCAGCTCGATCGCCTGGTGCCGGTGCACCGCGTCTCCGACCTGACGATGTCGGGGCCGCACCTCGCGCGCGAGCTGGCGATGATCAAGGTCGTGGGCACCGGCGAGCACCGCGCGGAGGCGCTGCGCATCGCCGACGCGTTCCGGGCGCGGGTGATCGACGCCACGACGGAGAGCTTCGTGTTCGAGCTGACCGGGGCGACGGACAAGCTCGATGCGTTCCTGGCGCTGATGCGGCCGCTGGGGCTCGTCGAGGTGTCGCGCACCGGGGTCGCGGCGATCGCGCGGGGCACGGGCACGCTCTAGGGCAAGCAAGGCCAGGGGCTCTGCCCCTGGACCCCGCCAGGGCGAGCCGCCCTGGACCGGCCTCTTATTGGGGGCAGGTCCAGGGGCGCTGCCCCTGGCGGGTCCAGGGCAGAGCCCTGGCCTTCCTAACTTTTCACGGAAGGGAGACCCGCACATGCGCGTCTATTACGATCGCGACGCCGACCTCAACCTGATCAAGGGCAGGAAGGTCGCCGTCATCGGCTACGGCAGCCAGGGCCACGCCCACGCCAACAACATGAAGGACAGCGGCGTCGCCGACGTCGTCGTCGGCCTGCGCCCCGGCTCGGCCGCTGTGCCGAAGGCGGAGGCCGCGGGCTTTCGCGTGATGGACGCCGCCGAGGCCGCGAAGTGGGCGGACATCGTCATGGTGCTCACCCCGGACGAGGGGCAGGGCGACCTGTACCGCGACAGCCTGGCGGTGAACATGAAGCAGGGCGCGGCGCTGGCCTTCGCGCACGGGCTGAACGTGCACTTCAACCTGCTCGATCCGCGGCCGGACCTGGACGTGTTCATGATCGCGCCGAAGGGCCCGGGGCACACGGTGCGCTCGGAGTACCAGCGCGGCGGCGGCGTGCCCTGCCTGGTGGCGGTCGCGCAGGACCCGTCGGGCAACGCGATGGAGATCGCGCTGTCGTATGCGTCGGCGATCGGCGGCGGGCGGGCCGGGATCATCGAGACGACGTTCAAGGAGGAGTGCGAGACCGACCTGTTCGGCGAGCAGGCCGTGCTGTGCGGCGGGCTGGTCGAGCTGATCAAGGCCGGGTTCGAGACGCTGACCGAGGCGGGGTATGCGCCGGAGATGGCGTATTTCGAGTGCCTGCACGAGGTGAAGCTGATCGTGGACC
>CAXSFE010000204.1:0-3735 GCA_964236585.1 uncultured Acetobacteraceae bacterium
GGCCTGGGCGGACCGGGCCCCGTTCTGGCCGCCTCCGTCCTGGCGGCCCCCGCCCTGGCGGCCCCCGTCCTGGCCGCCCCCGTCCTGGCGGCCCCCGTCCTGGCGGCCCCCGTCCTCGACAGCCGCCGCCAGCTCGGCCAGGGCTTCAACTGGCTCGGCGGCGCCACCGTGATCGCCAGGGCCGTCGACTTCGCCACCATCCTCGCGATGCTGCTCCTCCTCACCCGCCAGCAGGTCGGCGTCGCCTCCATCGTCGTCTCCGTCGGCACCGTCGTCGAGGCGCTCAACGGCCTGGGCACCGCCGAGGCGCTGATCCAGGCGCCCGCCGTCACCCGCGAGCAGCTCGACACCCTGTTCTGGTACGTGCTCGGCGCGTCCGTCGTCACGGGCGCGCTGTGCGTCCTCGCAGCCCCCTGGATCGCGGCCGCCTACGGCGCGGCGCCCATCGCCGGCTACCTGCTCGCCATCGCCGCCAAGCAGCCGCTCGTCGCCGCGGCCGTCGTCCCGCTCGCCCTGATGAACCGCGACCTGCAGTACGGGCGCATCGCCACCGTCGCCGTCTGCGCGACCCTCGCCGCCGCCCTGACCCGCCTCGCCCTGGGCGTCGCCGGCGCCGGCGCCTGGGCCCTGGTCGCGGGCTACGCCGCCTCGGGCGCCTTCACGCTGGCCGGCGCCCTCCTCGCCCGGCCGTTTTGCCCCCGCCTGCGCGTCCGCCCCGCCTCCATCCGCCCGCTCGCCCGCTTCGGCCTGCGCGCCGCGGCCGCCGGGCTCGCCGAGCAGATGTTCAAGAACGTCGACTACCTGCTGATCGGCTGGTTCTACGGACCGGCCCAGCTCGCGCTCTACCGAGTCGCCTTCGACATCGCCATGGAGCCCGCCATGGCGGTCGCCACCCTGGTCAACCGCACCGCGCTCCCGGTGCTCGCCCGCGTCGCCACCCTGCGCGCCGAGGTCGCGCAGGTTCTCGCCTGGGCGCTCGCCCGCAGCGCCACGCTGGTCGCCCCGCTCGCCGCCGGCCTGATGCTGGCGGCCGCGCCGCTCACCGCCCTGCTCCACGACCACGCCGGCACCAGCTACGCCGCCGCCGCCACGCCGCTCCGCCTGCTCGCCGCCGCCGCCCTGCTGCGCGCCCTCGCCCAGCCGCTCGTCACCGTGATGATCGCCTCCGGCCGCCCCGGCGCCGCCGCCCGCCTGTCCGCGACCATGCTGGCACTCCTCGCCGCCGGCATCGGCGCCGCCGCCAGCCTCGCCCCGCCGCGCGCGGGCATCGAAGCCGTGGCCGCGGTCTGGCTCGCGATCTACCCGGCGCTGCTCGCCTGGGGGGCGCGCTACCTGCGGCGCGACTGGGAGGTCGCCGCAGCCGACCTCGCCCGCGCCCTCGCCCTGCCCGGCGCGGGGATCGCGGCCATGGTGCTCGCCGTGCTCGCCGTGCGCGGGCTGGTGGGGCCGGACCCGAGGGGGCAGCTCGCCCTGGTCGTCGCGGCGGTGGCGGTGCTCTACGGGGGGTTGTTCGTGGGGGGGGCGGCTGGAAGGGAGCAAGCAAGGTCGGGCTCTGCCCGAACCCGCCAAAGGGCGGAGCCCTTTGGAAACCCTCGCCCTGGAGGCGGTTCCTGACCGGTAGCGGAACGGGTGGGCCTGGTGGACAGCCGGCAGAGGCCGGTGTTCCAGGGTCTCGCAAAGGGAGGTTCGGGTGGTGCGGAAGCCGTTGGATGGTCGCGTCCCACCGGGCGCGCCGATCGTCGATCCGGCTGCGCGCGCGACCTCGCACGGCAGGGGCGCCATGCCGAAGGGCGGCTTCGGCGCCTTTGTTCCCGAGCTCGACGTCTCCGAACTGGCAGCAAGCCTGGGCTTCTGGTGCGATCTGCTCGGGTTCGGGGTTGCCTACGACAGGCCGGCAGCCCGCTTCGCCTACCTGGTCCGCGGTCCGATCCAGGTTATGCTGTGCGAGCAAAACGGCACCTGGGAGACCGGCGAACTGGCGCGGCCGTTCGGACGCGGCGTCAGCTTCCAGATGACGGTCGGCGCACTGGCTCCCATCCTCGACGCTCTTGAAGCGGCGGGCTGGCCGTTGTTCAGGCAGCCGAACGAGGCGTGGTACCGGGCCGGACGCCGGGAAAGAGGTCAGAGGGAGTTTCTCGTTCAGGACCCCGACGGTTATCTGCTGCGTTTCGCGCAGGACATCGGGGTGCGCGCGCCGACCCAGGGCCGTCCGGGCCGCGTGTCGCGGTAGCCCGCCCGGCGGGGCGGCGGGATGCCTAGCCTGCCCCCTGCGCCTTGCGCACCCCGTCCAGCACCGCCTGGTGTGTCGCCAGGATCCGCCGCAGCGTGGGCTTGCCCTTGTCGCTGGCCTCGGCGATGCCCTCGTGCATCTCCTCGATCCCCACCGTCATCTGCTCGGCCAGACCGGACAGCCGCTCCTGCAGCTGCTCGTCGTCGTCCGCGAGGTCGGCCGTCCAGATCGCCACGACGCGGGAGAGCTCGGTGGCGGCGCGGTCGGGCGGGACGCCCGCCTGCAGGAGCTTGATGAGGGGAGCCAGGTCGGCAGCCGGGGAACGGGACATGCATGGGAAAATAGGCAGGCGCACCGCGGGTCGCCAGCCCTGGACCTGACGCGGCGGGAGGCTGCCTCGTGCCGGGGACGGCCACTCCGGCATCGGTCGGAAACGATGTCCCCGTCGAGGTTTCCAAAGGCTCGGCCTTTGGCGGAGTTTGAGGCAGAGCCTCAACCTTGCTTCCTTGCCCCCACCGCCCCCTGCCTGCCCCGCCACCGGTCGAACATGCTCATCTGGTGCACGCAGCTCAGGGTGCAGGTCGGGCTGCACGACTTCTCGGTGTGGAACTCGCGCCGGATGTCGTCGCGCGTGTAGTCCATCAGCCGGATGCCGGGGTAGCCGCGCTGCTGCGAGCACCAGTGCACGCGCCCGTCCTCGGCGACGTAGAGGTAGCGCGCGCCGGCGCGGCACTTCCAGTCGTTCGGGCGGCCGTGCATCAGGTTGCCCTGGAACAGGCGGTAGTTCAGCCAGTGCACGACGGACGGCGAGATCCGCGTGACCTGCGCGTAGGCGTCCATCTGCACGGCGGACAGCGGCTTGAGCACGCCGGTGTCGTCGTGCAGCACGCCGACGGAGTGCTGCAGCCCGTATTTCGCGGCCGTCTGCGCCACGACCACGACGTCGGCGGTGCGTGCGTCGCTGATGCCGAGGACGGAGTTGACGTTGACCTTGAAGCGCGCGTGTTCGGCGAGCAGGGCGAGCTTGCCCTCCACGGAGTGCAGGCTCTTCATCGAGACGGAGTCGGGCTCGAGGTTGTCGATGCTGATCTGCATGCCCTGCAGGCCGGCGTCGTTGAGGCGGTCGACCCAGGCGCGCGTCAGCTTGAAGCCGTTGGTGATCATGGTGACGATCATGCCGTGGCCGCGCGCGCGGGCCACGACCTGGTCGAGGTCGGGGTGCAGCAACGGCTCGCCGCCGGTCAGGGTGAGCGAGGCGGTGCCCAGCGCGGCCAGCCGGTCGACCCAGGCGAGCAGGTCCGCGGTCGGCACCGGCGGGGAGTGGTCGTCGTACTCGGAGCAGTAGCCGCAGGCCAGGTTGCAGCGCCGCGTGACCACGACCTGGGCCAGCAGCGGCGTGTAGCGCGAGCCGAGCGCGCGGGCCACGAAGCGCAGGCCGGACACGAGGTCGGCGGCCTTGCGGGCGCGGCGGCCGCGCCCGGACGGCGCGGCGGCGGGCGGCGCGG
>CAXSFE010000205.1:0-3726 GCA_964236585.1 uncultured Acetobacteraceae bacterium
AGTGCCTGCACGAGGTGAAGCTGATCGTGGACCTGATCTACGAGGGCGGCATCGCGAACATGAACTACTCGATCAGCAACACCGCGGAATACGGCGAATACGTCACCGGGCCGCGCATCATCACGGCCGAGACCAAGGCGGAGATGAAGCGGGTGCTGACGGACATCCAGTCGGGGCGGTTCGCGCGCGACTGGATGCTGGAGAACAAGGTGAACCAGTCGAGCTTCAAGGCGACGCGGCGCCGGCTCGCGGAGCACCCGATCGAGCAGGTCGGCGAGAAGCTGCGGGCGATGATGCCGTGGATCAGCAAGAACGCGCTGGTGGACCGCGCGAAGAACTGAGGCAAGGCCAGGGCTCTGCCCTGGACCCGCCAGGGGCGAGCCGCCCCTGGACCGGCGCATGAAAGGGGGCACACTGCACGGGCAGTGTGCCCCCTTCTCTTGTGGAGGCCGGTCCAGGGCGGCTCGCCCTGGCGGGGTCCAGGGGCAGAGCCCCTGGCCTTGCCTGCCTCAGCTCGCGACCAGGGCCGTCTCCGCCCGCCCCGTCCCCCACGCGACACGCCCCGGCGTCCTGCACTGCGGGCAGACCGCGAGCCACTGGGTGTGGACGGTGCCGCAGGAGCCGCAGCGCCAGACCGGGTCGGACGGCGCGGTGGCGGCGGCGCGCAGGGCCTCGCGGTTCTCGTCGGCGCGGCCCTCGGCCTCGGCGATGTCGGCCTGGAGCAGCCAGACGCGCTGCTGGTCGAGGCCGCCGGTGCGGGCGAGGTCGAGCTGGGTGCGGGCGGCCGTGACCTGGCCGGCGTCGAGGTGCAGGCGGGCGAGCAGGAGGTGCGTCTCCGCGTGGTCCTCCAGGACGGTGCCGACCAGGGACTCCGCGGCGGCCAGGCGCTCCAGCGCACCGTTGGCGGGTGCGATGGCGTAGGCGGCGACGTCGGGGTGGGGTGCGAGGCTCCAGCAGCGGCGCAGCACGTCCATCGCCTTCGGGTCGCGGCCCTGCTCGCGCAGGCGGCGGGCGTAGGCGATGGCGGCGGGCGCCAGGGCGGGGTCGGCCTCGAAGGCGCGCTTCGCGAGCTTGCGGCCCTCGGCGGGGTCGGACTGCTCCAGGGCGGCGGCGGTGGCGAAGGCGGCGAGCGGGGCGTCGGGGGCGGACAGCGAGAGGGCCTCGCGCCAGTCGCGGGTCTGGATGGCGATCTGGGCGCGCTCGGTGCGCAGCCAGGCGGCGCCGGGGTGGGCGGCTTCGGCACGGCGGGCGTATTCCGCGGCGGCGGCCCAGTCCTGGCGGGCGAGGGCCTGGCGCAGCAGGCCGCGCAGGCCGAGGAAGCCTGCGTCCTTGCGCTCGGCGAGGGCGCGGAAGATCGCCTCGGCCTCGTCCTCGCGGCCGGCGATGCGCGCGGCCTGGGCGGCGAGCAGCAGGGTCTGCGGCGTGTCGCCGAGCAGGCGGCGGGAGCGGGCGGACTCGCGCTGGGCGTCGCCGCCGTCGCCGGCGGCCAGCGCCAGCAGGCTGCGGGTCACGGCCTCGTCGCCGCGGCGGCGCTGGCGGATCGCGCCGCGCACGCCGAACCACTGCGGGATGCGCAGCAGGCCGGAGACGAGGCGGGCCAGGGCGTAGAGCACCAGGAACAGGACGGCGAGCGCCAGCAGGGCGACCGGCACGGAGGTCTGCACGACGTAGCTGCCGAAGTGCAGGACGAACTGGCCGGGGAGGTGGCCGACGTACCAGGCGACCGTGACGACGACCGCGGCGAGGACGAGGAGGGAGACGGCGCGCAGCATCAGGAATGCGCCACGAGCGAGGACAGGGCGGCGCGGGCGTCGAGCAGCCCGTGCGCCTGGGCGAGCCAGTCGGCCATGGCGTCGTGCGCGGGGCCCTGCAGGGTTTCCACGATCTCGACGGTGCCGGGGAGGTCGCCGGCGTTCATGGCGTCGCCGGCGCGGGCGAGGACGCCGGCGGCGGGGTCGCCGACGAGGACGTCGTCGCCCTGGCGGACCACGACGGCCTGCTGCACGCGCGACCAGATGCGGCCGAGGAAGGGCGCGCGGGTGTTCTGCGGCTGGCTGGCGAGGCGGGCGGCCTCGGCGGCGTCGGCGAAGGAGAGGCGCAGCGCGGCGTCGGTGGGCGGCGGCGTGTCGGCGTAGCGGGCCAGCGCCGGCGGGGCGCCGGGGATGGCGCCGAGCTTGTGGCCGGCGGCGAGGCTGTCCTGGGCGGACTGGAGCTGCGCCATGGTGCCGGCGCGGACGGCGAGGCCGGCGACCTTGCCGGAGGACTGCTCCACGGTGGCGAGGCGCGCGTCGAGGGCGTTGGTCTTGCCGGACAGGTCGGCGAGCGCCTTGGCGTCCTGCGCGGCGGCGGCGTCGACGCGGCCGGAGAGCGCTGCGGCGAGGGCGTCGCGGGCGGTCTTGTCGCCAGCCTGCGCGGCGTCGATGCGGCCGCCGAGGCTGGCGGCGAGGGCGTCGCGTGCGGTCTTGTCGGCGGCCTGGGCGGCGTCGATGCGGCCGGCGAGGGCGGCGGTGGCGGCGGTCGCTGCCGTGGCGGCGGTCGCGGTGGTGGCGTCGATGCGGCCGGACAGGGTGTTGGCGAGCGCGTCGCGGGCGGCCTTGTCGGAGGCCTGCGCGGCGTCGAGCTGCTTGCCGAAGGTGGCCTGGGCGGTGTCGAGCTGCTTGCCAAGGGCGGCGCTGGCGGCGGCGGCGGCCGTGGTGGCCTGGGCGACGCCGGCGTCGGTGCGGCCGGACAGGGTGTTCACGTCGGCCTGCTGGCGGGCGGCGAGCTGGTCCTGGCGGCCGGCGATGGAGTCGAGGCGGCGGGCCAGCTCGGAGGTGTCGGTCGACGCGATCGGCCCGGGCTTCTCCAGGGTGGCGAGGCGCTGCTCGATCGGCGCCAGGTTGGGGGCGGGGCGGCCTTCGAGGGCGGCGAGGCGGGCCTGCGACTTGTCCAGTTCGGCGGCGAGGGCGTCGCGCTGCTGCTTGGCGGCCTGCACCTGGCCGTCGAGGTCCTGCAGGCGCGCGCCGTTCTGGGCGAGGATGGGCGACACCGGCGGGTGGGTCCAGCCATAGGCCAGGGCGCCGGCCTCCAGGACCACGCCGAGCAGGGCGAGACCGCCGAGGGTGGCGCCCAGCCTTGCGGAGCGGGCCACGTCCGCCGGCGCCGCGCCGCCGCTGACCGGGGTGCCGGCCTGGGTGCCGAAACGGGGCGCCGCGGCGGCGGGCGTGTCGAGGGCGGGCGGCTCGAAGGCGGGCGGCTTTGGGGCGGGCGACGCGGGCTCGGGTGCTGCGGCCCGGTCCGGGACGATCTCGGCGTCGGGGATTGTCCGGCCGGTGCGGTCGGGGTGCGAGGGGTCCGGCGAAGGAGGCATTGAATCGCTCATAGCAGGGCCAGAACTCCGTCCAGGGTCGGGTGGTGTGCCACGTGCACGTGCCGCCAGGGCAGAGCGTGTAGCGCGGCAGCGGCGGTGCCGCCAATCGTTACAGCGTCGACCGGCGCAAGCGCGGGCACAAGGGCCGGCGGCAGCGTGGCGACGAAGCCGCGCGCGGTTTCGGCGGAGAAGAACAGCACCGCGCGGATCCTGTCCCCCGCCAGCGCGGCGGCGGCGGCGGCGGGGAAACGCGCGACCGGACGGGCGGCATAGACCACGCGGCGCACGACACGGAAGCCTTGTCCGCGCAGCGCGGCGGCGAGCCGGTGGCCCTGCGACGCGCCGCACAGCAGCAGCAGCGCCGGGCCGCCCGGGTC
>CAXSFE010000206.1:0-3721 GCA_964236585.1 uncultured Acetobacteraceae bacterium
GCGATCGGCGCCCTGCCGCCGGGCGAGGCGGAGCGGGCGGCGTGGCTGACCGGCGCGCTGATCGGGCTGGACTGCGCGGCGGCGGGGCTGGACCTGGTGTGCGCCCCGGTGCTCGACCGCCGGGTGCCCGGCGCGCACGACGTGATCGGCGACCGCGCGTTCTCGGCCGACCCGGCGCGGGTGGCGGCGCTGGGGCGTGCCGTGGCGCAGGGGCTGCTCGCCGCCGGGGTGCAGCCGGTGGGCAAGCACGCGCCCGGCCATGGCCGCGCCGGCGCCGACAGCCACCTGGCGCTGCCAGTGCTGGACGACGTGTGCGACGAGGACCTCGCGCCGTTCGCGGCCAACGCCGACCTGCCGTGGATGATGACGGCGCACGTGCGCTACGCGGCGCTGGACACGTCCCCCGCGACGCTGTCCGCGGCGGTGGTCGCCGGGGTGCTGCGCGGGCGGCTGGGCCTGCGCGGCGTGCTGGTCACGGACGATTTGGCGATGGGCGCCGTGGCGGGCGGTGGGCTGCGCCTTGGACCGGGGGAGCTGGCGTGCGCGGCGCTGGCGGCGGGGTGCGACGTGGCGCTGCACTGCTCCGGCGTGCTCGCGGACAGCGCGGCGGTGCTGCGTGCGTGCCCGCCGATGACCGGGGCGGCGCGCGGGAGGATCGCGGCGGCGCGGGCGCTGGCCGATGGGGCGAGGCAGGCGCTGGATGCCGGGGCGCTGGATGCGGAGCGCCGCGGGCTGATGGACGCCGTCGTCGCGTGAGGCGGGGGGCGTGAACAGCGTGGTGGTGCAGGTGCTGCTGGCGGCCGTGCCGGCGGTCGGCGCGATCCTGCTGCACGAGCTGGCGCACGGCTGGGCGGCGCTGGCGCTGGGCGACGACACCGCGCGCGCGGCCGGGCGGCTGTCGCTCAACCCGTGGCGCCACGTCGACCGCGTCGGCACCCTGCTGCTGCCGGGCGTGCTGCTGCTCGGGCAGCTCGCGACGATCGGGCGGGTACAATTCATGTTCGGCTGGGCAAAGCCGGTGCCGGTGGCGGCGTGGCGTCTGCACGTCGGGGAGTACCGCAATGCGCGGCGACTGATGATGCTGGTCGCCGCCGCGGGACCGCTCATGAACTTCGCCCTCGCCTGGCTGGCGGCGCTGTCGTTCCACGTTATCCCGGACATGCCGCCGGTTCCCGCGGAGGTCGTCGGCACGATGATCCGCGACTTCATCTTGTACAATCTGGTTCTTGGCCTGTTCAATCTCCTGCCGGTGCCGCCGCTCGATGGCGGGCGCATCGTGGTCGGGATGCTGCCGGAGGCGGGTGCGCTGCTCTGGGCGCGTCTGGAGCGCGTGGGGATCGTTCTCGTGCTGGTCGTTGTGTTCCTGCTGCCCGCCGTTCTGCAGCAGGTGGGGGTGGTGTTTGACCCGGTCCGCGGGTTGCTGGGTCGTGTCCTGGAGCCGGCGTTCGTGCTGGTGATGCACTTGGCCGGATACTCCGATGTCGGTCTCTGAACAGGCGGACGCGCCCGCCGTCATCCGTTCCGGGACGGGGGACGGCGCCTCCGCTCGGCGCCCGGCACGACAGCCCGAGGGTGCGCTTGCGGGTGAGACCCCGGTGCCCGTGCTGCGGCTCGGCGCGTTCGAGGGCCCGCTCGACCTGCTGCTGGCGCTGGCGCGGGCGCAGCGGGTCGACCTCGCGCGGATCTCGATCCTGGCGGTCGTGGAGCAGTTCCTCGCCGCCGTCGAGGGCGCGCGGGCGCTGCGGCTGGAGCTGGCGGCGGACTGGCTGGTGATGGCGGCGTGGCTGGCCTGGCTGAAGTCGCGGCTGCTGCTCCCGGCGGACGCAACGGAGGAGGACGCCCGGGACGCGGCAGGGCTGCTGGCCGCGCGAATCGCAGGTCTGGAGGAGGTGCGTGCCGCCGCGGGCTGGCTGGGCGCACGGCCGCAGCTCGGCGTCGACGTGTTCGGCCGCGGCGCGCCGGAGCGCCTGGTGCGCGAGGACCGCTCGCGGCTGTCCGCCGACCTGCCCGGGCTGGTGCAGGCCTACCTGGGCGGGGTGCGCCGGGCCGGGGCGCGCGAGACCTACCGGCCGCGGCCGCCGGCGCTCCCGGGCCTGGCCGAGGCGCTTGTGCGGCTGTCGCGGCTGCTGGGCGGGCTGCCGGGGTGGACGGAGCTGCGACACTTCCTGCCGGGCGAGGCGGCCGGGGATGCGGACGCGGCGCTGCGGCGCAGGGCGGGGGTGGCCAGCACGCTGCTGGCGGGGCTGGAGCTGGCGCGCGAGGGCGCGGTGCTGCTGCGCCAGGACGACGCGTTCGGGCCGATCCTGCTGCGGCGGGTAGACGCGCTGGCGATGGCGGCGGAGTGAGGAAGAAAGAAAGGCCAGGGGCGCTGCCCCTGGACCCCGCCAAAGGCCAAGTCTTTGGAAACCTGGGTTTTTGCCTTGTCTTATGTGTGCGGGTCTGGGGGCGCTCGCCCCCAGCGGGTCCAGGGCAGCGCCCTGGCCTTGCCTTTCGGTGACTCCCGACCCCGAGCGCCTGGCCGAGGCCCTGCTGTTCGCCCACCCCGGCCCGGTGACCGCGGCGATGCTGGCGGCGGCGCTGCCGGAGGGGGCGGACCCGCTGCAGGTGCTCGAGGCGGTGCGGGCCCGCTACCGGGGGCGCGGCGTGGAGCTTGTCGAGGCCGACGGCGGCTGGATGTTCCGCACGGCGGCGGACCTGGCGCCGCTGCTGGTGCGGGTGGTGGAGCGCAGGCGGCGCCTGCCGAGGGCGGCGATGGAGGTGCTGGCGGTGGTGGCGTACCACCAGCCGGTGACGCGCGCGGAGATCGAGGAGCGGCGTGGCGCCAGCCTGGGGCAGGCGACGCTGGACGCGCTGCTTGAGGCCGGGCTGATCAGGACAGCGGGGCGCAGGGAGGCGCCGGGGCGGCCGACGCTGTGGGCGACGACGCCGGCGTTCCTGGCGCAGTTCGGGCTGCGCGACCTGCGCGACCTGCCGCGGCGCGAGGACCTGGTGGTCGAGCCGCCCGGGCCGGAGCTGGCGGACGCGAGCGGTGCGCCCGGCGGGGAGGAGGTGCCGTGAGTGCGTGTTTCGCGCCGCGCCGCGCCGTGCTAGGCGTGGCGGCGCTGCGGGCCGGAAGCGTCGCACGGACACGGGCGCCCGGCCGTCGCGCCGGGCCTCGCCGCGACGGTGCCGGCGGCCGGGTCGCTTGCAGCTGTCGCGTCCGGCACGATGTGCTTGCGCCGGCGTCGCCCGACGGGCCGGCCCGACGACCCAGGTCGTCCCGTCACCAGGAGAGATTGTCCCGCATGTTCGACTTCGCCTGGTCCGAGATCGCGCTGATCGGCGTCGTGGCCCTCGTCGCGATCGGGCCGAAGGACATGCCGGTCGCGATCAAGACGATCGCTGATCTGGTGAAGAAGGGCCGCAGGATGGCGGGCGAGTTCCAGGTCCACGTCGACGAGATGGTCCGCGAGGCGAACCTCCACGAGGTGCGCGACCAGTTCAAGGACCTGCGCAGCCTCAACATTCGCGACCAGATCGCCCGCGCCGTGGACGGCGACGGCAGCCTGCGCCGCACCCTGGCGGACGACCCGCTGAAGCCGGGCGCCACGCCGGCGTCGCGGCCCGGCGCCAGCCTCGCCACGGACGCGATCGAGGCGGAGCGCGCCGGTACGGAGAACAGCATCGGGCTGCCGCGTCCTGCGGCCGCAGCCGCGCCGTCCTTCCTGCCGCCGGGCACCGA
>CAXSFE010000207.1:0-3706 GCA_964236585.1 uncultured Acetobacteraceae bacterium
GCGCGGCCGGACGACCCGGCGCCGCGCGCGCTGTCGGCGCCCCGGCTGGCGACGCTGCGCCTGGTGCTGGACAGGGTGGTGCCGCAGCCCGGCGGCGCGCGGATCGACCTCGCCGCGCGGGTCGACGCGGTGCTGGCGTCGGGCGTGGGGGACGGCTGGCGCATGGCGGGCATGCCGCCCGACGCACAGGCGTGCGCGGCGGGGCTCGACACGATCGAGGCCGCGTCGGGCACCGGGTTCGCGGGTCTCGCCGACGCGGCGCAGGATGCGCTGCTGGCGCAGGCGGCGGGCGGAACCCTGCACGCGGACGCCGGGGACGAGCCGGGCACCCTCCTGCTCGACGCCACGCAGATGCGGCTGTGGTTCGAGGACCTCAGGTCGACGGCGGTGCGCGCGTACGTGGCGCACCCCGCGACGCTCGCGCGCATGGGCTACAGCGGCATCGGCTACGGCGGCGACGGGCCGCGGCTGGAGGGCTTCGTGCAGCTCGGCATCGGCGCGCGCGAGGCCTGGGAGCCGGAGGCCGTGGACCCCCAGGCGGCAAGCCCGGGGCCCGAGGGCCAGCCCGGCGGACCCGCCACAGCACAGGAGGTGCGGTCGTGAAGCTCGAGGGCATGCGCGCCTACCCCGAGGCGGACGAGGTCGACGCCGTGGTGGTCGGCACCGGGGCCGGCGGTGCGCCGCTGCTGGCGCGTCTGGCGCAGGCCGGGCTGCGGGTGGTGGCGCTGGAGGCGGGCCGCAACTGGACGCCGCGCGAGGACTTCGCCGCCGACGAGCTGGCGGCGTCCGGGCTGTACTGGCTGGGCGAGCGGCTGGTGTCGGGCGACCCCCCCGAGGCGTTCGGCGCGAACAACAGCGGCACCGGCGTCGGCGGCTCGACGCTGCACTGGGGCGCGTTCATCCCGCGCCCGGACCCGCGCGACATGCGGCTGCGCTCGGAGCTGGGCGTGGGCGAGGACTGGCCGATGCCGTACGCCGAGCTGGTGCCCTACTACGAGGAGGTCGAGCGCTTCATCGGCGCCTCCGGCCCGCAGTCCTACCCGTGGGAACGGTCGCGGCACTACCCCCTGCCGCCGGTGCCGCTGAACGCGCCGGCCGAGGCGATGGCGGCGGGCTGCGCCGCGCTCGGCGTGCGGACCTGCGCGGCCCCCGCCGCGGTGCTGTCGCAGGACTACGCGGCGCCGGGCATCCCTGCGCGCCAGGCCTGCGTGAACTGCGGCCACTGCCACCAGGGCTGCCGCAACGGCGCAAAGACCAGCATGGACGTGACCTACCTGCCGCTCGCCGTCGCGGCCGGCGCGGAGATCCGCCCCGGCTGCTTCGTGCACACCATCGAGCGCGACGCCTCGGGCAAGGTCGTGGCCGTCGTCTACCGACGCGACGGCGCGGACCACCGCCAGCGCTGCGCCGCGCTGTTCCTGTGCGCGGGCGCGGTGGAAACCCCGCGGCTGCTGCTGCACACCGGCCTCGCGAACTCCTCCGGCCAGGTCGGCCGCAACTACATGGCCCACGTCGCCACCCAGGTGTGGGGCACGTTCGAGGCCGAGATGCGCCCGAACAAGGGCTACCCGTCCTCGCTGATCACCGAGGACATGGTGCGCGCCCCCGGCGCCGGCTTCGCGGGCGGCTACCTCGTGCAGAGCCTGGGCATCGTGCCGGTCACCTGGGCCGACCAGGTGGCGCGCGGCCGCGGCCTGTGGGGCCGGGCGCTGGTCGACTACCTGCAGCGCTACAACCACGTCGCCGGCATCGGCATCAACGGCGAGTGCCTGCCGCAGGACGCCAACCGCCTGGAGCTGGCCGACGAGGCGGACGACCTGGGCGTGCCCAAGGCGCGGGTGCGGTTCAGCTACGGCCCGAACGAGCACGCGATCCAGGCCCACGCCGAGGCGTTCATGCGCCAGGTCTGGGAGGCGGCCGGCGCCACCGACCTGTGGACGCTCACGCGCTCGGCGCACACCATCGGCACCTGCCGGATGGGCGCGGACCCGGGCACCTGCGTGGTGGACGGGGCCGGGCGCAGCCACGACGTCGCGAACCTGTGGGTGTGCGACAACTCGGTGTTCCCGAGCGCGCTGTCGGCGAACCCGGCGCTGACGATCATGGTGCTGTCGCTGCGCACGGCAGACGCGTTCCTGGCAGGAAAGCAAGGTTGAGGCTCTGCCTCAAACTCCGCCAGGGCGAGCCGCCCTGGACCGGCCTTACTTAAGGAAGGCCAGTCCAGGGGGGCTCCCCCTGGCGGGTCCAGGGCAGAGCCCTGGCCTTGCTTGCAACTCCGGCGCATCTCGTGCGTGGCTGCCCCATGGCCGACGATGACCCCTACCGACTGCTGGGCGTGGCGCGCGACGCGAGCGCCGAGGACGTGCGCCGCGCGTTCCGGGCGGCCGCGAAGAAGAGCCACCCCGACCTGCACCCCGGCGACAAGGACGCCGAGGCCCGGTTCAAGGCGCTGAGCGCCGCCAACGAGGTGCTGGGCGACCCGGAGCGGCGCGCGCAGTACGACCGCGGCGAGATCGACGGCGGCGGCAACCCGAAGGCCCGCCCGCCGCCGCCCGGCGCGGGCGACCGCCCGTTCTACCGCGGCTTCGCGGACACGCCGGGCGGCGCGCGCTACGCGTCGCGCGGCGCCGGGCGCGGCGCGGGCGCCGAGTCCGTGTCGGACGACGAGCTGGGCGACATCCTCGGCGCGTTCTTCAACCGCGGCGCAGGCGGCCAGGCCAGCGGGGAGCCGATGCGGGTCCGCGGCGAGGACCGGCAGTACCGCCTCGACGTGACCTTCCTGGAGGCGGTGCGCGGTGCGACCAAGCGGCTGACCCTGCCGGGCGGGAAGTTCCTCGACGTGGGCATCCCGGCGGGGCTGGAGGACGGGCAGGTGCTGCGCCTGCGCGGGCAGGGCGGCACGGGGATGGGCGGCGCCGCGGACGGCGACGCGATGATCGAGGTCGCGGTCGCCGCGCACCCGGTGTTCCGCCGCGACGGCCGCGACGTCCGGGTGGACCTGCCGGTCTCCGTGCGCGAGGCGGTGCTGGGGGCCAAGGTCGCCGTGCCGACGCCGGCGGGCACGGTGAGCATGGCGATCCCGGCCGGCTCGGAGGCGGGCTCGGTGCTGCGGCTGCGCGGCCGCGGCGTGGCGGCGTCGGGCGGCAAGCCGGCGGGCGACTGCCTGGTGACGGTGCGCCTGGTGCTCGGGCCGGCGGACGAGCGGCTGGCCGAGTTCCTGCGCGGCTGGGAGCAGCCCGGCTTCGACCCGCGGGCCGCGCTCGAAGGGGACGGCGCATGATCACGCTGCTGGCCGTGTGCGCGCGGATCGACGGGCTGGCGCCGGGGGAGCTGGAGCGCTGGGTGGCGCTGGACTGGGTGCGGCCGGGGCGCGACGCGGGCGCGCCGGCGTTCGCCGAGGTGGACGTGGCGCGGGTGCGGCTGATCGTGGAGCTGCGCCGGTCGCTGGAGGTGGACGAGGCCGCGATGCCGGTGGTGCTCGGCCTGCTGGACCAGCTCTACGACGAGCGGCGACGGATGCGCAGGCTGTGCGAGGTGATCGAGCGCGCGGGGCTGGGCGACGGGGTGAGGGACGGCATGCGGGGATGAAGGCAAGGAAGGCCAGGGGCCCTGCCCCTGGACCCCGCCAAGGGAAGCCCCTTGGATGGCTTTCCTCAAGTCAAGGGATCAAAGGGTCCTCGGACCCTTTGCGGGTCCAGGGCAGAGC
>CAXSFE010000208.1:0-3683 GCA_964236585.1 uncultured Acetobacteraceae bacterium
GGGCGGGTCGGCGCCGGGGGCGCCTGGCGTGGAGCCGGCGGCGCAGGCACCCGGGGCGGGCGGGTTCGACGCGGCGCTGGGCGGCCAGGTGATCGGCACCGCGCTGGCCTTCATCGCGCCGCGCTCGCTCGACCCGACCACGGTGCCGGGCCTGGCGCTGTGGGGGCTGCAGGGCTTGGCGACGCTCGATCCGTCGCTGCGCCTGCGCACCGGCGGCGGCACGATCCGGCTCGACCTCGCGTCGTCCGCGACGGCCGGCGAGGGCGCCGCGCCGCTGCCCGCCGCCGGACCGGACGGCGCGGCGGCGGACGGCGGCGCGGGCGACCCGGGCGGGTTCGTGCGGCCGTTCCCGCCCGACGTGGATGCCTCGGCCTGGGGTGCGGCCAGCGCCGACGCGATGCGCTGGGCCTGGGACCGCTCGGCCATCGTGCGCGCGGCCGGGGCGCCGGCGCTGCTGCAGGGCTACTTCGACGAGATCTTCTCCCATCTCGACCCGTTCTCCCGCTACGTGCCGCCGGCGGGGGCAGAGCACGTGCGCGACCGCCTCGCCGGGCAGGTCGGGATCGGCGTCGAGCTGGCGCGGCTGGGCGCGAACCTGGTGCTGGCCACGGTGGCGGCGAACGGGCCGGCGGCGCAGGCCGGGCTGCGCGCCGGCGAGCGTCTGCTGGCGGTGGACGGGGCGGCCGCGCAGGACGCGGCGTCGGCGGCGGCGAGCCTGGTGGGCGAGGAAGGCAGCACGGTCCGGCTGCGCGTCGCGGGCGCCGACGGGCGCGCGCGCGTCCTGGTGCTGCGCCGCGCGGTGGTGCCGCCCGAGACGGTGTTCGCGGAGCGGCGGCGCGGGGCGGGCGGCGTGCTGCTGTCGCTGCGCATCACGGCGTTCACCGCCGACACCGCGCAGCGCCTCAGCCAGGAGCTGGAGGACGGGCTCGATCCGCAGGCGAACGGAGCCCAGGCAGGCGGGCCGCAGGTGCGCGGGCTGGTGATCGACCTGCGCGGCGACCGCGGCGGGCTGCTGCGCCAGGCGGTGACGGCGGTGGCGCTGCTGCTGGACCAGGGGGTGGTGGCGACCACGGTGGGGCGCGACCCGGAGGCGTCGCGGGTGTGGCGGGTGCAGGGCGGCGACCTCGCGAACCGGCTGCCGATCGTGGTGCTGGTGGACGGGCGCACGGCGTCGGCTGCGGAGATCATGGCGGCGGCGCTCGCGGACCAGCGGCGCGCGGTGGTGGTCGGCAGCGCCACGACGGGCAAGGGCGTGGTGCAGACGCTGACGGAGCTGCCGGACGGCGGCGAGCTGTTCGTGACGTGGAGCCGGGTGCTGGCGCCGCGCGGCTGGCCGCTGCAGGGGCTGGGCGTGCTGCCGCAGCTGTGCACCAGCCTGGGGGCGGAGGCGACGGCGCGCCAGCTGCGCAGCCTGGAGGCGGGGACGCAGGAGCTGGCGCCGGCGGTGCAGGCCTGGCGGGCGGCGCGGGCGCCGCTGGACGCGCACACGGTCGCCGAGATGCGCGAGGCGTGCCCGGCGGCGGAGGAGCGCGACAGCGACTTCGAGACGGCGCGCGCGCTGCTGAGGCACCCGGAGGCGTATGCGGCGGCGCTGCTGCCGGAGTAGCAAGAAAGGTCGGGCTCTGCCCGAACCCGCAAAGGGCCAGGGGCCCTTTGATCCCCATCCCCTGAGGAAGGCCGGTCCAGGGCGGCTCGCCCTGGCGGGTCCAGGGCAGAGCCCTGGCCTTCCTTCGCTTGACCCCGGGCCCTCTGCCCATCATGGTGCGGTCCCAAACCGCGGCAGCCCCGCGGCGTTCGCGCGTGGAGTGCATCATGGCCAAGTCCAACACCATCCAGATCCGCCTCGTGTCCACCGCGGACACCGGGTACTTCTACGTGACCAAGAAGAACGCCCGGGCGCAGACCGGCAAGATGGAGCTGCGCAAGTACGACCCCGTCGTGCGCAAGCACGTCGCGTTCAAGGAAGCCAAGATCAAGTGATGCCGCGGCGGGCGCTGGCCCGCCGCCCGGCCTGACGGCGTCTTGCGTGTCTAGCGCGGGGCGAACTGGGTTCCGCCGAACATGTTCTCGCGCATTTGGTCGGTGATGGGGCCGCTGCGCCGGCGGTCCGAGAGCACGGCCATGCCGCGCTGCACGGCGGGGCGCGCGGCGATCGCGTCGTGCCAGCGGCGGACGGACGGGTAGTCGGCCAGGTCGATGCCCCGCTTCTCCGGGGCGGTGACCCAGGGGAAGGTCGCGATGTCGGCGATCCCGTAGTCGCTATCGGCGAGGAACGCGCTGTCCGACAGGCGCTTCTCCAGGACGCGGTACAGGCGGCCGACCTCGTTGGCGTAGCGCTCGACGGCGTAGGGCAGGCGTTCCGGCGCGTAGCTGGCGAAGTGGTTGTACTGGCCGAACATCGGGCCGACGCCGCCCATCTGGAACATCAGCCACTGCAGCGCGGTGTAGCGCGCGGCGGGGTCGGCGGGCAGCAGGCGGCCGGCCTTCTCGGCGAGGTAGACCAGGATCGCGCCCGACTCGAACAGGCGCAGCTCCCGGCCGCCCGGGCCGTCGGCGTCGACGATGGCGGGGATGCGGTGGTTGGGCGTCAGCGCCAGGAAGGCGGGGCTGAACTGCTCGCCGCTGCCGATGTCGACCGGGACCACCCGGTACTCGAGCCCCAGCTCCTCCAGCGCGATGTGCACCTTCTGGCCGTTGGGCGTGGGCCAGCTCCACAGCTCGATCATCGGCAGTCCTCCTGGGCGGGCGCGACTTCGGCGCACGGCGTGGGACACAACACTTCGTTCATACCAACGTGCCACGGTCGCTCGATCACAGAAGCGCACGCAATGACCGCCGGTTTCGACGACCCCTCGACGACGCGCCACGCCGGCGGCTTCGGCAACGACCCCGGCAGGGATGCGAGCCGGGCACCGGGCGCGGCAGGGCGGGACGGCTCCGCTCCGGGCCGGCGGCGCACCGCCGCGCAGGACTGGATGCTGTTCCAGCCGCGCCCCTCCCTGCAGGGCGGGCGGCTGCAGGCGGTGGAGGCGGCGACCCGGATGCCGCCGGCGCAGGCCGGGCGCACGGCGGGCGGCCTGTCGGGGGCCGGGCAGGACGCGGCGCAGGGCGGCAGGCCGGCGCGGCTCGCGGCCTGGCGGCTGGAGACCGCGGCCTGCGAGGTCGCCACCTGGCGCGACACGGGCGCGCGGCTGTGCGTGGCGGTGCCGGCGGAGCTGCACCCCGAGACGCTGCTGTCGCTGCTCGGCGACCTCGGCGGCGAGGGGAGCTGGGAGCACCTGGAGCTGGCCTGCCCGGAGGCCTGGCTGTGGGCGCTGGACGGCGACGGGGCGTTGGCGCTGGCCGCGATCAGCGACCTGGGGGTGGGGCTCGCGGTGGAGGACTTCGGCGAGGCGAGCGCGAGCCTGTCGCTGCTGCGCCGCCTGCCGCTCGGGGTGGTGCGGCTGCACGCGTCGCTGGTGCGCGACCTGGAGCGGGGTGCGGAGGACAGGGCGGTGCTGCGCGCGATCGTGGGCGCGGCGCACGCGATCGGGCTGCGCGTGGCGGCGACCGGCGTGGACACGCTGCGCCAGGGCGACGTGCTGCGCGGGCTCGGCTGCGACGAGGGCGTGGGCGCCGCGCTCGGCCCGCCGGTGCCCTCGCACCAGCTCGCGCGCTGGATCGGCGGCGTGCGCGGTGACGGC
>CAXSFE010000209.1:0-3677 GCA_964236585.1 uncultured Acetobacteraceae bacterium
AACTCTCGACCTCTCCCTTACCAAGGGAGTGCTCTACCACTGAGCTACAGCAGCGACCCGACGCAAGCCGGCTTCCTAGAAGCTGATCGCCCCGCGTGCAAGGCCAAGTTGCGCGCCGGGCCCGCACGCCCCCGCCGGCCGGACCGGCCCGCCCGCCGGCTCCGGGCCGCGACGCCACCACGCGTCGAGTTTTCTTGACGTGCGCCATCCGCGCTGCCAACCCCGCCTGCACCGCCCGATACCTGCACCGCACGGCAGGGCGCGCTCGTCCCTGCCGCCCGACCCAGCCACGCCGGAGCCCGCCATGTCCCACCCCAGCCTCAGGATCACCCACTTCGAGGACCGCGACGCGCCCGCCGACTTCGCCTTCGAGGTCTGGAACCCGCGCGCCGCCGCCTACGAGCCGTTCCCGGCGCTCGACCCGGCGCTGGAGCGCGTCGGCCGCCTCGCCCAGGAGGTCCACGAGCTGTGGGTCGCCAAGGACCCGGCGCTCGCCGCCCTGCGCGACCCGCCCGACATCGACGACGACAGCGAGTTCGCCGAGCTGCGCGTCTCCGCCCAGGCCAACCGCCACTACGACGTCCGCTCCTTCGACAACACCGGGTGGCGCCACTTCACCGGCTACATCTCGCAGGCCGCCGCCCACATCTGCGGCGAGGTCGGCTACGCAAGCCCCGTGCTCGCGGCACCGGAGCAGCCGCCGCTCCGCACGCAGTCGCGCACCGCAAGCTAGGGCCGTCGGCCGGGCCCACCGACCCGGCCGATGCTGCCCGGCCGGACCCGGCATGGGACGCCCTGCGCCCGGGGCGATGTCTGTCGCCGTGACGGTCCGAAATCCCCTCGCCGCTGGCACCCGCTCCGGCCGCGCCCTGTTCGCAGCCCCGTGCCGGAGTGCGCCTGCGGGCCTGAAGATCGCCCCGGTGGTCGGCCAGGTGGCGGCGGTGCCGACGGATGCCTGTGCCGACGTGATCGATCCCACCCCGACCAGGCGCCGAGCGCATCGACCGCCGGCGTCACGGCCAGCGCGGGAAACGACGCCAGCCGGGGTGCGGCTTCGAGACCGCCCCCGCGATGACACCTGGACTCCCGCGAAGCCGCTGAGCATAGTCGTTCCGTGTCCGGACAGCTTGCGCCCTGTCCAAGCACGCCAAGACAACCGCACTGTTCTTGAAGCGGTTCCCCAGATCAGAATTCATGCAGGAGACGACAATGGATGATGCACGTCCGGCTGACGACGCAATGGAGGCGGAGGTCCACCCCGCCTTCAAGGCCGGGATGCTTGCGCGTCAGGACGGGCAACCACGCGAGCTGTTCCCCTCGGGCGATGATGCAAAGGCAGTGGACTGGCTTGCCGGGTGGGACAGTGCCGACAAGGACTTGCCCCCGCTGCCGCACAAGACCCTCGGCTAGGACCTCGCGGCGGGCGGCGTCGGCCTCGTACCCGACCCCAACCTCCTTCGATTGGTCACCCCGCCGCACCCTCTCCGCCGATGACCAGGCCGCCCGGCACTTGCCCCGCTCCCGCAGCAGGGCCGGGGGTTGCGGGCGGGGCAGAGGTGCCGGGCCCACCTGAACCGACATCGCCGTCCCGCAGCCCATGGCGCAGAGCGACAGCGTCCGGCGCGTCGGCTTCGTCGCCGGACACCCGCCCGGTCCGGAGTGGGACGGCGTCGAACCGGAACCAGCAGGGCCGCCCAACCTCGGGGATCTCCGGAAGCAAGGTTGAGGCTCTGCCTCAAACTCCGCCAAAGGCCAAGCCTTTGGAAACCTTTCCTTGAGGAAAGCCTGTCCAGGCATGATCGCCCCTGGCCCGCCCCCGCTTTCAGGCACGGGGCAGGGCCCTCGCCTACCCCTCCGCCGCGTCCGCGATCCGCGCCAGCGACTCCTCCCGCCCCAGCGCCGCCAGCGTCCCGTCGATCCCGGGGCTGGTCGTCGTCCCGGTCAGCGCCGCCCGGATCGGCTGCGCCACCTGCCCGAGCTTCAGCCCCGCCCGCTCCGCGAACCCGCGCAGCGCCGCGTCGACCCCCTCCGCCGTGAAGTCGCTCGCCCCCAGCGCCACCCCCACCTCGCCCAGCACCGCGCGCGCCGGCGTCGTCAGCATCGCCGCCGCCTTCCCGTCCATCGCGATCGGCCGCGACCGCGCCAGGAACGCCGACGCCTCCGCCAGCTCCGCCAGCGTCCGCGCCCGCTCCTTCAGCCCCGGCATCAGCATCGACAGCCGCATCGCCGTCTGCACCGCCACCGACCCGCCCTCCGCCTCGGCCTTCGCGTGCAGCCGCCGCAGCACCTCGGCCACCAGCCGGTCGTCGTCGGCCGCGCGCATGTACACCCCGTTCAGGTGCCCGAGCTTGGCGAAGTCCATCCGGCTCGCCGCCCGCCCCACCGCGTCCAGGTCGAACAGCGCCACCGCCTCCGCGCGCGACAGCACCTCCGCGTCCCCATGCCCCCACCCCAGCCGCAGCAGGTAGTTGCACAGCGCCTCAGGCAGGTACCCCTGCTCCCTGAACTCCAGCACGCTCACCGCCCCGTGCCGCTTGGAGAGCTTCGCCCCGTCCGCCCCGTGGATCAGCGGGATGTGCGCGAACGCGGGCCGCTCCCACCCCATCGCCTCGAACACCTGCACCTGGCGGAACGTGTTGGTCAGGTGGTCGTCGCCGCGGATCACGTGGGTGATCGCCATGTCGTGGTCGTCGCACACCACCGCATGAAGATACGTCGGGCTGCCGTCCGAGCGCAGCACGATCATGTCGTCCAGCTCTGCGTTGGCGACCCGAACCTCGCCCTGCACCAGGTCGTGCACCACGGTCTCGCCCTCCGTGGGCGCGCGCAGCCGGATCGTGTAGGGCGCCCCCGCCGGCGCGTCGCCCGGGTCGCGGTCGCGCCAGCGCCCGTCGTAGCGCGGCGTGCGGTGCTCCGCCGCCGCCCGCTCGCGCATCTCGCGCAGCTCGTCCGCCGTGCAGAAGCAGCGGTAGGCATGCCCGCTCTCCAGCATCGCGTGCGCCACCTCTGCGTGACGCGCCACCCGCGTGGACTGGAACACCGGCGCCTCGTCCGGCGACAGCCCGAGCCACTCGAGCCCCTGCAGGATCACGTCCACCGCCGCCTGCGTCGAGCGCGCCCGGTCGGTGTCCTCCACCCGCAGCAGGTACTCGCCGCCGTGATGGCGCGTGAACAGGACGTTGAACAGCGCCGTCCGGGCGCTGCCAATGTGCAGCAGGCCGGTGGGGGAGGGGGCGAAACGGGTGCGAACGGTCATCCGCAGAGCATACCGCCCGGCCTGCAAGGCAGGAAGCAAGGTTGAGGCTCTGCCTCAAACTCCGCCAGGGGGAGCCCCCCTGGACTGGCTTCCTCAAGTCATGCCGGTCCAGGGGCGGCTCGCCCCTGGCGGGTCTGGGCAGAGCCCAGCCTTGCTTGCTTCCTGTGGCGCCCCCTAAACCTGCGGTTGTGCAAACCCTGGCCCTCCGCGCCCCCACGGCCTGGCCCCGCCACGCGACGGCGCTCCTCCACGCCTGGATGGACGCCGAGCGCGGCCGCTTCGCCCTCTGGCTCCCCATCTGCCTCGGCGCCGGCGTCCTGGCCTACTTCGCGCGCACGACCGAGCCCGCCTGGTGGCCCGCCCCCGCCGCCGCCGCGGCCGCCCTGGCGCTCGCGGTCGCCGGCTGGCGCCACCCCGCCCC
>CAXSFE010000210.1:0-3635 GCA_964236585.1 uncultured Acetobacteraceae bacterium
GGCCAGCACGGGCCCGGCGCGCCCCGGCCGGCCCCGCCTCCGCCGGGGGCCCGGCAGGCTCTCCGGGCCGGCGATCCGTGGGTCGAGGGTGCGGGCTTGTCCGGTCATCGTGTCTTCCAGGACTGGTTCGGGGCCGGCAGCGGCCGGCACGGGTGTCGACGGGAGCAAGGGACCGGCATGACGCCGCCGTCCGGTGGCCGGAAGCGCGCCGGGACCGGCGAGCCGCACGGGCCCGGATCGCCGGCGTCCGCGGCAGGGCGCCATCCCCCGCCGCCAGAACCCCGGATCGCCCGGTCCCGCCGTCCGCCCCCCGCACCGCACGAGGACGGCATCGCGGAGACTGCGGCTTGCGGTCGCGGTCGATCGAGGCCATATCTTGATGACGACCGTCATCGTTCCTTAGGATGATGATGGCTGTCATCGAGATTGGCAAGGGGTCAGAAACCGGAAATGGGCGTGCCGAGACAGCAGGCGGCGCGCAACCGCCAGACGATCATCGACACGGCCTCCCGCGTGTTCCGCGAACGCGGCGTCGACGGGGTGGGCGTGGCCGACCTCATGAAGGAGGCCGGCTTCACCCACGGCGGGTTCTACAACCACTTCCAGTCCAAGGACTCCCTGGCGGGAGAGGCCTGCGCCGCGGTGTTCGCCTCCTCCGTCGCCGACCTCCAGCAGGTGATCGACTCCGACTGCGGCTGCGGGTCCGGATCGTTCCGCGCCGTGCTGGAAGCCTACCTGTCCCCCGGGCACTGCGACCGCCCCGGCGACGCCTGCCCCGTGCCCACCCTGGCCGCGGACGTGGCACGGCAGGGCGGGCCGATGCAGGCCGCCTACGCCGAGGGCATCGAGCACTTCTTGCAGGCCATCGCCTGCCACTTCGCCCGCGACGCCCAGGGCAGCCTGCCCCCCGACCAGGCCAGGCAGCGCGCGATTGGCCTGCTCGGCCACCTCGTCGGCACGCTCATCCTCGCGCGCGGCGTGGGCGCAGCCGACCCCGCGCTGGCCGAGGAGATCCTCGCCGAGGGCAGGCGCCACCTGCCCCTCTGACGCCGCCAGGGGCAAGGCAAGGCCAGGGGCTCTGCCCCTGGACCCCGCCAAAGGCCGAGCCTTTGGAAACCTGGACTTAAGTGAGGCCGGTCCAGGGGCGGCTCGCCCCTGGCGGGTCTGGGCAGAGCCCAGCCTTGCTTCGATGCCAGTCGCACTCCCAAAAGCCCGCAGCGCCCCCGCGCAAAAACCCGGCCATCGCTGCCGCGACGGCGAACGCCGCCGCGTGCCCCGCGTTACGACCCGCGAGGGTCCGCAGCCGCGGGCCGTTCGTCACTCCAGGAGACTACCCCGACCATGAACCGCATGATCCGCTGGGGCTTCGCCCTGGCCCTGCTGCCCGTCGCCGCCTGTTCCAGCACCCCGTCGACTCCGGTCGCCGAGGCCCCGCCGACCCCGGCCGTCGCCCCCGTCGACCAGGCCTTCGTGACCATGGCCGCCCAGGGCGGCATGGCCGAGGTCCAGCTCGCCACCCTGGCGCAGACCAACGCCCGCAGCCCCCGCGTGAAGTCCTTCGCCAGCGAGATGATCAAGGACCACGGCGCCGCCAACGACCAGCTGATGAAGATGGCCCAGGCCAAGGGCATCACCCCGCCGACCGACCTGAACGACATGCAGAACCAGCAGAAGACGATGCTGACCGCCGAGAAGGGTGCCAAGTTCGACCGTGACTACATGCACGGCCAGGTCACTGACCACCAGATGATGGTGCAGGCCTTCAAGGACGAGGCCCAGAACGGCCAGGACCCCGACATCAAGGCCTTCGCCGCGAACACCGTGCCCACCATCCAGCAGCACCTGACCGAGGCGCAGAAGGCGTCCGGCATGAAGATGGCCAAGACGATGATGCACAAGAAGGCGATGACCTCCAGCTCCAACACCTGAGGGCAGCGCCCCGGCTCGAAGGGCCACGACCCTGCCCTAGACCCGCCAGGGGCTGAGATGACCGAAGGTTCCGACGATCCCCCTGGATCGTCGGAACGGCCACCAGAGAAAGTATCCTGGAACCCGGCCCCCCGTAACCGACCTGCGACATGACACATGGTGGTGAGCCTCACCCCCGGAGCCCAGGTTTCCGAAGACCCCGGCGTCTGGCGGGTCCATGCAGAGCCCAACCTGTTCTCCTGATCCCGAACAGGAACGTCACCTGCCCGTGCCAGCCCTGGACCTCCTCGTCCCCGGTCGCCGCGCCGGCACGAAACCACCCGCCCGGCCACTCGTGGCCACCGCAGCCACCCGCCTCGTCGCGACCGCCCACGAACTTTCGCAGCGCGGCACCCGCGCAACCCGGCCGCGTGCCCTGGTTCGGCCACGGACGCGCCGTCGCCATGCCAGAGTTGCAGCATCCGCAGTTCAACTTTTCTTCAGACATGCAATCTATGGTCTGCGGACCAGCCAGGGTCTGCAGCCGTCAGGAGCCACGCCATGTCCCAGGATCGCCACGACGCCCTTCCGCCGTCCAATGAGCACGCCGCGCGGGTCTGGGCCGAGGAGCGCGCCGCCATCCAGGCGCGCATCGACGAGGCCATCCACCAGGTCCTGACCGCGCCCCGCGCAGCCTGAGCCCCCAGTTTCCCCCCGAGCGCCGCCAGCGCCGGGAAACCCTTTCCTAAGTCCAGGTTTCCAAAGGCTCAGCCTTTGGCGGGGTTCAGGGGCAGCGCCCCTGGCATTCCTTCCTCACTCCGCCGCCACCACCTTCGGCAGCCTCGCCCGCAGCCTGCGGATACGCCGCGCGTCCGCGTCCATGACCCGGAACTCCACGCCCGACGGGTGGCTGATGACCTCGCCCCGCGCCGGCACGCGCCCCGCGAGCGTGAACACCAGCCCGCCCACGGTGTCGATGTCCGAGCCGCGCTCGTCGTCCGTCAGGATCGGCCCCAGCCGCGTCTCGAACGCCTCCACCTTGAGCCGCGCGTCCACGTCGAGCGTGCCGTCCGGCCGCTCCGTCAGCATCGGCCCCTGGACCTCGTCGTGCTCGTCGGCGATGTCGCCGGTGATCGTCTCGACCAGGTCCTCGATCGTCACCAGCCCGTCGATGCCGCCGTACTCGTCGACCACCAGCGCCAGGTGGATGCGCGCCATGCGCATCTGCAGCAGCAGGTCGAGCACCGGCACCTGCGGCGCCACCATCAGCGGGGAGCGCACGATCGCCTCGAGCTGGAACGCGTCCGCGCGCCCGACGTAGCCGAACAGGTCCTTGATGTGGACCATGCCGACGATCTCGTCGAGCTGCTCGCGATACACCGGCAGCCGCGAGTGCCCCTCCGTGCGCACCCGGTCCAGCGCCTGCTCCAGCGTCACGTCCGCCGGGATCGCGATGATGTCGGCCCTGGGCACCATGACGTCGTCCGCGGTGATGCCGCGCAGCCGCAGCACGTTGGCGATCAGCGAGCGCTCCTGCCGATCAAGCCCGTGCAGCTCGTCGCCCGCCTCCGACCCGTCGACCGACGGCGCCGGCTCCGCCACCAGCTCGGCGACCTGCTCGCGCACGCCGTGCTCGGCGCCGCGCCGCCGGACCCCCCCGAAGCTGAGCAGCCCGGCCACCCGCGACGCGAGCGTGGTGGCGCTCACCGCGCCGCGCCGCGCGGGAC
>CAXSFE010000211.1:0-3633 GCA_964236585.1 uncultured Acetobacteraceae bacterium
GGCCGACCGCGGCGGCCGGGCGCCCGCGGTGCTGGCCGGATGCGCCGCCGCCGCCGCCGCCGTCGCACTCGGCTACGTGCCCGCCCGCGGGCTGCCGCTCCTGCTGCTGGTCAGCGTCGCGCACGCGGCGGTGCTGGCGCCCCTGACCCCGGTGGCCGACGCGCTGGCGCTGGGCTCGGCCGCGGCCAGACCCGGCTTCGAGTACGGCTGGGTGCGCGCCACCGGCTCGGGCGCCTTCATCGGCGGCGCCCTGCTGTCCGGGCAGCTGGTGGAGCGGGCCGGGCTCGGCATCGTGGTCTGGCTGAACGCCGGGCTGCTGGCCGCCGCCGCCTGCGTGGCCCGGACGGTGCCGGACCGGGTCGCGGGCACCCGCCCGGCCGCGGACGCACGGGCCGCCGGACCGGGCCCGCTGCGCGCCCTGCTCGCCGTCCCGGCCTTCGCGCGCCTCATGGTTGTGGTGGCGCTCGTCGGCGGCAGCCACGCGCTGCACGACAGCTTCGAGGTGATCCGCTGGCGCGCCGCCGGCCTGAGCGCGGCCCGGTGCAGCCTGCTCTGGGCGCTGTCGGTGGCGGCCGAGGTGCTGGTGTTCCTGCTCCTGGGCTGCAGGCTGCTGGAGCGCCTCGGGCCCGCGCGCGCCGTCGCCCTGTCCGCCGTCGCGGGCGTGGTGCGCTGGGGCACGGCGGCGCGCACGGCGTGGTTCCCGGCGCTGCTGGCCGTCGAGCCGCTGCACGGCCTGACCTTCGCGCTGCTGCACCTGGCCTGCATGGACGTGATCGGCCGCGTCGTACCCGCCCGGCTGGCGGCGAGCGCGCAGGCCTTCTACGCGACCATTGCCATGGGTGCCGCGGCCGCCGTCGTGACGCTCGCCTCCGGCCCGCTCTACGGCCGCCTCGGCGCCAGCGCCTTCTGGGTCATGGCCGCGATGTGCGCCGCGGCCCTGCCGCTCGCCCTGCGGCTGCGGCTGCCGGCCGGCCGCGCCGCACCGACGGACGCCCCGCGCTTGGACGGCCAACCCTGACCACCAGCACCGCCCGGCCGCCGCACCCACGCCGGCCGCGCCCCGGCGCCTTCGCGCCCGCCCCATCCCGGCTTCGTCGAGCAGGACGCCGCCGTTGCCGACGACCCGCCCCTGCCAGCCGATCGGCGCGGCTGGGCCGCCCGCGAGCCCGAAGGGGCAGGCCGACGGGCCGAAAGGCGCAGGAAACGCGAACCATGTACGCCGCGCATGGCTGCCATGTACCGGCAAGGCTTCATGTCCAGCCACGACCGATGCCATGGTCCATCCCTGGACCCCAGGGGACGGCATGGACTGGCAGGCCCGCATCGAGAGCTACACCCGCCTGACAGGCTTCCCGCAGAGCATCTTCGTGGCCGCCGACGGACGGGTCGTCGGCACCTGGATCATGGGCAACGACTACCGGGTCAGGTCGACCTACTACGGCGGCTACCCGGCCGGCTACCTGCGCCGCGTGGCCGCCCTGTTCCCCGACAAGCGCCGCGTCCTGCACGTCTTCTCCGGCAAGGTCGACCTGGCCGCCATGCCGGGCGACACGATCGACGTGAACCCCGACCTGGCCCCGACCTTCGTCGCCAACGCCCACGACCTGTCCGACGTGCCCCTGGAACGGTACGACCTGCTCCTGGCCGACCCGCCCTACAGCGTGGAGGACGCCGAGCGCTACCAGACCACGATGGTCAAGCGGAACGTGGTCATGCGCTCGCTCGCGGCCGGCGCGGCCCCCGGCGCCCACGTCGTCTGGCTCGACCAGGTGCTCCCGATGTACCGCAAGGACGAGTGGGCGATGGAGGCCGTGATCGGCATGGTGAAATCGACCAACCACCGTTTCAGGATGATAACGATCTTCCGGCGCCTGGAACGGACGAACGTGCAGAAAGCTCCCAGGCACACGCCGAAACGCATCGCGCAGACGGCCCTGAAATCCGCCTGATCCACGCCGCCTGCATCTCCAGGCGAAGCCTCGCTCCTCCTGGTCGGGGGACGAGAACCTCCGCCAAGGCAAGCAAGGCCGGGCTCTGCCCGGACCCGCCAAAGGCCGAGCCCTTTGGAAACCCTATACTTAAGTATTGGATTCCAAAGGCTCGGCCTTTGGCGGAGTTTGAGGCTGAGCCTCAACCTTCCTTGCCACCCCGCCCCCGTTCCCCCAGGCAACAAACCCGGAACGTGCTACGCTCTCCCCATGGTCCCCTCCGAGTCCCGCCCCCCGCCCCGCAGCGCCGCGGTGATCGGCGCCGGCCCCGCTGGCCTGATGGCCGCGACCCGCCTCTCCGCCGCCGGCTGGTCCGTCGCCGTGTTCGACCGCATGCCCACCCCGGCCCGCAAGCTGCTGATCGCCGGCAACGGCGGCCTCAACCTCACGCACTCCGAGCCCCTCGACCACCTGCTCGACCGCTACGGCCCCGCCCGCGACGCCCTCGCCCCCGCGATCCGCGCCTGGCCGCCCGACGCTCTGCGCGCCTGGTGCGACTCCCTCGGCCAACCCACCTTCGTCGGCTCCAGCGGCCGCGTGTTCCCCACGGCGTTCAAGGCCGCCCCCCTGCTGCGCGCCTGGCTCCGCCAGCTCGCCGCCGCCGGCGTCACCCTGCACCCCCGCCACCGCTGGACCGGCTGGACCCCCGACGACCGCCTCGCCTTCGACACCCCCGACGGCCCCGCGACCCACGCGCCGCCCGACGCCACCATCCTCGCCCTGGGCGGCGCCTCCTGGCCCCGCCTGGGCTCCGACGGCGCCTGGACCGCGATCCTGGCCGCCGCCGGCGTCGAGATCGCCCCCCTGCGCCCGAGCAACTGCGGCCTCGCGCTCGCCTGGTCGGAGCACTTCCGCGCCCGCTTCGAGGGCACCCCCCTCAAGCGCCTGGCCCTGCGCCACGGCGACGCCACCGCGCGCGGCGAGGCGGTGGTGACCTCCGCCGGCCTGGAGGGCGGCGCCGTCTACGCGCTGTCCGCCGCCCTGCGCGACACGCTCGCCCGCGCCGGCGCCGCCACGCTGCACGTCGACCTGCGCCCCGACCTCGACGAGCCCGCCCTGGCCGCGCGCCTGTCCGCCCCCCGCCGCGCCCAGTCCCTGTCCACCTTCCTGCGCAAGCAGGCCGCCCTGCCCCCCGCCGCCATCGCCCTCCTGCACGAGTCGCCGCAGCCCGCCCCCGACCTGTCCCGCCTCGCCCCGGCCGCCCTGGCCGCGCGCATCAAGTCCGTGCCGCTGTCCGTCGTCGGCACGGCCGGCATCGACCGCGCCATCTCGTCGGCCGGCGGCATCGCGCTGCGCGAGATCGACGCCGACTACCGGCTGCGCCGCCTGCCCGCCACCTTCGCCGCCGGCGAGATGCTGGACTGGGAGGCCCCCACCGGCGGCTACCTGTTGCAGGCCGCGTTCAGCACCGGCCATGCCGCCGCAGAAGGCGTCCTGCGCCACGCCGCCCGCGCCGCCCTGCCCGTCGCGCCGCCCATCGCGCCACCCGCCGTCCTGGCCTGCTCCGGACCCTGATGGCCGCCCGCATCTCCGCCCCGCCGCCCACCGCCCCCGGCTCCGACCGCCGCTCCCCCGGAACACCCCCCTCCGGCGGCCAGCCCGGCAACCGGCCCCGCGACGCGTCCCCCAGGGCCCGGGCGCAGGC
>CAXSFE010000212.1:0-3576 GCA_964236585.1 uncultured Acetobacteraceae bacterium
CTCCAGATAGTCCGCAGCAGCACCGGGTCCGGCTCGATCGCGGTGACCTGCGCGGCCCCAAGCGCCAGCGCCGCGCGCGGCCGGAACCCCCCCGACGCCCCCAGCATCAGCACGTCCGGCCGGTGCAGCAGCGCGTATGGCAGCGCGTCCAGCCCCGCCGCCGCATACCCGACGTCGAGCCCGGCTCCCCCCGGCAGCCCCGCGACCCGGCTGCCGTCGCGATACAGCCCGAGCGTGGCCGGCGGCCCCGGCAGCCCGAGCATGCCCGCGTCGTTGGACAGGTCGTCGTCCACCCGCTCGGTGAAGTCGTCGAGCAGCTCGTAGAATCCCCGCGGCGAGCGGACCTGCGACAGCACGGCGCTGCCCTGCACGTGCAGCGGCGCGTAGATCGCCTTGAAGTCGTTGTAGCGCGCCGGGCTCGCCAGCAGCAGCAGCGCCTCCGCCCCCGCCAGCACCACCGCGGCCGCCACCGCCGGGCGCAGCGGCCGCGCCGCCAGCAGCGCCGCCCCCGCCAGCAGCGGCAGCAGCGCCGCCACCAGGTCGAACGGCGGCACCAGCCACATCAGCGCGAGAGTCAGCGCCGCCCCCGTCCCCGCCCCGGTGAGGTCGAAGCCGTACACCAGCCCGATCCGCCGGTCGTCGAGGATGAAGCACAGCCCCACGAACAGCCCGGTCAGGAAGAAGAACGGCAGCAGCGCCGCGTAGTACAGCGCGATGTTGCCGATCTGCGGCTGCCAGGTCGCCGCGTTCTGCAGCTGCAGCGGGTTGAACGGGTTGGCCGCCGTGAAGTGGAAGCCGAGCGCCGCCGCCGCCAGCAGCGCCACCGGCAGCCAGCGCAGCAGCGCCTGCCCGTGCCGCGCCGCCCAGGGCCGGGCCAGCGACAGCACCACCCCGCTCAGCGCGAAGCCCGCCATCACGATGGAGATCACCCAGTACCCGTACTCGGACCACTTCGCGACCGCGAAGTACCGCGTCAGCGCGATCTCGAACCCCACCGACGCCGCCGACACCAGGAACAGCGCGGCGCGCAGCCGCAGCCCTGCCCCGGCCCGGAACCCCGCCCCGGCCCGGGAGGCCGCCCGCTCGGCGACCACCGACCCCGAGCTCATCGGCCGCCGTTGCCGTCCGGCCAGACCTGGTGCGTCATGAACCCGTCCATCATCGCGTCGAACCGCTCCGCGTCATCCACGAACAGCGCGTGGCCGGCATCAGTGAACACCACCGCGCGGGCCAGCGGGTCCTCCGCCTCCAGGTTGTCCGCCTGCGCGGCCAGGCGCGGCGTCACCGCATACAGCACCGGGCGGCGCACCGACAGCACCGCCTCGCGCCAGTACTCGCGCGGCACGTCGTAGCGCAGCAGCGACGCGGCGAACGCGCGCGGCATGCGCAGCGCCGCCTCGGTGAGGCGGTCGAGCACGCCTGGGTCCATCGCCCGGTGGAACATCGACCGCACGAAGCGCGCCATCCACTCCGCGCGGTCCACGGCGCGCGCCGGCCGCGCGGCCCGCGCCCCCCCGCGCGCCTGCACCGGCGCCGGCGGCTCGCCCACCGAGTTGTCCACCAGCACCAGCCCCGCGATCCGCCCGTCGCCGGAGCGCGCCACGTACGCCAGGCTGTCGAGCACGCCCAGCGACCAGCCGACCAGCAGCACCGGCCGCGGCCCCAGCGTCGCGATCAGCTCGGCGATGTCCTGCCCGCGCCGGTCCTGGTCGTAGCCGCCGTCGGGGATCTCGCTCTCGCCCTGCCCGCGCGGGTCGAGCGCCACGACGCGGTGGTGCGCGCTCAGCGCCCGCAGCTGCTCGTCCCAGATCCAGGCCGGCATGGTCCAGCCCGGCACCAGCACGACCACCCCCGCCCCGCGGGCCCCGTCGTCAGGCCCCGCCTCCAGCGTGTGGAGCCGCACGCCGTCGCTGGTGACGAACCCCCCGTCGTGCGGCGCCGACGCCCGCGCCGCGGTGCCGAGGCCCAGCCACGCCGCACAGGCGAGAATCGGGACGCACGTCCGGACCATGACCATCATTTCGTCTTCCGTGATTCGAACCGGATCTGTCAACACAGGCGGGAAGCAAGACTGGGCTCTGCCCAGACCCGCCAGGGGCGAGCCGCCCCTGGACCGGCATGACTTAGGGAAGCCAGTCCAGGGGGGCTCCCCCTGGCGGAGTTTGAGGCAGAGCCTCAACCTTGCTTCCTGCCTAGAGCAGCCCCTCCTGGCGGAAGCTGAGCCATCGCCCGTTGCCCACGATGACGTGGTCGTGCAGCACGATCGACAGCACCTCCGCCGCCTGCTGGACCTGCTTCGTCATGCCCAGGTCCTCGCGCGACGGCGTGGGGTCCCCGCTCGGGTGGTTGTGCACCAGGATCAGCGCGGTCGCGTGCAGCTCCAGTGCCCGGCGCACCACCTCGCGCGGGTAGACCGGCGTGTGGTTCACCGTGCCCTTCGCCTGCGCCTCGTCGGCCAGCAACCGGTTGCGGTTGTCGAGGAACAGCACGCGGAACTGCTCCACCCGCTCGCGCGCCAGCACCGCGTTGAGGTAGTCCATCAGCATGTCCCAGTTGCCGAGCACCGGCCGGTCCATCACCTCCGCGCGCGCCAGGCGCACCGCGGACGCCTGCACCAGCTTGATCGCCGCGATGGAGTGCTCGCCCAGCCCCGGCGTGCCCCACAACTCGCGCAGCGGCGCCGACAGCACCGCCGCGAAGCTGCCGAACCGGTTGATCACCGCCTTGGCGAGCGGCTTGGTGTCGCCGCGCTGGATCGCGAAGAACAGCAGCATCTCCAGCAGCTCGTAGTCCGCCAGCGCGTCCGGCCCGACACCGAGCAGCTTGTCGCGCATCCGGCTGCGATGCCCCTGCGGCCCGGTGCTGGCGAACGGCGCCGCGGCCTCTCCGGGCCGTGCCGGAGGCGCCTGCCCCGGCTGCGAGGCCGGTCCCGCCTCCGGCGGCAGATCCACCGGAGGAAAGTTGTAGCCGTCGGCGAAACCCCGCGACATCGGAATGCCCCACCCACACTGCACACCATGGCAGGAACCCATGGTTGCAGAGTGCACGACGGCCCACAACCGTTTGCGCATCCGCCGCGACGCCTGCGCGACCGCCCGGCCGCAGCCGCCCGGCATGGAGCCCCGGGAGTGTCACCGACCTAGCCACGCATCCCGGCAGCCGGGCAGGAAGAAAGCGTGTTCTTTCTTGAAAGAAAAAACCAAAGAACTTCTGCTCGCCAGGACTCGGAGCCTGGACGAGCCCCGGCCTTCCGGAGCAAAGTCTTTTTGCTTCTTTTTCTTCAAAAAAAGAAGGGTCTTGCCTGCTCTTGCTCCGCCGCGAACGACTGCCTCATGGCAGGCCCGTGACGCCTACTGGTGCGCGGCCGGCCTGCGGGCCGCGTCCGTCCCGGCGTCCGCGCCTGCGGCGGCGGGCGAAGTGCCCTCCGGCCCGGTGGCGTTGCCCGTGGTGCTCGAGCCCGGCACCGGCGAGGTGGCGGGGGTCGCGGCCGCCTCGCCGCTCGTGGGGCTGACCGGCCCGGGCACGTGGGCCGGCGGCGCGGCCGTGGCCTGCGCCAGCGCCGGCGCCGCGAGCCCC
>CAXSFE010000213.1:0-3576 GCA_964236585.1 uncultured Acetobacteraceae bacterium
CGGAGGCGCAAGTAACGGTGGTGGCGGCGTTGGCGCCGCCGGCGGTGCCGCGCATCTGCGCCGCGGTGTCCTGCAGCGTGGCGGCCATGCGGGCGAGCCGGGTGGCGGCACCGCCGACGTCGTCGTCGAAGGCCTGCGCCAGCCGGTCCTGCGCGGTGACGTCGGACCACACCGCCGTCACGCCGACGTAGCGGCCGCGCCCGTCGCGCACGGCCACGACGTGCAGGTCGAGGACCCGTTCGCCGATCGGGTGGCGCAGGCGCAGCGGCAGCGCGTCGGGGTCGGACAGGCGGCCGGCCAGCTGCGGGAACAGCGTGGGCAGGGCGTGCTGCTCGATCCTGCCCAGGCCGGGGACGGTCGCCAGCATGGCGCGCGCGGCGGGGTTGGCGTAGGTCACGGCGAAGCCTGCGCCCGGGTCGGCCCAGGCCACCGCGGACGGCATGGCGTCGACCATCGCCATGGCCGAGGCGTACCACTCCTTGTAGCGTTCGGCGCGCTCGGCCTGGCGCGAGAGGGCGCCGCGCGGGACCAGCGGGATGCGATGCAGCAGGGACATGTCTCGCTCCGGGAGTCGGGCACGCCGGGGCCGGTGGCCGCGCCGGACGGCCGGGCTCCCGCGGCGGGGATGATGACGGAGGCGGGTGAACGGGCGGTGAAGGCGCCGGGGCCGGCGCCGGGGTCGCGGCCCCGCGCCGCTGACACTGCCGGCCCGTCGTGCTACCCGCCGCGCCATGCCCGTGTCCCGAAGCGGTTCCACCGAGTGCCTGTGCGCCCGCTGCTGAGGCGTCTGCTGCGCGCGGCGCCGGTGCAGGCGGCGGCGGCGTCCGCGCTCGGGCTGTACGTGGCCGCGGCGCTTCGCACGACGCGCTGGAGCGTGCATGGCGCGCAGCACCTGGCGGCGCCGCGCGCGGGCGTGCCGGTGCTGGCGGCGTTCTGGCACGAGCGGCTGCCGCTGAGCCCGGCGATCTGGGGGCATGTGCGGCGCACGGGAGTGGCCGGGCTGCGGATGCATGTGCTGGTCAGCCGGCACCGCGACGGGCGCTTCTTCGCGCGCCTGGTCCGCCGCTTCGGGGTGGAGGTGGTGCACGGATCGAGCGAGCGCGCGGGGCGCAGCGGCGGCGAGTCGGGCAAGGGGGGTGCGGCGGCGCTGCGCACGCTCGTGGCGGTGGTGGCGCGGGGCGGGCTGGTGGCGATCACGCCGGACGGGCCGCGCGGGCCGGCGCGCAGGGCGGCGGCTGGGGTGGCGCAGCTCGCGGCGCTGACGGGGGCGCCGGTGCTGCCGGTGTCGGCGCAGTGCACGCGGCGGCTGGTGCTGCGGAGCTGGGACCGCATGGTGCTGCCGCTGCCGTTCGGGCGCGGGGTGGTGGTGTGCGGGGCGCCGATCGCGGTGGCGCGCGACGGGTGGCGCGCGGCGCTGCCGGGGATCGAGGCGGCGCTGAGCCGGGCGTCGGATGAGGCGGACCGGCTGTGCGGGTGAGGGGGATGAAAGGAAGGCCAGGGGCTCTGCCCCTGGACCCCGCCAAAGGCGGAGCCTTTGGGATCCAATCCTTAAGTGAGGCCGGTCCAGGGGCGGCTCGCCCCTGGCGGGTCTGGGCAGAGCCCAGCCTTGCTTGCTGACCGGCCTCTCCGCATGACCCCGGCCTCGTTGCACGTGTGGCGCGCGGCGGCGGCAGCAGCGGCCCCTGCGCTGCGGCTGATGCTGCGCAGGCGCGTGGCGCGCGGGCGCGAGGTTGCGACGCGGCTGGCGGAGCGGCGCGGGGTGGACGCGACGCCGCGGCCGGCGGGGCGGCTGCTGTGGGTCCATGCCGCGAGCGTGGGGGAGACCGCCTCGGTGCTGCCGGTGCTGGCGGCTTTGCCGGGCGACGTGTCGGTGCTGCTCACCACGGCGACCGTGACCGGGGGCGAGCTGGCGGAGCGGCGGCTTGCCGAGATGGGGCTGTCGGGGCGGATGGTGCACCGGTTCGTGCCGCTCGACGTGCCGGCGTGGGGGGCGCGGTTCCTGGCGCACTGGCGGCCGGACGCGGCGGCGTTCGTGGAGAGCGAGCTGTGGCCCAACCTGCTTGAGGCCTGCCGGGCGCGGGGGATCGCGACGGCGCTGGTCAACGGGCGGCTGTCGGAGCGGTCGGCGCGGGGGTGGGCGCGGGCGCCGGCGCTGGCGAGGCACGTGCTCGGGGGGTTCGCGCTGGTGACGGCGCAGTCGGGGGAGGACGCGGCGCGGCTGGGGGGGCTGGGGGCGCGGGACGTGGCGGTGCGGGGCAACCTGAAGTATGCGGCGGCGGCGCTGCCGGTGGACGAGGCGGCGCTGGCGGGGATGCGGCGCGCGCTCGGGGGGCGGGCGGTGTGGCTCGCGGCCAGCACCCACCCGGGGGAGGAGGCGGTGGTCCTCGGCGTGCACCGCGGGCTTGCGGCCGGGCATCCGGGCCTGGTGACGATCATCGCGCCGCGTCACCCGGACCGCGGGGCGGAGGTTGCCCGCGCGCTGGCGGTGTCCGCCGGCGCCGCGGGTTCGGGCGTCGCGGGGCGGGCGGACGTGGCGGCGGGGGGTGCGACGGTCGTCGCGCGGCACGGCGCCGGGGAGGGGCCGCCGGCCGGGGGGGTGTGGGTGTTCGACGCGCTGGGGGAGCTGGGGACGCTGTTCGCGCTGTCGGGGATCGTGGCGATGGGGAACTCGCTGGCGGGGGAGGGCGGGGGGCACAATCCGCTGGAGCCGGCGCGGGCCGGCTGCGCGGTGGCCACGGGGCCGCGCGTCGCGAATTTTTCCGAGGTGGTGGCGCGGATGCGGGATGCGGGGGGGCTGTTCGTCGCGGAGGGGCCCGACGCGCTCGGGGCGTGGGTGGATCGCATGCTGCGCGACCCCGGGGCGCGACGGGTTGCGGGCGAGGCGGGGCGGCTGGCGGCCGATGCGTTCGCCGGGCTGCCCGCGGAGACGGCGGCCGCGCTGGTGCGCCTGCTGCCGGCGCGGCGTTGACCGGGCCCAGGCTCGTCGCGCCGGGGTTCTGGCGGAGGGACGGCCTGCTCGCGCGCCTGCTCGCGCCGGTCGCGGCGGTGGTGGCGGCAGGCACCGCGCGGCGGGTGGCGCGGGGCGGGTGGAGGGCGCCGGTCGCGGTGATCTGCGTCGGCAATGCCGGGGTGGGGGGCGCGGGGAAGACCACGGTGGCGCTCGACCTGCTGGGGAGGCTGGGGGCGCGGGGCGTCGCGGCGCACGCGCTCACGCGAGGTTACGGGCGGCAAGTGCGGGGCGGGCAGGCGGGGGGCATACTGCGCGTGGGGGCGGGGACGACCGCGGTGGAGGCCGGCGACGAGGCGCTGCTGCTGGCTGCGTGCGGGCCGACCTGGGTGTCGGCGGACCGGGCGGCGGGGGCGCGGGCGGCGGGGGCGGCGGGCGCGGTGTGCCTGGTGATGGACGACGGGCTGCAGAACCCCGGGCTGGTGCAGGACTGCGGGCTGCTGGTGATCGACGGCGCCGTGGGGTTCGGCAACGGGCGGGTGATGCCGGCGGGGCCGCTGCGCGAGCCGGTGGCGGCGGCGGCGCGGCGCTGCCGGGCGGCGGTGCTGGTGGGCGAGGACGCGGCGGGC
>CAXSFE010000214.1:0-3478 GCA_964236585.1 uncultured Acetobacteraceae bacterium
AGCGCCGGCGCCGGCTCGCGGGCGAGCGGGTCCCGGGTCGCGGCGGGGCGGGCGCGTCGGCCGCCGTGCTGCTGCCGGACTTCGTGCAGCTGCACTACGCGATCGAGGCGCTGCGCAGCGAGGACCGCCCGATCGTGCTGCAGTTCATGTCGGCCGGGGCAGGTGACGGCACCAGCACCGTGGCCGCGGGCTTCGCCGCCGTGGCCGCGTCCGAGCGCCCGGGCGCTGTGCTGCTGGTCTGCTGCGCCGGCTCCGCGCCGGGAGCGCCGCCCGGCACGCCGAGCCTGGCCGGGCTGCCGGGCGGCGGCATCCCTCCCGGCGAGGCGGTGTGGCGCGACCCTGCCTGCGACGGCGTGCGGCGCGCGAGCCTTGGGGTGTCGTCCCACCCGCTGATGGAGATCGCCTCGGGCGCGCTGCGGCGGCTGCTGATTGGGCTCGGGGAACGCTACGCCACGGTGGTGCTGGACTGCGCGCCGGCGACCTCGCCGGACTCCGCGGCCCTGTCGCGCCACTGCGACGGCACGGTGCTGGTCGTGCGGGCCGGCACGACGCGGGTGCAGGCGGTCGACCAGGCCAGGGTCGCGGTGGAGCGCGCCGGGGGTCACGTCGTCGGCGTGGTGCTGAACCGGAGGCGGCGGGCGCTGCCTGCGTGGCTGGACCGGCTGGTGTGAGGAAGGAAGCAAGGCAAGGCCAGGGGCTCTGCCCCTGGACCCCGCCAAGGGAAGCCCCTTGGATGGCTTCTCTTAAGTCAAGGGATCAAAGGGTCCTCGGACCCTTTGCGGGTCTGGGCGGAGCCCAGCCTTGCTTGCTGCTGGCGCTGCGGCGCCGCGTCCAGGCAGCGCCCGATCGCCTCGCCCATCGGCGTGAGTTCGAGCGCCGCGTCGAACGGCAGGGCGCGGTTGGGCAGGCCGTCGGCGCGGCGCGTGGCGGGGTCGCGGCCCATCTGCTCGTGGCGGTGGCTCAGGCCCCAGCACTGCACCGCGCGCACCGCCGGCTCGTCGAGCACGAGGTCGAGGTAGCGGCGCGCGGCGTCGGCCACGAGGGCGTCGCGCGCGGCGATGTCGGCGGGCAGCGCCTGGTCGGTGACGTCGAGCTCGGTGACGAAGAGCGCGAGGCCCATGCCGGCCAGCTCGGCGAGGAAGCGGCGGTACTCGCGCTCGGCGATGCGGCGGTCGGGCTTGAGGTGCGCCTCCAGGCCGAAGCCGTGCAGCGGGGCGCCGCGACGCAGCAGCGCCTCGGCCAGGCGCAGGTACTGGGTGCGCTTCAGCGTGCGGTCGGGCGCGTCGTACTCCAGGTCGTCGTCGTTGATCAGCAGCAGGGCGTGCGGGTCGGCGGCGTGGGCGAGGCGCAGGGCGCGCTCGACGTAGTCCGGGCCCAGCGCGTGCCACCAGTTCGTGGTGCACAGGCCCTGCGGGTCGGCGGGCCAGCGCGGGTCGACCGGCTCGTTGACCACGTCCCAGGCGAGCACGCGGCCGGCGTGGCGGCCGCACACCGCCTCGACGTGGCGGGCGAGCACGGCGTCGCCGCGGCCCTCCCGCAGGGCGTCGAGCAGCCAGGGCGGGTTGTAGACGGCCCAGACCAGGGTGTGGCCGTGCAGGGCGATGCCGTGGGCCTGCGCGAAGGCGGCCACCGCGTCGAGGCCGTCGAGGCGGAACGCCCCGTCGGCGGGCTCGGTGGCCGCCCACTTCGCTTCCAGGCCCGGGGTGAGCACGCCGCACTCGCGCGCGACGAGGGCCGCGTAGTCCGCGTCGGCGGCGAGGTCGGCGGCGAGCACCTCGGCGCCGAACAGCAGGCCGCGCGCGGCGGCACGGCCGCGCAGCGTGGCCGCCGCGGGGTCTGGCGACGCGGCTGCGGTGCCTTCCGGTTCGCCCCCGTGCCCTGGCATTGCCCGCGCGGGGAAAACCCCGGCGGCCAGGGCGCAGGCGGCGGACTGCAGCGCGCGTCGTCTCGTCGGCATGGCGGCTCCCGGGGCAAGGGGCGCGTGGCCGTGCCCGCCCAGGCAAGCTTGGCGAGATGACGATGGACAGCGCAACCCTTGCGTGTGTTGCGTCGCTGCGGGAGCTGCCGCCCGGCCTGCGCGGCGGTCGGGGGCAGGCCGCGCCCGATCCCGTCAGCGCCCCGGCGCGGGAGCTGTGCGCCGGCCTCTCCGGCGCCGGAAGCCGGGTCGCCGGCCGGGCGGGATCGGACCAGGCGCCGGCGGGGAGGGTCGCGGTCGGGCTGGCGGCGGCGGCTGTGATCGTGAACCTGCTGGTCAGCGGCAACCTGCTGGCGGCGGTCGGCGTCCCGTATGCGGCGGAGGGCGGCAGCCTTGTGGTGAAGCTGCATCCCGGGACCTACCTCGCGGTGCTCGCCGTGGTGGCGATGGCGTGGCGCCGGCCGGCGGCCACGGTTGCCGGGTTGATGGCGGGCGCGCGGGTGCCGATGCTCTACCTGGGCGCGCTGGCGGGGTGCTGCGGGTTCGCGCTCGCGGCGACGGGGCGGGTGCACCTCGTGGTGTTCATGGAGAACTTCATGCCGGCGGGCCTGCTCGCGCTGGTGCTCGGGCGCGCGAGCGGGACGGCGTTGCGGCGTCTCGGTCTTGCGGTGCTTGCGGTGCTGGTGCTCGGCGTCGTGGTGTCGGTGGCGGAGACGCTGCTGCAGGCGCATCTGGTGCCGATCGTGCTCGACGGGCACGAGGAGCACGAGCCGGTCGCCGAGTTCCGCGGCGCGGGGCTGTACGACCACCCGCTGACCGGGGCGATGCTGACCGCGGCCGGGCTGTTCCTGGCGAACTCCGAGGGGGTCGGGCGGGCGTGGCGCGCCGCGCTGACGGCGCTGTTCGGGCTGGGGCTGGTGGCGTTCGGCGGGCGCACGGCGCTGGTGCTGGCGACGGCGGTGTTCGCGGGCTGGCAGGGGGCCGCGGTGCTGGGGCGGCTGGCGCGCGGGAGGCTGCGGCGCACCGACCTGGCGGCGGCGGCCTGCGCGGTGACCGTGGTGCCGGCAGGGCTCGCGCTGCTGCTGACGCAGACCGGGGTGGGCGCGCGTCTGGTGACGCACCTGTACTGGGATGACAGCGCACAGGTGCGCAGCGTGCAGTGGCACCTGCTGCCGATGATGGACCCCGGCGAGAAGCTGTTCGGCATGACGCTGGCGCGGCAGGAGCTGGCGCTGCACCAGCTGTCGCTGCACTGGCGGATCGGGGCGGTCGAGAACTTCTGGCTGCTGATCTACCTCTACCTCGGCGCCGCGGGGTTCGCGCTGTTCGTGGCCGGCTTCGTGCCGTTCCTGGTCTGGGCGGGGCGACAGGCCGCGCTGCCGGGGCGGCTGATGCTGGGCGTCGTCATGCTGGCGGCGTCGACCAGCAACTCGCTCGGCCACAAGGCGAACCTGCTGACCGTGCTGGTGCCGATGGCGCTGGCGTCGGCGGCGATGCGCGGGCCGGGGTCGGCCGCTCGCCCGGACGCGCGGGAGGGCGCGGGCCGTGCGGCTCCGGCGGGGT
>CAXSFE010000215.1:0-3395 GCA_964236585.1 uncultured Acetobacteraceae bacterium
GCTCTGCCCAGACCCGCCAGGGGCGAGCCGCCCCTGGACCGGCTTTACTTAAGGATTGGATTCCAAAGGCTCGGCCTTTGGCGGGGTCCAGGGGCAGAGCCCCTGGCCTTTCTCGCTTTCAGGCCGCCGCCGCTACCGCCACGCCCGAGGACAGGCGGTAGATGCGGTCGAGGCGCTCCACCCCGGTCAGGCGGTGGGTGATGAGCAGCACGGAGCGCCCCGGCGCCACGACGTTGAGCGTGGCGAGGAAGGCGCGCTCGGTCTGCGAGTCGAGGCCGGCGCAGGGCTCGTCGAGGATCAGCACCGGGGCGGGCGAGAGCAGCGCGCGGGCCAGCGCCACGCGGCGCCCCTGCCCGCCCGACAGGCCGGCGCCGCCCTCGCCGAGCCAGGCGTCGAGGCCGCCGGGGAGCGCGCGCACGGTGGCGCCGATCTCGGCCTGATCCAGCGCGTCCCACAGCTCGGCGTCGGTGGCGGACGGGCGGGCGAGGAGCAGGTTGGCGCGGATGGTGTCGGCGAACAGGTAGGTGGTCTGGCCGAGCCAGGACAGGCGCGCGCGCAGGGCGTCGGCGGGCAGCGCGGCGAGGTCGGTGCCGCCCAGGGTGACGCGGCCGGAGTCGGGGATGCAGACCTTCAG
The DNA here is from genome assembly GCA_964236585.1 of uncultured Acetobacteraceae bacterium. Taxonomy (GTDB): domain Bacteria; phylum Pseudomonadota; class Alphaproteobacteria; order Acetobacterales; family Acetobacteraceae; genus CAXSEF01. The sequence goes on from CAXSFE010000215.1 coordinate 635, forward strand.
CGCCAGGGCCGCGAGGGTGGACTTGCCGGCGCCGGACGGGCCGAGGACGGCGACGCGCGCACCCTGGGGGATGTCGAGCGTGAGGGCGTCGAGCACGGGGGGGCGGTCGGGGGCGTAGCGGAAGGACACGGCGTCGAAGCGCAGGGCGCTGCCGGGGGGCAGGGGCGCGGGGGCGGCGGGCTCGGGGATGGCGAGCGGGCCCTCCGCGGCGTCGAGCACGCGCGAGGCTGCGGCGGCGGCGGCGCCGGCGAGGACGCCGGCGCGCGACAGGCCGCCGGCGACCTCGAACGACGCGACCACGAGGAAGGCGCCGGGGACGGCGTACAGCGGGTGGCGCCAGGCGGCGATGAGCACGCAGAGCAGCGCGGCCTGGCCGCACAGGAAGGCCAGGGCGGCGGCGTGGCTGCCGCGGCGGGCGATGTCGCGCTGGGCGGACAGCAGCGCGGCCTCGCGGGACTGGATCAGGGCGAGCGAGCGGTCCTCGGCGCCGAACGCGCGGACCTCGCGCAGGCCGGATAGGGTGTCGAGCGAGGCGACGCGCAGCGCGGAGGCGGCCTCGGCCAGGCGGGCGCCGCTGCCGGCGGACATGCGGGCGGCGGCGACCGGCAGCGCGAAGGCGGCGAGCGCGAAGCAGGCGCAGACCTCCAGCGCGAGGGCGGGGTCGCGGCCTCCGAACAGCACGGCGAGGACGGGCAGCAGCAGCACGGCGGCGCAGCCGGGGACGAGGATGCGCAGGTAGAGGCCGTCCAGCGCCTCGACGTCGCCGACCAGGCGGGACAGCACGTCGCCGGCGCGGCGGAAGCCGAGGCCGCCGGCGGAGCGCACGGCGAGGCCGCGGAAGAACCAGACGCGCAGGTCGGCGAGCGCGCGGAAGGTGGCCTCGTGGGTGAGCAGGCGCTCGGCGTAGCGCAGGAGCACGCGGGCGACGCCGACGCTGCGCAGCAGGGCGGCGCCGGTGAGGGCGACGCCGGCGGCGGCCGCGGCCAGGGCGGGGGTGCCGGCGACCACGGAGCCGATCCAGCCGCCGGACAGGGTCAGGAGCGCGACGGCGGAGGCGACCGAGGCGAGCGAGACCACGATGCCGAGCAGGAGCCAGCCGGTGCGGGCGCGCCAGATCGCGAGGATGCGCAGCAGCGGGGTCATGGGGCGGGATTCCAGAGGAGGAAGGAAGGTCGGGCTCTGCCCGAACCCGCAAAGGGTCCAAAGACCCTTTGATCCCTTGACTTAAGTAAAGCCATCCAAGGGGCTTCCCTTGGCGGGGTCCAGGGGCAGAGCCCCTGGCCTTCCTTGCTCATGCCGCGCCCCTGACGCCCGCGGCGCGGCCGTCGCGGATGTCGAGGCGCCGGCCGCCGAAGCCGTGGGCGGCGGCGGAGTGGCTGGCGAGGATCACGGTGCGGCCGACGGCGAGGCGGCGCAGGCTGTCGAGAACCTCGGCCTCGGTGGCGGGGTCGAGGTGGGCGGTGGGCTCGTCGAGCAGCAGCAGGGGGGCGTTGCGCAGGAAGGCGCGGGCGATGGCGACGCGCTGCGCCTGGCCGCCGGAGAGTCCGTGGCCGGCGTCGCCGATGACGGTGTCGAGGCCGAGGGGGAGCGCGCTGGCAAAGCTGTCGACCTGGGCGCGGCTGGCGGCCTGCTCGACCTCGGCGTCGGTGGCGTCAGGGCGGCCGAAGGCGATGTTCTCGCGGAGCGTACCGGCGAACAGCATGGGCTTCTGGCCGATCCAGGCGGTGAGCCTGGCGAGCGCTGCGGGGACGATGGTCTCGATGGCGGCGCCGTTGAGCAGGACGCGGCCGGAGTCGGGGCGGGCGAAGCCGAGCAGGACCTCGATCACGGTGGACTTGCCGGAGCCGGACGGGCCGGCCAGGACGAGGGTCTCGCCGGCGGGGACGCGGAAGCTCATGCCGTCGAGCGCGGGGGCGCGGGCGGGGTCCCAGGACAGGCGGACGTCGTCGAAGGCGACCGCGACGCCGCGGGCGGCGACGGTGCGGACCTCTGGGGCGGGGCCGTCGGGGACGGTGGCGGGGGGCGGCAGCGAGGCGAGGACCTCGGCGGCGCCGGCGGCCTGCAGGCGGTCCTGGTAGGCCAGGGAGAAGACGCGCAGGGGGGCGAAGAACTCGGGGGCGAGCAGCAAGCAGAACAGGGCGGTGGCCGGGGTCAGGGCGCGGGCGGCGGCGGCGGACGGGCCGCCGGCCGCGAGGGCGGCGGGCGCGGCGGAGGCTGCGAGCAGGGCGCGGCCGTCGTGCAGGGCGAGGATGACGAGGGCGGCGGCGAGCGCGCAGTCCAGCGCGGCCGAGGACAGGAAAGCGACGCGCAGGACGCGCATGGTGCGCTGGCGCAGCTCGGCAGCGGCAGAGGCGAGGGCGCGGGCCTCGTCGTCGGTGCGGCCGGACAGGACGATGGTGGCGATGCCGCGCACGCGGTCGAGGAAGCGGGCCTGCAGGCGGGCGAGGGCGAGGAACTGGCGCTTGGAGGCGGCGGCGGCGCCGATGCCGGACAGCGCCATCGCGATCGGGACCAGCAGGCCGGCGCAGATCAGCACCAGCGCCGCGAACGGGTCGGCGAGGAGGGCGGCGACGGCGACGGCGGTCGGCGCGAGCAGTGCGAGGGTGGCGGCGGGGACCCAGCGGGAGAACAGGCCGTCGAGCGCCTCGATGCGGTCGACCACGGCGGCGGTCAGCTCGCCGGACGGGCGCAGGCGCAGCAGGGCGGGGCCGGCCTGGAGCAGGCGCGACAGGGCGTCGGTGCGCAGGCGGCGGCGGGCGGC
>CAXSFE010000216.1:0-3264 GCA_964236585.1 uncultured Acetobacteraceae bacterium
CGCCCGGGCGCCGTCGGCCCGGCGGCTTCGACCCGTCGCTCATGCCCGCAGCACGGCGACCGGCGGGACTGGTGCCGCCGTGGCGGAGGCGGCGCGGCGCGGCGGGCGGCGGGCGCCGTCGCGCATCATGCGCAGCAGCATGCCCTCGCGCAGGCCGCGGTCGGCCACGGTGACGTCGGCCGCCGGCCAGGCGCGGAAGATCGCCTCGAAGATCGCGCAGCCCGGCAGCACGAAGGCGGCGCGCTCCGCACCGACGCAGGGGTGCTCGGCGAGGCCCGCCGGCCCGAGCGCGCGCAGGTCGGCCAGCGCCCCCAGCGCCGCCCCGCGCCCGAGCACCACCCCGTCGATCAGCGGCCGGCGATACCGCGGCAGCCCGAGCGCCACCCCGGCCAGCGTGGTGACCGTGCCGCTGGTGCCGAGCAGGCGGACGCCACCGCTGCGCATCTCGTGGCCGATGCAGTGCACCGCCTCGAACGCCGCCAGCCGCGCGGCCACGTCGGCGACCATGGCCGCGTAGCCCGCCTGCGTGTGGGCGGCCGCGCCGAACCGCTCGGCCAGCGTGACCACGCCGACGGGCAGGCTGGTGGTGCCGATCAGCTGCGGTCCGCCCTCGCCCACGCGCACCCAGGCCAGCTCGGTCGAGCCGCCGCCGATGTCGAACAGCAGGGCGCGCCGGTCGTGCGGCCGCGCGACCGCGGCCAGCAGCGGCGCGCAGCTCTCCACCGCCAGTTCCGCCTCCTCGCGCGCGGTGATCACGTCGAACTCGAGGCCGGTCTCGGTGCGCACCCGGTCGAGGAACTCGGCGCCGTTGGCCGCGCGCCGGCACGCCTCGGTGGCGATGGCGCGCAGCCTGCGCACCGGGCGGCGCGACAGCCTGGCCGCGCAGGCGTGCAGGGCGGACAGCGCGCGGTCCATGGCCACCGGGCTCAGCGCGCCGGTGTCGTGCAGCCCCTCGCCGAGGCGCACGATGCGGCTGAAGCTGTCGAGCACGCGGAACCCGTCCGACGCGGGCGCGCCCACCAGCAGCCGGCAGTTGTTGGTGCCGAGGTCGAGCGCGGCGTAGGCGCTGGCGGCCGGGCGGCGGACGGGGTGCGGGGCAGGCTCGACCATGGGCTGAGGCTTCCGCGCGGTTGACCTGCCATAGTGTTGCCCGCGGCGCCGCGGGGGCAAGCGGCTTTTCCCCAGGCCGTGCCAGCCAGCGGGTTGTCGGCACCCGGGCGAGGTGGTAGGCAACCTGCGCGCATCCGGTGCCTGGCTCGCACGGCGCCCCGGATTGGGGGATAGTTTAGCGGTAGAACTCCCGGCTCTGACCCGGGCAGCCTTGGTTCGAATCCAGGTCCCCCAGCCACTCCAGGCGTAAGCGTCTGTAAACACACTTCGTTCGGCGTCCACCTGCGCCGGAGCTGAGTGAGTCGCACAGCGTTGTGACACACGGTCCGGCTCTCAGCCGGAGCAGCGTGATGCCGACGCAGGTCGATTATCTCTATCGCCGGGGAGCAGTCTATTGGTGGAGGCGACGCGTCCCGGCGGCGCTCGGGTCTGGTCTGCCCCGATGCATCGCGCGGTCACTGCGCACCGCCGATCCACGTTCTGCCCGAGTTTTGGCGCGGGCCTACTCCGCCGGTTTTGATTGTGCGATGTTGGCAATCATGGGTGGGCCGACTCCAACGCGGGAAGACCTTGCGCGTGTCCTTGATGACGTCTTCCGACGCATTCTCGTTGATGGAGAACGCAGGCGCACGGCGCGGGAGGAAGGGCCTCCTCCCTGGACTCCAGAACCACAGACGGATCCGCTCTATGAGGGCCTGGAGCCCGAGCAGTGGGCTTCTGTTCCATACCCACCACAATTATGGGTACAGGAGCGCCGCGACGCGCTCATGATGAACCGCACGGAGGACGTGCGGCCACTCATTGGCGACGCCTTGCAGGCACGCGGCCTGGTTCTTCCTGACACGACCGAGATGTGGCGTCGTCTCTCGCGCCTTGCCTTGGTCGTTGCCGCCCAGGCCTACGGCATCGATGCGCGTCGAGAATGGGGGGATTACTCCGACGGGTGGCCGCAATCGTGCGGGATCCCCGCGGCCGAGCTGCCGGGCTCGGCAGACACGTCCCTGGCGCGGCCGCAGCCAAACGTGGGGTCGTCGGATGTGCCTAGAGCCGCAGGGATTATTCCGGCAGACGCGGAACCTTTCGGGCCCTTGATCAGCGAAAGCCTCGGTAAGTTTAGGGAGTTGATGAAGCCAGACTGGTCGGAAAGCTACAGCAGGCAAGCTGAAGGTGCACAAAGAAAGTTCGTTGAACTAATCGACGACATCCACGTCGGTCTAATTACTGGAAATATGGCGGAGACCTTCCGGGATCGTCTCCGAGCACTGCCGAAGATGCATGGAAAGAGCATCTATGCGGGCATGAGTTTGCAGCTTGCGGCGACGACCGCAGAACGGCTGCGAAGCGAATTGAAAACTGATGCGCAACGGATCTCGTATGGAGGCCGGGAGATCGAAAGAGGGCTTGCGGCTTCTTACGCCGAAGCCATGAGCTTGAAGACGGTGCAGCGGGACATGACCATTTTCACGAGTTGGGGGAAGTGGATGCTGGAAAACGAAGACCGTCGTGCCTTCCTGCACAAAGGGGAGAGTCCATTTAAAGGTCGCGGGTACAAGAAGAGTCGAGTCAAGAAGGAGGCGCGCGCGAGCGCGCGTGCGCGGGTCTCGTTCACGAGGGATGATCTAAACAACATTTTCAGCTCCGAGCTTTTTCTTTCACCCCCGTCAATGTTACAGGTCAATGAACCAGCAGAGCAGCTACAGCAGGCAAAGTTTTGGTCGATCCTGATCGGACTCTACACGGGTATGCGCCTCGGCGAGATTGCTATGACAAGACCGGGTGATCTGCTGCAAGAGAGTGACGTGTTGTACCTGAACTTGCAGGCTGAGGTTAACCGCCCCTACAAAACGCAGGCGGCTGACAGAAAGATCCCGTTGCATCCAGACCTGATTCGCCTCGGGCTGCCGGACTTCATCCACGGAGCTGCGAGGGCAAAAGCAAAAAAGCTCTTTCCTGCTATGACTTACAGCAAGTCAACAGATCAACAGGGAGCTAATATCTCCAAATGGTTTACTCGCTGGCGGAGAAGCATTGGCTTCGAGGGAAGTAGGACAACCTTCCACTCACTCCGCAGGACGTTTGTTACAGGATTGCAGAAGCAACTAGAGGCTGTTATGGACCTGAGCCTGTGTAGGGGCGAAGCTTGCGGGCATGAGC
>CAXSFE010000217.1:0-3207 GCA_964236585.1 uncultured Acetobacteraceae bacterium
GAGGTGGCGCCCCGGCCCTGACCCGGCGCGGCGGCGAGCGGTCATGCGGCCTGGATCGCGGCGACGAAGCTGTTCACCTCGGCGGTGAGCTGCTCGGCCTGCCGCGACAGGGCGCCGGCGGCCTGCAGCACGCCGCCGGCCGCCGTCCCGGTCTCGCCGGCGGCCTGGCTGACGCCGGCGATGTTGGCGGTCACGTCCTGGGCGCTGCCGGCGGTCTGCGCCACGTTGGCGGCGATCTCCGCCGTCGCGGCACCCTGCTGCGCCACCGCGTTGGCGATCGAGGTCGAGATCGCGCTCACCTCCTCGATGCGCCGCGCGATGCCCTGGATCGCGGTGACCGCGTCGGTCGTGGCCGCCTGGATCTGGCTGATCTGCGCCGCGATCTCCTCCGTCGCCTTCGCGGTCTGCTGCGCCAGGCTCTTCACCTCGGAGGCGACCACGGCGAACCCCTTGCCCGCGTCGCCCGCCCGCGCCGCCTCGATCGTGGCGTTGAGCGCCAGCAGGTTCGTCTGGCCCGCGATGCCGGTGATCAGCTCCACCACCTGGCCGATGCGCTGCGCGCCATCGGCGAGCGTGCGCACCACCGTGTCGGTGCGGCGCGCCTCGGCCACCGCCTCGAGCGTGGTGCGCGCCGAGCTCGCCACCTGGCGGCTGATCTCGTGCACCGAGGCGGCCAGCTCCTCGGCGGCGGCGGCCACGGTCTGCACCCCGGTGCCCGCCTCCTCGGCCGCGGCCGCGACGTTGCTCGCCTGGTACGTGGCCTGCGTCGCGATGCGCGACATCGTGCCCGCGGTGGCCTCGAGCTGCGTCGCGGCTGCGGCGAGCGTGCCGGTCATGCCGCTCACCTGGCGCTCGAAGCCCTCCACCAGCTCCGACACGCGCGCGCTCTGGCGGTGCTTGTGCGCCTGCTCGCGCTCCTGCTCGGCGGCGAGGCGCTCGGCGCGCACCAGGCCGTCGCGGAACACCGCCACCGCGTCGGCGATCTCCCCGATCTCGTCGCCCCGCCCCAGCCCGGGGATCGCCGCCGCCAGGTCGTGGTCCGCCAGCCGGCGCATCGTCGCGGTGATCGCCACCAGCGGCCCGAAGATGCCGTGCATCAGCAGGGCGCCGACGCCGATCGCGACCAGCGCCGCGCCGCCCATCACGAGCAGCATGAGGCCCCGGGCGGAGCGGGCGATCGCAGCACCCCGTTCCGCCTGGGCCGTGCCGCGCGCCCCGGCGTAGTCGCTGTCCCACACCAGCAGGCTCCGGATGGCGCGGAAGCGGTGCGAGGTCTCGCCGACGAGCAGCGCATCTGCGGCATCGCGGTCGGTGGCGGCGAGGCGCATCAGCGTGCCGTGCAGCGGCAGGTAGGCCTGCCAGAGCGCGTCCAGCTCCGCGACGTGGGCGCGCTCCTCGCCGGGGTCGATGTCCGGCTCGAAGGCGGCCCGCGCCGCGCCGACCTCGGCCGTGGCCTGCGCGATCTCCATCGTCAGCTCGGTGCGGTCGGCCGCGACCGGCGTGGTGACCGCGTGGGCCTCCAGCGTCCTGAACCGCTCGAGGGCGCGGGCGAGGCGCGCACCGTCGCGCAGGCTGACCAGGGTGCCGTCCCGGATCGCGGCCCCGGCCTGGTCCATGCGCGCGATGCTGCACAGCCCGCAGATGCCGAGCGCGAAAACGGCCAGCAGCAGCAGGACGAAGCCGAGCAGGAACTGGCCGCGCAGCGAGGAACGGGAAATCCGGGGCATGGCCTGTCCTTGAGTCGGGACAAGGATCACACGCCCGGGTTAACCATCCCTGTAGGCAGGCCTGCCCCGGGACGGGAGCGACCCCCGGCCAGGGCACCGGCTGCGCGCCGGACCGGCCTGCGGGCGGCTCAGCCCTTGGCGGGCTTCCTGCCGGCCGGCTTCTTCGCCGGGGCCTCGGCCGCGGGCTTGCCGCCGCTGCCGGACGCCGCGGCCGGGGACTTGGCCGGGGCCTGGGGCTTGGCCGGGGCCTGGGGCTTGGCCGGGGCCGGCGGCCTGGCCGGGGTCGCGGTCTCCGCCCTACCCTTCGCGCGCCTGGCCGGTGCGGCGGGCGCCGCCGGCTCGTCCGGCTCCTCGTGGGTCAGCGCCGCGCGCGGCGACTGCGGGCGCTCGCCCTGGTCGGACGAGCGGTCCGGGAACTCGCCCAGGTTCTCCTGGATGAACGCCTCCTCGACCGGCATCCGTGACGGGTCGGCGCCGGGCACCGTGGACGGGTTGGGAAGCTGGCCGAAGCCTGCCGCCTCCTCCATGCGCACCAGCTCGGAGGCGCGCTCCCAGAACTCGTCGTGCTGCCCGTGCGGCCGCCCGCCCGCCTCCCACAGGTGGTAGGCGCGCTTCTCGATGAGCGCGTTGCGCTTGCCGTCGCTGTCGTCGAGGGGATTGTCGGTCATCCGTGGATCTCCGTGCGATGGGCGACACCAGGGCTGCGGAGCGGTTCGCGTCCCGGCAGCGAGGCCGCGGCCGGACTCGGACGGCCGCGCCGCAATGGTATCCGCCGCGCCGGGCTTGGCAACCACGGCATGCCGCATCAATGCGCGAGGCGGGTCGAAGCCTGCGCCGGCGATCGTGGTCCGCGACCAGGAAACCAAGGCAAGGTTGAGGCTCTGCCTCAAACTCCGCCAGGGGCTGGGCCCCTGGACCGCCGCCCTTAAGTCATGCCGGTCCAGGGGCGGCTCGCCCCTGGCGGGTCTGGGCAGAGCCCAGCCTTGCTTGCCGACGGGTCAACGAACCTGGCCGTTGGCCCGAGGGAAGACCGAGCCTTGTTCGCAACGCCGGTGACCGGTTCCGGAAGCGCGCCGGGCTACTCCGTGATCAGCCGGCCGGAGTAGACCACCGGGCCGGTGGGCGCGCCGGTCGGCGAGCCGCCCGCGGGCTCCAGGCTGACGAGGAGCTGGCCCCCGGCGGCGGGGCTCGCCTGCACCTGCTTGCCGTCCGAGGGCAGGACGCCCAGCGAGGCCGGCACCGTGGCGCCCTCGGGCAGCGACCAGAGCTGCAGGTCGCGCCCCTTCGGCACCGCCACCGCCGAGACCGCGCGCAGCACCAGCGTGCCGTCCGGCCGCGCCATCGCCAGGAACAGCCCGGACTGGCTGCCGGCCGGCGCCAGGGCCGCGACCGAGCGCGTCTCCGCCGGCTGGCGCAGCGCCAGCGCAGCCACCCCCGCGGCCAGCGCCAGCGACGCCGCGGTCGCGAAGCGCCAGCGCCG
>CAXSFE010000218.1:0-3169 GCA_964236585.1 uncultured Acetobacteraceae bacterium
CCGCCGCGCGGGCCTCGGCGCGCGCCTGGGCCGCCTCGGCGCGGGCACTTCGCACCTGGGCATCGCGTGCGGCGAGGTCGTGCCTCACCTGGCCGAGCTGGGCCTGCAGCGCGCGGATCTGCGCCTCGATCGCGCCGAGCCGGGGATCCTCGGCGGCCCGTGCGGCGCCGCCCGCGCCGCAGCACCAGGCCAGTGCGGTTGCGGCGAGCAGCGCCGTGCGCGGATGGAAGCGATGCGACACGGCACTCTCCGGAATTCGACCGGTCGCAGCATAGGCGGCGCAACGCCGGGGTTCCGGCACAAGACGATGACATTTCGCCTCGACGGGGCTGCCGTGCCGCCGCCGGACCGGTGCGCCGAATGGTCGTCGCCGGCCGTGGCGAGGCGGTCTGTTGCCGAAACGCATCGACGGCATGGACCGACCGTCTCGCGGCATCGCATCCGACCAGCCGGCGGCCGGCGCCCGTGCCTGCCCGCGCGCCTTGTCCCGGCGGTGCCGGGACAGCCTCGGTGGGAAGGTCGGGCGGCCGCTACCGCACCACGCGGGCCATGCTCATCCGCAGCGTGACGACCGCGCCCTCGGCCGGCCAGTCGATCGCGATGGAGCCGCCGAGCTGGCCGGACATGCTCTGCGCGATCAGCCTGCTCCCGAAGCCTCCCGGCCCCGCGGGCTCGACGGGAGGCGGACCGCCCCGCTCGGTCCAGGTCACCACGATCTCGTTGCCGCCCACGGTGCAGGCGATGTCGAGCGTGCCGCATGCCTCCGAGAGCGCGCCGTACTTGACCGAGTTGGTCGCCAGCTCGTGCACGACCAGGGCCAGCGTCGTCGCCGACGTCTCGCCGACGCGCAGCTCCGGCACCGAGAGGCGGATGCGCTCGCCCGCGGCCCCCCCGTCGCCGTAGGGCGCGAGCAGGACCGCGAGGAGATCGCCGAGCAGCGCCGCCTTGTCCCCCGCCTGGCCGTGGATGGGACGCACGAGGTCGTGGGCCCGCCCCAGCGCGGTCAGCCGCTGCGTCAGGTCCCGCGCCATCTCCGTCGTCGTCGCCGCCGAGCGCGCGGCGATCGCGGTCAGCGCGGAGGCGATGGCGAACAGGTTCTTGACCCGGTGGCTCATCTCGCTCGCCAGCAGCTCGCGGGCCTCCTCGGCCATCCTGCGCTCCGTGACGTCGAGGAACACCCCGAACATGACCCGCTCGACGATGCCCCGGTCCTCCCCCTGGCCGCGCGCCGAGATCCAGCGGACGTCCTCGCCGTGCAGGATGCGGAAGTCGATGTCGTAGGTGCCCAGGACGGACCGCGTCTGCGCGAAGGCGTTCCTCACCCTGTCGACGTCGTGGAGGTGGATGCGCCTGGAGAGCTCCTCGAAGGTGACCTGGCTGCCCAGCGGTACCGCCCACAGGGCGTGGGCCCGCCTGTCCATCGAGACCTCGTCGGTGTCGACGTTCCACGACCACAGGGAGACGCCGGCAGCGTCGGAAGCGATGCGCAGATGGCTTGCGTCCCACACCTCGGCGCCCGATCCTGCCCATGACATCGCGCTGGTCCCTCCTCGCTGGCTGCAGCGACGATACCACGGGCACGCCGAACCGGAACGACCGAGCGCGACATTCCGCCCTGGCCTGGCCGGAGTGTGCCGGCGCCCGGGTGCCGTCAGCCTCCCTGCCGCGTGGCGAACCCGAGGGTCAGCATCGCCTCGATCTGCCCGGCCGGGAGCGGCGGGGCGAGCAGGAAGCCCTGCACCAGCCCGCAGCCCGCCTCGTGCAGGGCGTGGAGCTGCGCGTCCTCCTCCACGCCCTCCGCCACCACCGCCAGGTCCATCGCCTGCCCAAGCCTGATGATGGTCTCCACGACCGCCCAGGTCCTCGGCTGCACCAGCATCTCGGCCACGAACGAGCGGTCGATCTTGAGGGCATCCACGGGGTAGCGGTTCAGGTAGCCCAGCGACGAGTAGCCCGTGCCGAAGTCGTCGAGCGCGATCCGCACGCCCAGGTCGCGCAGCCCGCCCAGCACCTCGCCCGCGATCTCCGGCCGGCGCAGGAACACCCCCTCGGTCACCTCCAGCTGCAGCCGCGCGGGATCGAGGCCCGTCTCGGCCAGGATGTCGCGCACGTCGTCCAGGTAGCGCCGGTCGCGCAGCTCCTCGCCGGACGCGTTCACGCTGAGCCGCAGCGACAGGCCCGCGTGTCGCCCGTGCCAGGCGCTGGCCTGCAGGCACGCCTCGCGCAGCACCCAGCGCCCCAGGTCGCGGATCAGGCCGGCCCGCTCGGCCGCGGGGATGAACGACGCCGGCCCGATCTCGCCCCGCTCCAGATGCCGCCAGCGGACCAGCGCCTCCACCGCGACCAGGCTCCTGGTGACGGCGTCGCAGATCGGCTGGTAGTGCAGCACGAACTCGCCCCGCTCGACCGCGCGGCGCAGGTCCGCCTGCAGGTCCAGCGCACTGGCCGCCTCGTCGCGCATGGCGTCGGTGAACACCGCGCAGCCGCCGCGGTCCTCGCGCTTGGCCCAGTACATCGCGGTGTCGGCGTCGCGCACCAGCTCCCCCGGCGTGCAGGTCCCCGCCGCCGCGTGGGCGATGCCCATGCTGCACGACGCGAACACCTCCTGCGCGCCGAACCTCACCGGATCGCGCATCGCGTCGGCGAACCGCCGCGCCAGCCGCAGCGCGGTGCCGGCGTCGGGCGCGTCCTCCACCAGCACCGCGAACTCGTCGCCGCCCAGCCGCGCCAGCGTGCTGCCCGGCCCCAGGCACCCCCGCAGCCGCCGGCCGGTCGCGACCAGCAGCCGGTCGCCCGCCTGGTGCCCGAGCGTGTCGTTGACGGACGCGAAGCAGTCCAGGTCCACGAACAGCACGGAGCAGCCCGGCGACGCCGTGCCGCCCCCTGCCATGACCTGCCCCAGACGCTCCATGAACCAGGCGCGGTTGTGCAGGTCCGTCAGGCCGTCGTGGGATGCCGCATGCGCCAGCAGCGCCTCGGCGCGCCGTCGGTGCATGACCTCCTCCTGCAGCGCGCGCGTGTGGCGCTCGGCGGCGGCGAGCAGGCCGTTCTGCCGGGCCTGCAGGTCCTTGTAGGCCTGGATCTCCGTGGTCGAGCCGAGCCACTCGATGATGTGCCCGGACGCGTCGCGCAGGGGCAGCGACGTGGTGCGATGCCACACCCAGGCGCC
>CAXSFE010000219.1:0-3125 GCA_964236585.1 uncultured Acetobacteraceae bacterium
CCGCGGGCCCGCGGCGGCGGGCGGGGCGGGACGGCGGGCCGGGCCGCGCACCAGGGCGCGGGTAGAAGCATCGCCCGGCGGGGGCGGGGTTGTTCGGGGGGGAGTCATGGACCTGATCGCCGCGTTCCGGACCTACATCCGCGTGGCGGAGGCCGGGTCGTTCTCCAACGTGGCGCGCGAGGGCGGCGCCACCCAGCCGGCGGTGTCGCGCCAGATCGCGTCGCTGGAGGAGCATCTCGGGGCGCGGCTGATCCAGCGCACCACCCGGCGGCTGACGCTGACCGAGGACGGGCGCGACCTGCTGGCCCATGCGCGCCGGGTGCTGGAGGCGGTCGAGGAGGCGGAGGCCGCGGTCGGGCGCGGCGGCAGCGAGCCGGTCGGGCTGGTGCGGCTCGCGGTGCCGAGCGTGTTCGGCCGCATCCACGTGGCGCCGAAGCTGCGCGGGCTGCTGGAGCGCTACCCCGGGCTGTCGGTCGAGCTGCACGTGGCGGACCGGCCGCACGACCTGGTCGCCGAGGGGCTCGACCTCGCCATCCGCTCGGCCACGGCGGAGGGGAGCAGCCTGATCGCGCGGCGCGTCGGCTCCTCGGCGCGACTCACGCTGGCGTCGGCGGAGTACATCGCGCAGCGCGGCGTGCCGGCGCACCCGGAGGACCTCGCGCGCCACGAGTGCATCACCTTCCTGCAGATGCCCTCGCCGCACGACTGGCACTTCGAGGGCGCGGACGGGCCGGTCACGGTGCACGTCGGCGGGCGGTTCAGCACGGACGGCTCCGAGGCGCTGCGCGAGGCGGTGCTGGGCGGGCTCGGCGTCGCCCTGCTGCCGGCGTGGTACTTCCGCGACGAGCTGGCGGACGGGCGGGTGCTCGCGGTGCTGCGCGACTGGCAGCCGCCGCGGGTGGCGATCAACGCGGTCTATCCGTCGCGCAGGCACCTGGCGCCGCGGGTGCGCGCGGTGATCGACTTCCTGGTGGAGGAGTTCAGGGCGGACCCGACGCTGTCGCCGGAGGGGGCGTGAGGCAAGGCCAGGGCTCTGCCCTGGACCCGCCAGGGGGAGGCCCCCTGGACCACCCTCCCTAAGTCAAGCCGGTCCAGGGGGGCTCCCCCTGGCGGAGTTTGAGGCAGAGCCTCAACCTTATCTTCCTGACGTTGTGGCGCCTGTTGCGGCGCTCTAGGCTTGCGTTGTGACGGTTCTCGGTTCCCTGCGTGCGCGCCTGACCGTGGAGGTCGTGCACGACCTGGTCTGTCCGTGGTGCTATCTCGGCATGCGCCGGCTGCTGCGCACGCTGCGGCGGCGGCCGGACCTGCAGTTCGACCTGGCGTGGCGGCCGTTCCTGCTGAACCCGGACATGCCGCCGGGCGGGATGGCGCGGGCGGACTACGTGTCGCGCAAGTTCGGCGGTGAGGACCGGGCGCGTCGGCTGTACGCCTCGATCACGGAGATCGGGCTGGCCGAGGGGGTGCAGTTCCGCTTCGAGCGCATCCGGCGCACGCCGTCGAGCGTGGACGCCCACCGGCTGGTGCGGCTGGCGGCGCGCTACGGGCGGGCGTCGGAGACGGTCGAGGCGCTGTTCGCCGCGCACTTCACCGACGGGCGCGATGTCGGCGACCTGCGGGTGCTGGTGGCGGTCGCTGCGTCGTGCGGGCTGGACGGGGAGGCGGCGCGGCAGTTCCTGGTGGGCGGGGAGGAGGCGGAAGCGATCCACGCGGAGAACCTGCGCGCCCACCGGCTCGGCATCAACGGCGTGCCGTGCTTCGTGGTGGCGGGGCGGCACGCGATCGCCGGCGCCCAGGAGCCCGAGGTGATCGAGCGGCTGCTCGACGTCGCGGCGGTGGAGATCCTGGAGGCGTAGGCAGGGCGGCAGGTAAGCAAGGCTGGGCTCTGCCCAGACCCGCCAGGGGCGAGCCGCCCCTGGACCGGCCTCACTTAAGAAATTTGTTTTAAAGGCCTGCCTTTGGGGAGCTTGAGGCTGAGTCTCAACTTTGCCGGCTACGCTCACCGTCCACATTATAAACACTATGTTATACTGTTTATAATGTGATAACATATCAGTAAAATGACGGTGAATGCGGTTGTTCGTCTTATGTCCACGTCCTTTGAGGATGACCGATCAGGCGAGGTCAAGGATCTGCCTCAACCTCCGCCAAAGACCAGAACAGGAGATGAACACTTAAGTATTGGGTATCCAAAGGGCTCGGCCCTTTGGCGGGTCTGGGCAGAGCCCAGCCTTGCTTGCTGACAGGTTGGTGTTAGAGACCGCCTGGATCAGAGACCCCAGAAGCGGGCGATCTCCTCGCTGGCCTGGACGCCGACCGGCAGCACCCAGTTGTGCTCCCGGCCGCCGCGCACCGGGTAGCCGTGGCCCATCCGCGCCAGGCTCCAGTGCTCGATCGCGGCGGTGCCGTCCGCGTTGCGCCACACGCGGCGGCGCAGGCCGGTGTCGGGCGAGCTTTCCTCGTCGGGTGCTGCGTGCAGCCCGTGCAGGGCGGCGAACTGCACGGCGAGCGCGTCGGCGTTGGCGGGGTTGACGGTGTGGTCGGCGCCGCCCTGCCACACGGACAGGCGCGGCCAAGCGGCGACCCGGGCCGGGCCGTGGGCGCGGGCGACGGCGGCCCATTCCGCCGGGGTGCGCTGCGGGCCGGCCTGCATCATGCGCATCATCGCCTGCCCGCCGCCCTCGGCGCAGCCGACGGGGAGGCCGGCGACGGCGGCGCCGCCGGCGAACCGGTCGGGGTAGGCGGCGAGCAGGCACGCGGCCATGGCGCCGCCGGCCGACAGCCCCGCCACGAACACGCGGGCCGGGTCGCAGCCCAGCGCCGACACGGCGTGGTCCACCATGGCGCGCACGGAGCTGGCCTCGCCGAGCCCGCGCCGGGTCTGGCGGGGCACGAACCAGTTGAAGCAGCGGCCGTGGTTGTTGGCGCCGGTCTGCTCGGGGAGCAGCAGCACGAAGCCGCGGGCGTCGGACAGCTCGGCCCAGCCGGACTGCTCGGCGAAGGCGGGCGCGTCCTGGCCGCAGCCGTGCAGCAGCACCACCAGCGCCGGCGGCTCGCGGCGCCGCGCGGGCAGGCGCCACAGCATCCGCAGCTGCCCGGGGTTGTCGCCGAACGCCTCGACGCGCTGC
>CAXSFE010000220.1:0-3017 GCA_964236585.1 uncultured Acetobacteraceae bacterium
GTGCGGGGCGCCGCCGCGGCCGGCCGCGCGCTGCGCCGCGTCGCCTCGCCCCTGCTGCTGGTCGCGGTGTGGCAGCTCGCCAGCTCGGCGGGGCTGGTGTCCGCCCGCACGCTCGCCTCCCCCGCCTCCGTCGCCGCCAGCTTCGTCCACCTCGTGCTGGACGGCACCCTGCCCGTGGACACGCTGGTCTCGCTGGCCCGCGTCGCCGCCGGCCTTGCCATCGCGATCGTCGCCGGCGTGGCGATGGCGCTGGTCGCCGGGCTGTCGCGCCTCGGCGAGGACGCGGTCGACGCGCCGATGCAGATGGTGCGCACCCTGCCGCACCTGGCGCTGGTGCCGCTGTTCATCCTGTGGTTCGGCATTGGCGAGACGCCCAAGGTCGCCCTGGTGGCGCTCGGCGCGGTGTTCCCGATCTACCTCAACCTGTTCGCCGCCATCCGCGGCGTCGACCCGAAGCTCGTGGAGAGCGCGCGCGTGCTCGGGCTGTCGCGCACGGAGATGGTCCGCGAGGTCATCCTGCCCGGCGCACTCCCCGGCTTCCTGGTCGGGCTGCGCTACGCGGTCGGCATCGGCTGGCTCAGTCTCGTCGTCGGCGAGCAGATCAACAGCTCCTCCGGGCTCGGCTTCATGATGATGGACGCGCGCGACTTCCTGCGCACGGACATCATCATGGTCGGGCTGCTGAGCTACGCCCTGCTCGGGCTCGGCGCCGACCTCGGGGTCAGGCTGCTGGAGCGGCGGCTGCTGGCGTGGCGGCCGGTGCTGCTGGCACGGTAAGGCCAGGGCTCTGCCCTGGACCCGCCAGGGGCGAGCCGCCCCTGGACCGGCGCACGTGGCTTCGTGGCGCGGGTTCGGCTTCTGCAATTTCGGAGCATTCTCCATGAACGTCGCCGTACAGCCTGCGCAGCCGCCGTTGGACTTCCTCTGGTTCCTGCCGACCAGCGGGGACGGCACGTTCCTCGGCTCGCAGGAGCGCGCGCGGCCGGCCACCAACGGCTACCTGCGCGAGCTGGCGCAGGCGGTGGACCGGCTCGGCTACCACGGCGTGCTGCTGCCGACCGGGCCGGGCTGCGAGGACGCATGGGGCGTCGCCACCTCGGTCGTCACCCACACCGAGCAGCTGCGCTACCTGGTGGCGCTGCGGCCGGGCTCGACCCTGCCGGCCGAGGCGGCACGGCAGGCGGCGACGTTCGACCGGCTCAGCAACGGCCGGCTGATCGTCAACGTGGTCGCCGGCGGCAATCCCACCGACCTCGCGGGCGACGGCATCTTCCTCGACCACGACGAGCGCTACGCCCAGACCGCGGAGTTCCTCACCGTGTGGCGTGCCATGATGCGCGGCGAGACCGTGGACTTCGAGGGCCGCTTCCTGCGCAACAAGGGCGCGCGGCTGTTCTTCCCGCCGGTGCAGTCGCCGTATCCGCCGCTGTGGTTCGGCGGCTCGTCGGACCCGGCGATGGACATCGCGGCCGAGCACATTGACACCTACCTGACCTGGGGCGAGCCGCCCGGCGCGGTCGCCGGCAAGATTGCCGCGATGCGCGCGAAGGCGGCCGCGCGCGGGCGCACCCTGCGCTATGGCATCCGGCTGCACTTCATCGTGCGCGACACCGACGAGGAGGCCTGGGCCGCGGCGCGCGCGCTCATCAGCCGGCTGTCGCCGCAGATGGTCGAGGCGGCGCAGGGCAAGCTGCGCCGCGAGACGGACTCCGTGGGGCAGCGGCGGATGCTGGAGCTGCAGGACCGCGCGCGGCAGGCCGGCGGCGACGGGCTGGAGGTCAGCCCGAACCTGTGGGCCGGCGTGGGCCTGGTGCGCGGCGGGGCCGGCACCGCGCTGGTCGGCTCGCCGGCGACGGTGGCGGCGCGCCTCGCCGAGTATCGCGCGCTCGGCATCGACGCGGTGATCGGGTCGGGCTACCCGCACCTGGAGGAGGCGTACCGGGTCGCGGAGATGCTGTTCCCGCTGCTCGACGTCTCAACGCGCTCGCCGGATCCGATGCTGCAGGCGCGCCGGCCGCTGTTCACCGGCGGCGGGTCGACGTCGCTGTCGCAGATGACGCCGGCGGAGCTGATGGGCGGGACCGCCAAGGCGTTCTGAGCCGGGTTCGGGCAAGCAGGGTTGAGGTTCTGCCTCAAACTCCGCCAAAGGCCGAGTCTTTGGAAATCGCCGCTTGAGTCAAGGGATCAAAGGGCCTCCGGCCCTTTGCGGGTCCGGGCAGAGCCCGGCCTTTCTTTCTGGAGCGTTTCCCGATGTCCGCAGTGCAGGTCCGCGCCCTGACCCGCCGCTTCGCCGGCCCTCCGGTGCTCGACTCGCTCGACCTCGACATCGCGGGCGGCGAGTTCGTGGCCCTGCTCGGCCGGTCCGGCTCGGGCAAGACGACGCTGCTGCGCACCCTGGCCGGGCTCGACCCGGTGACGGAGGGCAGCGTCGCGGTGCCGGAGCGGCGCGCGGTGGTGTTCCAGGAGGCGCGGCTGCTGCCGTGGCGCAGGGTGTGGCGCAACGTGGCGCTGGGGCTGCGGGGCCCCGACGTGCGGGCGCGGGCGGAGGCGGCGCTGGGCGAGGTGGGGCTGTCGCACCGGGTGGGCGCCTGGCCGATGACCCTGTCCGGCGGCGAGGCGCAGCGGGCGGGGATCGCGCGGGCGATGGTGCGCTCGCCGGAGTTCCTGCTGCTGGACGAGCCGTTCGCCTCGCTCGACGCGCTGACGCGGCTGCGGATGCAGGCGATGGTCGGCGCGCTGTGGGCGAGGCACCGGTGCGCGGTGCTGCTGGTCACGCACGACGTGGACGAGGCGCTGCTGCTGGCGGACCGGGCGCTGGTGCTGGACCGCGGGCGGGTGGCGGTGGAGGTGACGATCGACGTGCCCCGGCCGCGCAGGGCGTCGGACCCGGGGATGGCGGCGCTGCGGGCGCGGCTGCTGGAGGCGCTGGGCGTGGAGCTGGACGCGGCGGCGTAGGAAGGAGGACTGGGCTCTGCCCAGACCCGCAAAGGGTCCGAGGACCCTTTGATCCCTTGACT
>CAXSFE010000221.1:0-2903 GCA_964236585.1 uncultured Acetobacteraceae bacterium
CCCAGGCTGGCCAGCAGCGTGGCGCGCGCCGCGAACCGCCCGGCGATGTAGCTGTCCGTGGCGCCCAGCCCGTGCACGATCCCGATCGCGTCGCGCCGGGCCGACAGCCCCGCGCGCGTCGCCACCGCCACCACCGCCGCCGCCACCCCGGCAACCACCAGCAGCGCCGCCGCCGCGCACGCCTGCAGCGAGCGCGCCAGCGCCCCCAGCCTGCGCATCCAGTCCCCGTTGCGCTCCACCAGTGTCCCTGGCGCCGCCTGCGCCAGCCGGGCGGCCAGCGTGTCTCCCCCGCCCGGCGCCCCCGCCCCTGTCGCCTCCGCGTCCGCGCCGCCGCGCAGCCTCACCTCGATCACCCCGGGCAGCGGCAGCGACAGCGCGTCGCCCGCGCCCAGCCACGGCCGCAGCAGCTCGGCCAGCTCCGCCTCGCCGAGCACGTGCGCCGACGCCACCCCCGGCCGCGCCTCCAGCAGCGCCCGCACCGCGTCCACCCGGCTCGCCCCCGGCCCCGCGGCCCCCGGCGCCGCAATCGACGGCGCCAGCGGGTCCGGCACCTGCACCGTGAGTACCGTGCCCGCGCCTTCGCGCCAGCGCGACGCCAGCGACGACGCCGCCACCGCCCCGGCCAACGCCAGCGCGGCCAGGAACGCCATCGCCGCCACCAGCCCCGGCAGCAGCCGGTCCGACAGCGCGCGCCGCAGCCCCAGCGCGTCGAACGGCCCGCGCCGCGCAGCCCCCGCCCGCCCGGCCGGCACCCGACTGTCTGGCACCCGACCGTCCGGCCTTCCCGCGTCTCCGCGCACGCCGTCCCTGTCCGCGGCCTCAGGCATCGGCGACCAGCCGCCCCCGGTCCAGACGCAGCGCGCGCGCCGGGTGCCGCTCCACCAGCCTCTCGTTGTGCGTCGCCACCACGATCGTGGTCCCCCGCCTGCGCATCTCGCCGAGCAGCTGCATCAGCCGCGTCGCCTGCGCGTCGTCGAGGTTGCCCGTCGGCTCGTCGGCCAGCAGCAGCTCCGGCCGCGCGATCACCGCGCGCGCGATCGCCACCCTCTGCTGCTCGCCCCCGGACAGCTGCGCCGGCCGTGCCTGCGCCCTGCGCGACAGCCCGACCCAGCCCAGCATGTCCGTCACGTCCGCCGCGATCTCCGCCTCGTCGTGCCCCGCCAGCCGCAGCGGCAGCGCCACGTTGTCGTGCGCCGACAGGTGCGGCAGCAGCCGGAAATCCTGGAACACCACGCCGATCCTGCGCCGCAGCCGCGGCAGCAGCCGCCGCTGCGCGGTGCGGTGCGGCCCGATCTCGTGGCCCAGCAGGTGCACCCGCCCGCGCGACGGCAGCGCCGCCAGCGTCAGCAGCCGCAGCAGGCTCGTCTTGCCCGCCCCGGACGGGCCCAGCAGCCAGCGGAACCCTCCCGCCGGCACCGAGAAGCTGATGTCCTCGAGCACCGCGTCCTCCGGCCCGTGCCCCGGGCCCCGCGCGCCCGGCGCCGCGTAGCTCAGCCCCACCTGCTCCAGCCGCACCATCGCCCCGACTCCTCCGCCGCGACCCGCGCCCGCCGCCGACGGGCACCGCGCCACCATAGCCGCCCCCGCGCGACCTGCGCACGACAACCGCAGCCCCCGCGTGTTCCGCGGCACGGTCGCACCATTGCCAACCTGCGCCCCCCTGGCGACACTCCGGCGCGATGCGCATCACCTGCCCCGCCTGCAACGCCAGCTACGACGTGCCCGACGCCATGCTCGGCGCCGGGCGCAGCGTGCGCTGCGTGCGCTGCCTGCGGGAATGGCAGCCGCAGCCCGCCACCCCGGCGCACGCGGCCACCCCGCCCGCGGAAACCGCCTTCCCCGCCTTCACGGACCCCGCCTTCGAGGATGGGGAGTTCGACCCCCCCGAGCCGGACCGCCCGCGCTTCACCGCCGCCGACCTCGACACCACCCCCGCCCCGCGCGCGTCCGCAGACACCCACGCCTGGCGCGACGTGCTGCTGGCGCAGGACGACGCGCGAGAGCCCGCTGCCGCGCGGCGCGTCGACGGCTGGATCGGCTGGCTGGCCAGCCTGGTGCTGCTGGTCGCCCTGGCGGGAGCGGCGGTCGCCTGGCGCGGCGTGGTGCAGCGCGCGTGGCCGCCGAGCACCCGCGTCTACACGGCGCTGGGCCTGAAGCAAGGAAGGCCAGAGGCTCTGCCTCTGGACTCCGCCAAAGGCGAGCCTTTGGAATCCACTACAAAGTAAAGGGTTTCCAAAGGGCTCGGTCCTTTGGCGGGTTCGGGCAGAGCCCGACCTTCCTTCAGAACGGCTTCAGCAGCCGCCCGATGTAGTCCAGCTCGTCCTGCGGCCTGCCCCGGTCCGAGCCCCTGCGCCGCAGCTCGTCCTGCAGGTCGCGCGAGCGCGCCTGCTCCGCCTGGTCCGGCACGTGCACGTCGTCGCCGTCGCTGATCCCGTGCCCGCCGTCCTGGGTCAGCCGCCCGAGCGGGTCTCGCTGCACCTTCCTCGAACGCCCGGCCTTGCCCGGCTTGTTCCCGCTGCCGCCCTCGCCGTCGCCGTCCTGCGCCTCGTCGCCCTTCCCGTCGCCGTCCTGCCCGTCCTTGCCGTCCTTGGACTCGGACAGCCCGAACTGGCGCTGCATGGTCTGGCCCATCTCCTGGCCGCCCTTGCGCAGGTCGGCGACCGCGCGCTGCTCCGCCTCGCGCGCCGCGTCGTCGTGCCCTGCCTTCAGCGCGTCCTCGGCCTGCTGCATCGCCTGGTCCGCGTCGCCCAGGCTCTTCGGCACCGAGCCCGCCGAGTCGCCGAACTGCTGCATCAGCTCGCCCAGCGCCCGGCGCATGGCGCGCTGCACCCGCCCCTCGGCGTCGCGCGGGGCCGGCACCGCGGCCGCATCCTGCTCGTCGGACCGCGCATGGCCGGGCTGGC
>CAXSFE010000222.1:0-2880 GCA_964236585.1 uncultured Acetobacteraceae bacterium
CGTCGATCGAGGCGATCCGCCCCTTGGCGATGGCCGCACCGAGGATGTAGCCATAGGCGGCATCCGGCGCGACATCCTTGTGCTCATAGGCATAGGGCGCGGTGCCCGTGGTCTTCGCCCTCGCCTCGTAGCGATCGAGCGGCTTGCCGAGGATCTGCTCGGGCGACATGTACGCGTTCTTGCCCTTGACCGTGCCGGTGCGCGTCTTCGAGTTCGCGCCGCGCGCCTTGGCGATGCCGAAGTCGAGCAGCTTCACCGCGCCGTCGAAGCTGATCATCACGTTCGATGGGCTCACGTCGCGATGGATGAGGCGCAGCGGCGCGCCGTCGAGCACGTAGGTGTCGGGGACGGTGATCCCCTCGACCGTGAGCGCGCGGGCCGGGACGGGGCGGGCGGCAAGCAGTAGCGCCGCGAACGCCGCGAGGCCGCACTGCCGCCAGCAGGGATGGCGCATCCTCACGCGACCAGGGGGGCGCGGGCGGCGGCCGAGCGGGCCCAGGCCTGCGCGGCGTCCTCGTCGAACAGCTCGCTCATCTTCTTCATCATCGTTCCTCCCAGCTCCTCGGCGTCCACGATCGTCACGGCGCGACGGTAGTAGCGCGTGACGTCGTGGCCAATCCCGATCGCGATCAGCTCGACCAGGTCGCGGCCCTCGATGTCGCGGATCACGTCGCGCAGGTGGCGCTCCAGGTAGTTGCCGGGGTTGGCGGACAGGGTGGAGTCGTCCACGGGGGCGCCGTCGCTGATCACCATCAGGATGCGGCGGTGCTCCGGGCGGGCGAGGAGGCGGCGGTAGGCCCAGAGCAGGGCCTCGCCGTCGATGTTCTCCTTGAGCAGGCCCTCGCGCAGCATCAGCCCGAGGTTCTTGCGCGCGCGGCGCCAGGGGGCGTCGGCGGACTTGTAGACGATGTGGCGCAGGTCGTTCAGCCGGCCGGGGTTCGCGGGCTTGCCGTCGGCGACCCAGCGCTCGCGCGAGTTGCCGCCCTTCCAGGCGCGGGTGGTGAAGCCGAGCACCTCGACCTTGACGGCGCAGCGCTCCAGCGTGCGGGCCAGGATGTCGCCGCACATCGCGGCCACGGTGATCGGGCGGCCGCGCATGGAGCCGGAGTTGTCCACCAGCAGCGTGACCACGGTGTCGCGGAAGTCGGTCTCGCGCTCTCGCTTGTACGAGAGCGAGAGCAGGGGGTTGACGACGATGCGGCTGAGGCGGCCGGCGTCGAGCATGCCCTCCTCCAGGTCGAACTCCCACGCCCGCGTCTGCTGCGCGAGGAGCCGGCGCTGCAGGCGGTTGGCGAGCTTGGAGACCACGCCCTGCAGGTGCTGAAGCTGCTGGTCGAGCTGCTGGCGCAGGCGGGTCAGCTCGTCGGCGTCGCACAGGTCCTCGGCGGCGATCTCCTCGTCGCTGGCGCGCGAGTAGGCGCGGTAGCCGGTGGCCTCGCCCGTAGCCGGGTCCTTGCGGCCCTGCGGCCCGCCCGGGCGGTCCTGGGGCTGGGCGGCGCCGTCGTCCTCGGAGTCCTCGTCGCCCTCGCCCTCGGCCTCCACCGCCTCGGCCTGCTCGGGCTGCGCGCCCATCGGCGTGTCGGACTCGCTCTCGCCGGTGCCCTCCTGCTCGTCGGCGTTGTCCTGGGCGCCGGACTGCTCGCCCTGCTCCTCGCCCTCCTCGCCGGGCTCGTCGGGCGACGCCTCCGCCTCGGCCTCCGCGAGCTTCATCGCCGCGAGCAGGCGGCGCGAGGCGCGGGTGTAGGCCGCCTGGTCGCCCTCGGTGTCCGCCAGCTCGGCCAGCGCCTGGCCCACCTGGTCGTCCAGCGAGGCGCGCCACAGCGACAGCACGTGCTGCGCGGCCGCGGGCGCCGGCACGCCGGACATCCGCTCGCGCACCAGCAGCGACAGGGCCGTCGGCAGGGGGAGCTGCTCGCGCTTGGTCATCCGGTCGTGGCCGTCGGCCTCGCAGGACTCGGCCAGCCGCGCCTCCAGGTTGGCTGCGACGCCGGCCATCAGGCGGCTGCCGACCACCTCGACCCGGGTCTGCTCCAGCGCGTCGTACACCTCGCGCGCCTCGCGCTGCACCGGCATCGAGCGCGCGTGCACCGCGCCGTCGTGGTGGCGCAGGCGCAGCGCCACGCTGTCGGCGGCCCCGCGCAGGCGGGCCATCTCGGGGGCGGGCAGGGCGCGCGTGGGCATGGGCAGGCGGGCGCGCTTGCCGACCAGGCCGGACGGGCCGGGCTGGAACGCCACCTGCACGTCGGGCTGCTGCGCCATCGCGCGGATCGCGCCGGCGGTCGCGCGCTTGAACTCCTCGGCGCGCTCGCTGTCCTTGGGGCCGCTCATATGGCCGTTGCTCCGTCGTTCAGGGCAGGAAGCAAGGTTGAGGCTCTGCCTCAAACTCCGCCAGGGGCGAGCCGCCCCTGGACCGGCCTCCCTCAAGTCAAGCAGGTCCAGGGGCGGCTCGCCCCTGGCGGGTCCGGGCAGCGCCCGGCCTTGCTTCCTTCAGCCGGCGCGCCGAGACGCGAGGTTGCCGGTGGCGACCTCCTCGTTGAAGCAGCGCTGGTAGTACTCGGCGACGGTCGAGCGCTCCGCCTCGTCGCACTTGTTGAGGAACGTCATGCGGAACGCGAAGCCGAGGTCGCCGAAGATCCGGGCGTTCTCGGCCCAGGTGATGACGGTGCGCGGCGACATCACGGTGGAGATGTCGCCGTTGATGAAGCCGGCGCGCGTGAGGTCGGCGAGCGCCACCATGCTCTCGACGCGGCGCTTCGCGGCGCCGTCCTTGGCGTCGACGCCCATCTTGGCGAGCACGATCGCGGTCTCCTGCGCGTGCGGCAGGTAGTTCAGGGTGGCGACGATGTTCCAGCGGTCCATCTGGCCCTGGTTGATCTGCTG
>CAXSFE010000223.1:0-2858 GCA_964236585.1 uncultured Acetobacteraceae bacterium
GGCAGGGCCACGGCGGGCGGAGCCGTGACGGGCTGGGCGTCGGGCGCCAAGGAGACGGCGGGGGCAAGCGAGGGGGTTGCGGGCAGGGGCAGCGCAGGCTCGGGGATCGGCGGGGTGGGTGCGGGGTCGGGGGGCGGCGGTGCGAGCGAGGGCACGGCGGGCGGCGGCAGGGTCGCGGGAGCCGTGTCCGGGGCGGCGGGCGGCGGCGCGGGCGCGGTGGCGACGGGGGCGGGCTCGAATACCAGGGGCACGGAGATCTCCTCGTGCTCCGGGGGGAGGGCGGGGGTCGAGGCGAGCAGCAGGGCGGCGGCCAGCAGCGCGTGCGCGGTCGCGGCCGCCAGCAGGGGAGGGCGGCGCCCGGGGCGCGGGGGCCGGGCCAGGCGGGGGCGTGCGGCGTCGTCGAGGCCGGACGGGCCGGCCTCCCAGGCAAGGCGGCGGGCGGTGGGTGCGGGCGACGCGCCGGCGGTGGGGACGGCGCGGTCGGACACGGCGTGCCACGCGCCGAACGGCACGTCGCGGCTCGCGCGCACGGCCTGGGTCATCGCCGCGGGCTCACCGGGTCAGCAACGGGTTCGGGGGTCAGCACAGGGTCTGGGGTCAGGGGCAGGCCATGTCCGCGTCGCGGATATCGAAGGTGGTCTCGCGCGTCAGGTCGACCGACGTCTTGACGCACTCGTGGCCCTTCGTGGTCACCGCGCGGACGTCGTAGAGGCCGTGGGCGATGCCCTTGATCGCGAGGCGCTCGGTGGGCTCGACCTGGTGGTCGCGGTCGTTGAGCGCCTGGTTGGGGCCCCAGTC
Source organism: uncultured Acetobacteraceae bacterium (assembly GCA_964236585.1). Lineage (GTDB taxonomy): Bacteria > Pseudomonadota > Alphaproteobacteria > Acetobacterales > Acetobacteraceae > CAXSEF01. Next base: position 799 of record CAXSFE010000223.1, read on the forward strand.
GGTGGTGCCGGCGGGCGCGAGATAGAGGCCGTTCAGGTCGCTGGCGGTGGTGAGGTTGTAGACGAAGAACCGTTCGGCGCGAGGGGTGTCGGCGGCGTGCGCGGCCACGGCCAGGACTGCGGCCGCGACGAACCCGAAGCCTGCTCTGCGGGCCATGGCGGACCTCCCCGAATGCGTGCCGTTGCGCGGCGTTGGCGGCAGGATAGTGCAGGCGCGGCGTGGGTGGAATGACCCGGGAGGAAGGAAGGCTGGGCGCTGCCCAGACCCGCCCCTGCCTGAAGGCGGGGAGCAAAGCCGCTCTTGTACCCGGCCTTGCTTAAGGGATGGGTTCCAAGGGCCCTGCCCTTGGCGGAGTTTGAGGCAGAGCCTCAACCTTGCTTCCCTGCGCCCCCGTCCAGGAACGCGAACCGCCCCAGCAGCTCGGCGCGCAGGGCGGTGCGGTCCCCGGGCGGAACGGCGATGTCGGCGGCCAGCGTCGCGGGGCGGCCGGAGAGCACGAGGATGCGGGTGGCGAGCGCCAGCGCCTGGTCCAGCTCGTGGGTGGCCAGCAGCACGATCGCGCCGGTGTCGCGCGCGTGGTGCGCCACGATCGCGCCGAGGGTTGCCGCGAGGCCGGGGTCGAGCGAGGCGAACGGCTCGTCGAGCACCAGCCATTGCGGGCGGATCGCCAGGGCGCGGGCGAGCGCCACGCGGCGCTGCATGCCCAGAGAGAGGGCGGCCGGGCGCATGCGCTCGGTGCCGGCGAGGCCGAGGGGGGCGAGCAGGGCGGCGACGGCTGCGGCGTCGAGCGAGGGGGCGACCAGGCGGAGGTTGGCGGCGACGTCCAGCCAGGGGGCGAGGCGCGGCTCCTGGAACACGACGCCGGCGGGGCCGGGCGGGCGGGCGACGCTGCCCTCGAACGCGGGGTCGAGGCCGAGGATGATGCGCAGGAGCGTGCTCTTGCCGGTGCCGGAGGGGCCGAAGACGGCGAGCACCTCGCCGGCGGCGGCGTCGAAGGCGACGGGGCCGAGCACGGCGACGGCGCCGACGCGGCCGGAGCGGCGCGGTGCGGACCCGGCGGCCGTCGCGGCCGTGGGGGGCGCGTCGCCGGGACCTGCGAGCGGGGCAGGCGCGTCGGGGAGGGGTGGGGATGCGGGGTGTTGCATGCCGGGGCCCTGCACGCCGGGGCGGGCGTCTTCGGGGACGGTGGGCGCGTCGTGGCGTGCGGGGTGGACGGGACCTGCGGGGATGTCGCGGCCGGCCGGGGCGCCGTAGCGCTTCAGCCGCAGCCGGACCTCAAGCCGTGCGCCAGGCATTCGCGCGTCGTTCCAGCGGCTGCATCAGCGCGGACTCGACCGCCAGCATCAGGCCGGCGAACACCACGCCGTAGGCCAGGATCGCGGCGACGTCGAAGTCCTGGAAGAACAGGTTGAGCGCGAAGCCGACGCCGTTGGGGCGGCCGAGCAGCTCGACGACGAGGACGATCTTCCAGGTGATCGACAGGCCGGAGCGGCCGGCAGCGGCGAGATAGGGCGCGAGCTGGGGCAGCACGATGCGGCGCAGGCGGCGCAGGCCAGGGATGCGGAAGGCGGCCGCCATCTCGTCCAGCGCGGGGTCCAGCGCCCGGGCGCCCTCGCGCAGGGTCACGATCACGGTGGGCATCTTGGCGATGGTGACGGCGAGCACGGCGGCGGTCTCGTTCAGGCCGATCCAGATGTAGGCGAGGACGACGACCACCAGCACAGGCAGGTTGAGCGCGACCACCAGCCACGGGTCGATCAGGGCGTCGGCGCGGGCGGAGCGGCCGGCGAGCATGCCGAGCGCCACGCCGGCGAGCATGGACAGGGTGAAGGCGCACGCGACCCGCGCGAGGGTGGCGGCGATGTTGAACGCCATCGAGCCGTCCAGCAGCAGGCGCGCGGCGACGCGGGCGACCGCGAGCGGGCCGGGGAGCAGCTGCGGCGAGTGGCCGAGGCGGGCGGCCAGCCACCACAGCGCGACGAGGGCCGCGAGCGATGCGGCGCGATATGCTCCGGCGGCGTGGCGTGCGGTGGCGTGCGGTGGCGCGGGCACGGCCGGGT
>CAXSFE010000224.1:0-2817 GCA_964236585.1 uncultured Acetobacteraceae bacterium
GGCGGGAGTCAACGCCTTCGAGTTGCGCACCGCCGACCCCGCCGTCGCCGCCGCCCCGCAGGCGGCCGCCGGGTCCGGCGGGGCCGCGGGCGGCGCCCCAGGCGGCGCGATGATCGTGCCGGTGGCGGGCAGCGTCGTGCAGGGCTGGGGCGCGGCCACGGACGCAGGTCCTGCGACCGGGCTGTCGTACCGGCCACCGCCGGGCGCACGGGTGGTGTCGCCCTGCGCGGGGCGGGTGGTGTTCGCGGCGCCGTTCCGCTCCTACGGCAAGCTGGCGATCGTGGACTGCGGCGCGGGGTTCCACGCGGTGCTGTCCGGGCTCGGGCGGCTGGACGTCTCGCCCGGGCGCGCGGTGCAGCGGGGCGAGCCGGTCGGCGTGATGGGCGAGTGGGACCCGGCGCAGGCAGGCACGGCGCCCACGCTGTCGCTGGAGCTGCGGCGGGGCGGGCAGCCGGTGGACCCGGGGCCGTTCCTGCGGGGACGGGGGTAGGAGGCAAGGCCAGGGGCTCTGCCTCCCTGCTTGAAGGCGGAGACCCCGCCAGGGCGAGCCGCCCTGGACTGGCTTCTTACAAGTGGTTTCCAAAGGCTTCGCCTTTGGCGGGGTCCAGGGGCAGAGCCCCTGGCCTTGCTTCTGGTGCTCCTGCACGAGCCCTCTTCCGCCGGGGCGCGTGTTGGATTGTAATCCGCCCGTTGACGTCGCGTAATCCAGGCAGACCTACACCTGCTGGCCGGCTGGTCCGGCGGCGACGACGAGGCCGGGCCGCCGAGGCGGCGCGGCACACAGGGAGAGTTTCGGGCATGAACATCCGCAGCGGCCTTCTGGCCGGCGCCGCCTTTGCAGCCGGCGTCGCGGCGCTGCCCGCCTCCGGTATCCTTGCCGGGCATTTCGGCTTCCCGCCGGCCTGGGCGCAGGAGACCTCGCGCGCCGATACCTACAAGTTGCTGACCCTGTTCGGCGACGTGTTCGAGCGGGTGCGCGCGGACTACGTCGAGCCGGTGACGGACCGCGACCTGGTGGACAACTCGCTCAACGGCATGCTGACGGGGCTCGATCCGCACAGCTCGTACATGAACGCCAAGCAGTTCCGCGACATGCAGGTGCAGACGCGCGGCGAGTTCGGCGGCCTCGGGCTGGAGGTCACGCAGGACAACGGCATCATCAAGGTCATCACGCCGATCGACGACACCCCGGCGTCGCGCGCGGGGATGAAGTCGGGCGACCTGATCCTGAGCCTGGACAACATGAGCGTGCAGGGGCTGTCGCTGAACGACGCGGTGGACCGGATGCGCGGCCCGCCCGGCTCGACCATCAAGCTGCTGATCAAGCGCGAGGGGGTGGAGAAGCCGCTCGACGTGTCGATGCAGCGCGAGATCATCAAGGTGCAGGTGGTCAAGTCGGCGATGTACGACGGCGTGGGCTACGTGCGCCTCGCCTCGTTCAACGAGCAGACGGACCCGGGGCTGCGCTCGGCGATCACCAAGCTCAAGGCGCAGGCCGGCGGCTCGCTGAAGGGCTTCATCCTCGACCTGCGCAACAACCCGGGCGGGCTGCTCGACCAGGCGGTCGACGTCTGCGACGACTTCATCCCCGATGGCGAGATCGTGTCCACGCGGGCGCGGCACTCCGAGGACAGCCAGCGCTGGAACGCGCGCGGCACCGACCTCGTGGCCGGCGTGCCAATGGTGGTGCTGATCAACGGCGGCTCGGCGTCGGCGTCCGAGATCGTGGCCGGCGCGCTGCAGGACCACCAGCGCGCGGTGATCGAGGGCAGCCGCTCCTTCGGCAAGGGCTCGGTGCAGACGGTGATCCCGATGAAGCCGGGGGACGGGGCGATCCGGCTGACCACGGCGCGCTACTACACGCCGTCGGGCCGCTCGATCCAGGGGCTGGGCATCGCGCCGGACGTGCCGGTCGCGGAAAGCAGCGAGGAGGAGACCCGGTTCCTGCCGGACCACGAGGCGGACCTGAACCACGCCCTGAAGAACGAGGGGGCGTCGAGCCCGACCACGCCGCCGGCGCCGCGCTCCGACCTGCCCGAGGTGGCCTCGTCGATCCCGAAGATGCCGCCGGAGAACTTCGCCAAGTTCGACCCGACCAAGCCGGAGACCGACTTCCAGCTGCAGCAGGGCCTGACGCTGGTGCGGGCGATGGAACAGCAGCGCCACGCCTCGGCGCACTGAGCGCGGGCGGCTGAGCAGGACCCGGCCGTGACTCCCGCCGACGCGGCAGCAGCCCGGGCGCGGTCGCCGCTGCGTGATCGCCTGACTTGGCGGCGGCTCGGCACCGCCTGGGCGGCGCTGGCGGTGCTCGCGGGCTGCGGCGGCGGCGTGCTGCAGTGGCTGGGCGCGCCGCCGGAACGGGTCGCGTCTGCGTCCCTGGTCTCGCCGGCGTCGCCCGGCGCCGGTCCGGACGCCGCCCCGGGCGATGCCGGACCCCGGGCTGACGCGCCGCAGGCTGGCGAGTCCGGGTCGCCCCCGACCGGCACCTCGCCGACCGTTCCCCAGGCCAGCGCGACACTCGCCGTGCCGCACGATCTCGCGACTGCCGAGGCGCCGGCCATGGCCGGGCCGACGCTGCTGCACCCCTCCGGCGCCCCGGACCACCGCGAGGCGACGATGGCCTTGCCGGGGCTCGCGCCGGCTTCGGGTTCGAGCGGCAGCCAGGTGGCGCAGGCTCCTGCGCCCGGCGTCATGGCGGCCCTGCCTGCAGCGCCGATGCCCGCCGGGACGGCTTCGACGGTGCCCGGCCCCGCCGAGCCGGGCACCGCGGTCGCGCGCGCCGGGGATGGCCCGCCGGCCGCGCGTCCCGGCGCGGTG
>CAXSFE010000225.1:0-2672 GCA_964236585.1 uncultured Acetobacteraceae bacterium
GCAGCCGCGCCGCGCGCCCCTGCCGCAGCAGCGCGCGCCCCTCCCCCACCAGCTCCGCGCGCACCCCGGCCATCCCGGGCGCCCCCGGCGACGCGATCACGCCGTCGCGGTCCAGCCCGTGCCGCGCCAGCACGTCCTCCGGCAGCAGGCACCGCCCCTGCCGCGCCAGCACCGCCACGCTGCGCAGCATCCCCGCCACCCCGTAGGCCGCGCCCAGCGCCCGGGCCGCCGCCTCGCCGCCCGCCGTGCCGCACCCGCCCAGGCTGCGCGCCGCCTCCGCCGCCAGCCCGCCCGCCCCCGCCAGCGCATGCCCGCGCCAGACGTCCAGCGTGGGCATCGCGTCCTCCGCCTCCGCCTCGCGCGCCTCGATCAGCGCCAGCAGCGTCGCGCGGTCGAGCGCACCCTCCTCGACCAGGTCGAGCAGCGGCGTGGCGACCTCGTGGCTGCGCCGCGCGCCCTCGACCACCTCGCGCCACCACTGCAGCCGGATCAGCGCCAGCATCGGCACCGACGCCACCTCCCGCGCCCGCGCCAGCTCGTGGTTGAACGCGTACAGCACGAACAGCCGCTCGCGCAGCGCCTCGGGCGCGAACAGCGCGCACAGGAAACGGTCGGGGTCGTGGCGGCGCACCAGCTCGGCGGGGGGAGACAGCATCCGACGCAGATGGCCGGCACGCGGCAGGCAGGCAAGGCCAGGGGCTCTGCCCCTGGACCCCGCCAAAGGCCGAGCCTTTGGAAACCTCGACTCTGGGCCTGTGCTTATGTGTGCGGGTCTGGGGGCGCTCGCCCCCAGCGGGTCCAGGGCAGAGCCCTGGCCTTGCCTTGCCTGAAACCAACCCTCCCGCCGGCGTTACTATGGCCGCCCCCTCATCACGGAGACGCACCATGGCGTTCGACCTTCCCGCCCTTCCCTACGACAAGGGCGCGCTCGCCGCGCAGGGCATGTGCCAGGAGACCCTGGAGCTGCACCACGATAAGCACCACCAGGCCTACGTCACCGCGCTGAACGGCTTCGTCGAGAAGGACCCGCAGCTGCAGGGCAAGTCGCTCGACGAGATCGTCCAGCTCGCCCACGGCAAGCCCGACATGGCGCCGGTGTTCAACAACGCGGGCCAGCACTGGAACCACATCCTGTTCTGGCAGAACATGAGCCCGACCGGCGGCGCCATCCCCGGCAAGCTCGAGCAGAAGCTCACCGAGGACTTCGGCGGCGTCGCCCAGTTCAAGGACGCGTTCAAGACAGCGGCCACCACGCAGTTCGGCTCCGGCTGGGCCTGGCTGGTCGCCGGCACCGACGGCAAGCTCAAGGTGACCAAGACGCCGAACGGATCGAACCCGCTCGCGACCGCCGAGGGCACCGCCCTGCTCGGCATCGACGTGTGGGAGCACAGCTACTACCTGGACTTCCGCAACCGCCGCCCGGACTACGTCACCAACTGGCTCGACAAGATTGCCAACTACGAGTTCGCCGAGAGCCAGCTCGCCGGCGCCTGAACCGCCCGGCCTCGCGGACGCCCCCGGCCACCCGGCCGGGGGCACCCGCTCAGCGCCCGCAGACCTGGCGGGTGTACGCGTCCTCCGCCCCGTTCTGCGGCAGGATCGATCGACAGAAATACGGCACCTCCGTCTGCACCAGCCCCGCCGGGTTGTCGCGGACGGCCTCGATCCTGGGGCGTGGCGGTGCCGGCGGGCGGGGTGCCGCCGCGAGCGTGGCCACGGCCTCGCCCGGCCGGCCCTTCAGGCGTTGCGGCACGACGACCGTCGTCCCGGGCGGCCAGGGGCCCTGCGCGTCGATCCCGGGATTGAGCGAGCGGAACAACGCGCGGGCCACCGGCTCGTCCCTGCCCCAGATGCGGCGCAGCAGCACCGCCGCGGTGTCGTTCCCGCGCGCCACATGCGCCACGACAGGCCCGTCACGACGCCCCGGCATCGCCGTCCGGCCCACGGCCACCGCGGGAGCCGACACCCGCGCGAGGTCGCCGGGCGGCGGGGGAAGCGACGCGCTGGCGACCGCCCTGGACGTTGCGGGACCGGAGGCTTTCGCCGCGCCGGGCACGGGCAATGCCTCGACCCCGGGCGGGGTCGCGGCGGCAACCGGCGCCTCCTGGCCGGACGGGCGCTGCGGTCCGGCGGCGATGCCGGCCTGCGCCGGCCAGGCAGGGGCCGCGGGCAGCCCGGGCGGGGCGGCATCGGCCACGGCGAGCGTGCCGGGCGTCCGGATCGTGGCGGGAACGGGGACTGGCAGCGGCAGCACGGCAAGCCGCGGCGGCGCACCCACCCTCGCGAGGGACGGTGCGATCGGGACAGGGGCCAGCGCGACCAGCGGCGGCAGGGCCGGAAGCGGCGCGACGTCGATGCCCACCACCCTGACGCGAGGCACGGCCGGCAGGGCCGGGACCGTCGCCGCACCCGGCACGGGGGCGGACGGCACGGCCGCCAGCCTGGCCCGGGCCGGCGGCGGCGGCAGCGCGGCCTCCGCACGCGGCGGCGCAGGCGCGAACCCCTGCGCGGGATAGTCCTGCGTGTAGGGCCGGGGCGCGGCAGGGGACCGGGACGCCGGCTCGGGCGCCTCGGGCGTCTGGGCGGGCACCCCGAACCGGCCGGCCCCCGCGAACAGCGCCGGGTCGCCCTGCCCCGCCGCCTGTCCCGGCGTGCCGGCCAGGCCGGGCGCC
>CAXSFE010000226.1:0-2669 GCA_964236585.1 uncultured Acetobacteraceae bacterium
CGGGCTCGCCGGGCGGCGCTCCGGCGCTCACCCGCGCCCGCCCACGCGCCGCAGCTCCGGCGCGGCCCGCTCCGGCACCTCCCGCTCCGGCAGGATGTCGCGCGCCCACAGCGACTCCACCGGCGCACGCGGCAGGATCAGGCTCGCCCGCCCGTCCTCGACCAGCACCGCCGCAGCCGCCGGCCGCGCGTTGTACGCCGAGCTCATCACCGCCCCGTACGCCCCCGCATCCAGGATCGCGACCAGCGCCCCCGGCGCCAGCGGCGGCAGCCGCCGCCCCCGCGCGAGGATGTCGCCGCTCTCGCACACCGGCCCCACCACGTCCGCCGGGCTCGCCTCGCCCAGCGCATCCACCGCGCCCACCGGCAGCACCCCGTGCCAGGCGTCGTACAGCGCCGGCCGCGCCAGCTCCGTCATCGCCGCGTCGATCACCACGAACCGGTGCCCCCCGCTCCGCTTCGCCCGGACCACGGACGCCAGCAGCACCCCCGCCGGCCCGACCAGCCAGCGCCCCGGCTCGACCATGAGCCTGACCCCCAGCCCGCCCAGCGTCGCCGAGATCGCCCCCGCCCACGCCGCCGGCGACCCCGCCGCCTCGTCGCGGTAGGAGATCCCGAGCCCGCCCCCGCAGTCCACCACCTCGACGCCGTGCCCGCCCGCCCGGATGCCGCGCACCAGCGCCGCGATCCGCCCGTACGCCGCGAGATACGGCGCGCCCGCCGCGATCTGGCTGCCGATGTGCACGGCCAGACCCACCGGCCTGATCCCCGGAAGCCCCGCCGCCCGCGCATACAGCGCGGCCGCCTCGTCATAAGCGACGCCGAACTTGTCCCCCGCCCGCCCGGTGGCGATCTTCTCGTGCGTGCCCGCGTCCACGTCCGGGTTCACCCGCAGCGCCACGCGCGCCACGCGCCCCATCGCCCCCGCGATCGCCGACAGCGCGTCCAGCTCCTCCGCACTCTCCACGTTGACCTGCCCGATGCCCTCCGACACCGCGAGGCGCAGCTCCCCGTCCGTCTTGCCCACCCCGGAGAACACGATCTCCGCCGCCGGCACCCCCGCGCGCCTCGCCCGCAGCAGCTCGCCCGCGCTCACCACGTCCGCGCCGAGCCCTTCCTCGTGCAGCAGCCGCAGCACCGCGAGGTGGTCGTTCGCCTTCACCGCGTAGTGGACCGCCACGTCCAGCCCCGCAAAGGCCGCCCGCAGCGCCCGCGCCCGCGCCCGCAGTGTGCCCGCACCGTACACCCAGCACGGCGTGCCGAACGCCGCTGCCACCGCCGCCAGGCTCACGTCCTCCAGCAGCAGCCCGTCCATCGCGTGCATCCCGAGCTGCGGCCGCGCCGCCAGCAGCTCTGCCGGGCCTGGGTCGCTGGCGGGGTCGTGCGCGGGCTGCTCCATCGCCCAGAGATAACGGGTCGGCCACGCCCCCTACAAGGCCGCCTCAGCGCCGCCGCGGGCCCTCGACGCCATACGTCTGCGGCGGCGTGTACGGCAGCCCGCTCCCCGGCTGCACCTCGGTGAACGGCACGCCGTACAGGTCAAGGTTCTGCGCGCGCAGCGGCGGCGGCGCGGCCTGCACCTGCGGGGACGGCCCGAGGTTCTGCGCCGGCCCCGCAAGCCCGCTGCCGAACGGGCCGGCGCCCGGGGCAGGGGCATTGACCATCGGCGGCGCCACCACCTGCGCACGGGCCGGGACCGTGGCGGCCAGAAGGACGAGGCAGAGGATGCGCATGGCGAGGTCCCGGGCTTGAGGAAGCAAGGTTGAGGCTCTGCCTCAAACTCCGCCAAAGGCAAGCCTTTGGAATCCAATCCTTAAGGACAGGGTTTCCAAAGGGCTCCGCCCTTTGGCGGGTTCGGGCAGAGCCCGACCTTACCTCACCTTCATCACCACCGTCCTTCGCGCGAACGCCACGAAGTCCAGCCGCCGCGCGTGGGCGCGCACGAACGCGTCCGGCTCCGCGTCGAGGTCGGTGTAGCGGTCGCCGACCAGGTAGTCCGACATCGCGTGCAGGTAGCGCGCCGGCGAGACCGTCGCCCCGCCGTTGTACTGCTCGCCCAGCGCGCCGTAGCTGGTGTCGATGTCCTCCACCACGTAGAAGCCGCCCGCGGCCACGTGCGGCAGCAGCACCTGCAGCGTCAGGATCTGGTGGGTCCAGACGTGGGACCCGTCGTCGAGCACGATGTCGAACGGCCCGTGCGCGGCCGCCAGCGCCGCGAGCTGCGCGCGGTCGGACTGGTCCACCACCTCGACCGCGATCCGCCCGCCCGCGAACCGTCGGGTGTCGGGGTTGATGTCCGCGCCCGTGACCTGCGCGCGGGGGAAGAACTCCGCCCACGTCTGCAGCGACTGCCCTTCCCACACGCCGATCTCCAGGATGCGCAGCGCCCGGTCGCGCATCGGCGCGAAGAACGATTCGTAGAGCCGCAGGAAGTCGTGGTGGCGCGACGACTTGTCCGTGCCGCGCCGCAGCCCGATCGCGTCGAGCGCGGGCGGCGGCACGTCCGCGGGGCCGGGGACGTCGTCCTGCGCCATGCCGGCTCAGAAGGTCGGGTAGCTGCGGGGATAGATGATCTGGTCGGCTGGCCCCGGCGCGGCCGGCGCGCCCTTCTTGCCGCACCCCGCGACCAGCGACAGCGCGAGCAGCGCCGCCAGCCACCCCGCGCGCCGC
>CAXSFE010000227.1:0-2623 GCA_964236585.1 uncultured Acetobacteraceae bacterium
TGTGCGGGTCTGGGGGCGCCTGCCCCCAGCGGGTCCAGGGCAGAGCCCTGGCCTTTCTTCGGGGACGAGTTGCATGGCCGACGCCCGCTTTCCCGCGATCGTGGTTCCTGCGGAGGGGGCTCCCGCCGCCCTCGCGACGCTGTCGGCGGCCGAGCTGATGCCGGGCGGGGTGCTGCTGCGGGTCACGCACAGCACGCTGAACTACAAGGACGGGCTGACGCTCACCGGGCGGTCGCCGGTGGTGCGGCGCTGGCCGATGGTGCCGGGGATCGATCTCGCGGGCGAGGTGCTGGAGAGCGACACCGCGGAGTGGCGCGTGGGCGAGCGCGTGGTGGTCAACGGGTGGGGGCTGGGGCAGACGCATCTGGGGGGCTACGCGGGGCGGGCGCGGGTCGAGGCGGGGTGGCCGGTGCCGCTGCCGGGCGCGTTCGGGCCGGAGCAGGCCATGGCGATCGGGACGGCGGGGTATACCGCCATGCTCGCGGTGCTGGCGCTGGAGCGGCACGGGGTGGGGCCGGGGGACGGGGCGGTGCTGGTCACGGGGGCGGCGGGGGGCGTGGGGTCGGTCGCGGTGGCGCTGCTCGCGCGGCTCGGGTGGCACGTCATCGCGAGCACGGGGCGGGCGCGGGAGGCGGGATACCTGCGGGGGCTCGGGGCGTCGGAGGTGATCGATCGCGCGGAGCTGGCCGGGGCGGGGCGGCCGCTGGCGCGGGAGCGGTGGGCGGCGGCGGTGGACGCGGTCGGCAGCCATACGCTCGCCAACGTGCTGGCGGCGACGCGGCGCGGGGGGGCGGTGGCGGCGTGCGGGCTGGCGGGCGGGATGGAGCTGCCGGGGAGCGTCGCGCCGTTCATCCTGCGCGGGGTGGCGCTGCTGGGTATCGACAGCGTGATGTGCCCGCGGGCGCGGCGGCTGGAGGCGTGGGGGCGGCTGGCCAGCGACCTCGATCCGGCGGCGCTGGCGTCGATGACGCGGACGGTGGGGATGGGGGAGGTGATGGGGCTGGCGCCGCAGATCCTCGGGGGGGAGGTCAGGGGGCGGGTCGTGGTCAGGGTGGCGTAAGGCAAGGTTGGGGCTCTGCCCCAAACCCCGCCAAGGGCTGGGCCCTTGGATCGCCACCCCTCAGTCAAGGGATCAAAGGGCCTCCGGCCCTTTGCGGGTCTGGGCAGAGCCCAGCGCTTTCTGCTCCCTTGCCCGGCGGGCCTCGTGGGCGCGCAGGTGGGTGTGCGCGATGCCGAGCAGCGGCGCCTGCCCCTGCACTGCCCTGCGCAGGAGGTCGCCGAGGACGGGCTCGGCCTCGGTGGCGGCGCCGCGCTCGACGTCGCGCAGCATGGACGCCGTCGTCGCGGACGCCGGGTCCGACAGCATCGCCCGGAACCGCTCCATCGACTTCGCCCGCGGCGCGGCGCCGTGCGCGCCCGCGATCGCCGCGCACTCGTCGAGCAGGGCCAGCGCCAGGGGGGCGCCGCCGGCCGTGGCGATGTCGCCCACCGGGGCGCGCATCAGGCAGGTGATCCCCGCCAGGGACGCGATGAGCACCCACTTCTCCCACATCTCCTGGAGGATCGCGTCGCTGCGGCGGCCGTCGAAGCGGGCGCCTTCGAAGGCGGCGGCGATCGCGTCGGTGCGCGGCGTGCGGGCGCCGTCGCGCTCGCCGAAGAGGGACGTGTGGACGCGGTTGAGGTGGAGCACGCGGCCGGCGTCGTCGAGGGTGGCCGAGATCAGGCATTCGCCGCCCAGGACGCGCGCGGGGCCGAACCGGGCGTCGAGGGCGTCGAGGTGGGCCATGCCGTTGAGCAGGGGGAGGACGACGGTGTCCGGGCCGACGGCGGGGGCGGCGGCCTCGGCGGCCTGCGCCAGGTCGTGGGCCTTGCAGGCCAGGATCACGACGTCGAAGGTTTCGTCGAGGGCCGCGGCTAGGCGGTGGGGGGGCGCGGGCAGGGTCACGTCGCCGTGGGGGCTGCGGATCGCGAGGCCGGTGCCGGCGAGCTGCGCGGCGCGGGCGGGGCGGAGGAGGAAGGTCACGTCGCGGCCGGCCTCGAGGAGGCGGCCGCCGAAGTAGCCGCCTACGGCGCCGGCGCCGACGACAAGGAAGCGCATGGGGGTCTCCGTGGAGGAAGGAAGGTTGAGGCGCCCGATCGTGGCTTTGGTCGAGCGTGGCGGTGTAGCTCGCGCCTACCACGTCCGCCACGTCACGGCCTCCAACGTTGAGTGCGATCCTGGTCCGCAATGCCGACCTCAAGAGCCGCCTGCATACGGACGAGAGCCGCCTGTATCCGTTCATCGGCAAAGGCTTTGCCACTCACGAGACGGTGCACCACAAGGCCGGCGAGTATGCCCGTGGTGATGTGCACCACCAACTCCGTTGAGAGCTTCTTCGGCGTTCTCAAGCGGGGCATGAAAGGCGTCTATCAGCACTGCGGCAGGCAGCTCTTCCAGCGCTACCTCAATGAATTCGCGTTCTGGCACAACCACCGCATCAAGCTGGGCGTGAACGACGACGCGCGGGCCGCCATCATCGTGCGCGGTGCCGGCGGCAAGCGTCTCACCTATAGAGGAACTCGTGCGGCCTAATACCAACCGCCCTAATCCGTGACCGTCGCCCAGGTGCGCTGCGTGATTGAT
>CAXSFE010000228.1:0-2602 GCA_964236585.1 uncultured Acetobacteraceae bacterium
GCCGGTCCAGGGCGGCTCGCCCTGGCGGGGTCCAGGGGCAGAGCCCCTGGCCTTCTACGCCACCCCCCGCGCCACGACCCCCAGCGCCGCCGCCATCTCCGTGGGCACGAGCACCGTGACCCCCCGGTCCTTGTTCATCTCGTACAGCAGGTTCATCTGCCGCAGCTGCAGCGCGACCGGGTTGCCCGCGTAGATCGCCGCTGCCTCCAGCACCTGGCGCGCGATCTCCTGCTCCGCCGAGGCGAGCGTGACGCGCGCCGACTTCTCCCGCTCCGCCTGCGCCTGGCGGCTCATGGCGTCCTGCAGGCTGGCGGGGATGGCGACGTCGCGGATCTCGACCGAGCGCACGCCGACGCCCCAGCCGGTCGTCTTACCGGAGATGGTGACGCGCAGCTGCTCGTCGGCGCTGCGCCGGTCCGACAGCAGGCGCGACAGGTCCGACGCGCCGATCATCTCGCGCAGGCTGGTCTGGCTGACGCGCTCGATCGCCTCGGCGTAGCTGGCGATGTTGATCGCGGCCGCGCGCGGGTCCTCGACCTGCCAGAACACGATCGCGTCCACACCGACGGCGACCGTGTCGCGGGTAAGCGCCTGCTCCGCGGTGATCGAGGTGGTCTGGATCCGCATGTCGATGGTCATGGCGATGGTGTCGAGCACGGGCAGCAGGATGTAGAGCCCCGGCCCGCGCACGGAGTGGAACCGCCCGAGGCGCAGCACCACGACGCGCCGCCACTCCGGCGCCACCCGCACGGTGCGCAGCAGCAGCAGGACCAGCAGGATGGCGGGCACGATCAGGAACGGGAGGAGCATGGCGAACCTTGCTGGCCGGGCCGTGGGATCGGGCCTGGCGGCGTAGGCTAGGCCATTCGCCGGCGGCGGGCATGCACAGTCCCGAGCCGCCATGATCACGGCTGCGGCAACCGGTCCCCGGGCCGGGAGCGCCCGTCGCCTGGATCGCGGGCATGCCCGTGCCGCCGCATCCCGCCGGCTCGCCGATCGACAACCCAGCCCCGCCGCAGCCACGGGCAGACGGCGTGCACGGCCGCCTCCCGGCCGGCTCCATGCGAATCCGGCGGCCATGGCGTGGCCGGGGAAGGACACGACAGAACCGCCGACATCTCCGGCAGCCGTGTCGCCGGCCGGCAGCCCTGGCGCCGCGGCGTCCCGGGTACCGGAACGCCGCGGGCCTTGCGATCAGGCCTGCTGGATCTTGTCCAGGGTGGCCTCGGGCACGCCGGCCATGTTGTTGGACAGCAGGTACTTCGGCGCCGTCTCCATCCAGTGCTTGAGGGTGATCTCCTCGAACTTGCCGGCATTCCAGACCTGGATGATCTCGAGGTCCTCGTCGCCGGTGTTGCGCATCGCGTGGCCGTAGCCGGCGGGGATGTAGGCGGTGTCGCCGGCCTTGACGTCGGCGACCCTGTTGCGCCCGCCCGAGCCGAACATCGAGACCTGCCCGGTGCCCTTCAGGTAGTACTGGAGCTCGCTGGCGTTCGGGTTCCAGTGCAGCTCCTTCATCTGCCCCGGCTTGATGACCAGCAGCGAGCCCGACATGGTGGCCGAGATCGGCCACTCGTCGACGGTGGCGAGGTTGAGCGTGCCGCCGGCGAAGTCGCGGCGCGCCCGCACGTCCTTCAGCAGGCTGAACTTGTGGGTCGACTCCTTCGGCCAGGGCGCGTCGACCGCCTCGGCCATCGGCACGACCGGGCCGGCCTGGATGTAGGTCTCGCCCTTGGGGAACGCGTCGAAGGCCGCCGGCGTCAGCCCGAAGTTCTTCGCCAGCATGTCCTTCGGCGTGACGTTCACCCAGTCGGTGATCGAGAACGTCCCGTGCTCGGAGAACGCCCCGTTGTCGAACACCAGCAGGAAGTGCATCGGCTTGTCGCCGATCGCCTGGATGGCGTGCCCGTGGCCCTTGGGAAAGAACCACAGGTCGCCAGGGCCGTAGTTGTTGATCTCGGTCTGCCCCGACGGGTCGAGCACCACGGTCTGGCAGTGGCCCTCGATGACGTAGGCCCACTCGGCCGCGATCGCGTGCCAGTGCAGCTCGCGCGAGGCGCCCGCGTCGAGGAACATGTGGACCCCCGCCAGCCCCGTCATGATCGGCAGCTGGTGCTCGGTCGACTCCTTCGCCCACCCGCCGGAGGTGATCTTGGGCTTCGAGCCGTCGAGCGAGCGGGTGAACTCCGGCATCTCGCCGACGTCCTGCGGGTTGTGGTAGGCGACGTCGGCGCCCGGCTTGAGCTGCTGCACGTCGCGGCCGAAGCCGCCCTCGCCCGCGCGGCCCTTGTCGTCGATCTGACCCTTGTCGTCGGCCGACGCCGTGCCGGTCAGCGCGACCAGGGTGCCGGCGGTGAGTGCGGCGGACCCGAGAAACGCGCGCCTGCTGCCATCCATGTCGTCGTCTCCACAATGCTTTACACGATCCTGACAAATGGCACCGGCACGGGAGCCACGCAAGGCGACGCCCCGCGGGCACGGCCGGTCAGGCAAGCAAGGTTGAGGCTCTGCCTCAAACTCCGCCAAAGGCAAGCCTTTGGAATCCATTACTTAAGTATAGGGTTTCCAAAGGGCTCGGCCCTTTGGCGGGTCCGGGCAGAGC
>CAXSFE010000229.1:0-2597 GCA_964236585.1 uncultured Acetobacteraceae bacterium
GGGGGGGGCGGGGGCGCGGCTGGGGGGGGGGGGGTGACCGGGCGGGCGCTGCGGCGGATGGGGGGGGCGTGGCCGCGGGGGGGGGAGGGGGCCGGGGGGGGGGCGGTGGCAGGGCGGGTGCCGGCGGGCGGGGCGGCGGCGTCCGGTGCGGGGGTGGAGGCGGGCATGGGCGCGGAGGTGGCGCACGAGGGCGTGGCGCTCGGGGGCGGCGTGTCGGGGGCGGTGGTGGCGGATGTCGCGGCGCGGTCCGGCGCGGGCGAGGCGGCCTCGGGCGGGCTGACGCATTTCGACGCGCAGGGGCGCGCGGCGATGGTCGACGTGTCGGGCAAGCCGGAGACGGCGCGGGAGGCGACGGCGCGGGCGCGGGTGTCGATGCAGGCCGCGACCCTGCGCCTGGTGCGCGAGGGGGGGGCTGCGAAGGGGGACGTGCTGGGGGTGGCGCGGCTGGCGGGGATCATGGCGGCCAAGCGGACGGCGGAGCTGATCCCGCTGTGCCATCCGCTGCCGATCAGCGCGGTGACGCTGGCGCTGGAGGCGGTGGAGGACGCCGGGGGCTGCGGGGTGGAGATCGCGGCGACGGTGCGCACGACGGGGCGGACCGGGGTGGAGATGGAGGCGCTGACGGCGGCGTCGGTTGCTGCGCTCACGGTGTACGACATGCTCAAGGCGGTGGACCGGGGGATGCGCGTGGATGGGCTGCGGGTGGTGCACAAGGACGGCGGGAGGTCGGGGGCGTTCCGGCAGGCGTGACATGGCGGAGCCACGGGCCGGGCTCCGCCGCCGCGGTCCCGGTGGTCCGCCGGGCATCGGCCCTGTCCTGAGTGATGGTTTCCAAAGGCTCGCCTTTGGCGGAGTTTGAGGCAGAGCCTCAACCTTCCTTGCCTTGTGCCCGCAGCCAGGTCCGCCGCGGGCGCGGGTCGTCGGGATTGGACCGCAAGCCGCGTACTGCCGGGTTCGTCGTCGCGGCGCAGGACAGGCGCCGGCCTGACAGGGAGACCCGCCGTGGAGACTGCCTTTGCCGACGACGACGCGCGCTGGGCGGCCGTGCGGTCGCGTGAGCGCGCGGCGGACGGCTCGTTCGTCTACTCGGTCCGGACCACGGGCGTGTACTGCCGCCCGTCCTGCCCGTCGCGGCCGGCGCGGCGGGAGAACGTCGCCTTCCACGCGGGCACCGTCGACGCCGCGCGCGCCGGCTTCCGCCCGTGTTTGCGCTGCCGCCCCGACGCGACCGCGGGGCGGCACGCGGCGGGCATCGCGGCCGCCTGCCGGACGATCGAGCAGGCGGAGGACACGCCGACGCTGCACGCCCTGGCGCAGGCGGCCGGGCTCAGCGCGTGGCACTTCCACCGCGTGTTCCGCGACGCCACCGGCCTC
Source organism: uncultured Acetobacteraceae bacterium (assembly GCA_964236585.1). GTDB lineage: Bacteria > Pseudomonadota > Alphaproteobacteria > Acetobacterales > Acetobacteraceae > CAXSEF01. The sequence continues at coordinate 1,375 of CAXSFE010000229.1, forward strand.
GCCCCGCGCGCCTACGCCGCGGCGCAGCGGGCGGGGCGGGTCCGCGACGGCCTGGGGCAGGCCGGCGGGTCGGTGACGGACGCGGTGCTCGACGCGGGCTTCAACAGCACGGGGCATTTCTACGCGCAGTCCGGGCGGCTGCTCGGCATGAGCCCGCGCGCCCGGCGCGGCGGTGGTGGCGGCGAGGTGATCCGCTTCGCGGTGGGGGCGTGTTCGCTCGGGGCGGTGCTGGTGGCGGCGACGGAGCGGGGCGTGTGCGCCCTCCAGCTCGGCGACGACCCGGCGGAGCTGGTGCGCGGGCTGCAGGACCGCTTCCCGGGGGCGGAGCTGCGGGGCGGCGAGGCGGCGTTCGAGCGCTGGGTGGCCCGCGTCGTGGGGGTCGTGGAGGCGCCGGCGCGCGGGCTGGACCTGCCGCTGGACGTGCGGGGCACCGCGTTCCAGCACCGCGTCTGGGCGGCGCTGAGCGGGACCCGGCCCGGGGAGACGATCAGCTACGCCGGGCTCGCCGCGCGCGTGGGCGTGCCCGGGGGAGCGCGGGCGGTCGCGGCGGCCTGCGCGGCCAACCCGGTCGCGGTCGCCATCCCCTGCCACCGCGTCGTGCGGACCGACGGGAGCCTGTCCGGCTACCGCTGGGGGGTGGAGCGCAAGCACGTCCTGCTCGCGCGGGAGGCGGCGGCAGGGGACCCGGGCGGGCGACGTGGCTGACACGTGCGGCTGCCAGGCAAGACAAGGTTGAGGCTCTGCCTCAAACTCCGCCAAGGGCTGGGCCCTTGGATCGCCCTCTCTTAAGGAAGGCCGGTCCAGGGGCGGCTCGCCCCTGGCGGGTCTGGGCAGCGCCCAGCCTTGCTTGCTGATGGGTCAGCGGACCTGGCCGTCGGCATGACAGGCGCGGCCGCTGGCCGAAGAGCATCCGGCCTTGCCTGCGTCGCGGATCGCGTCCAAGGCCGGTCGTGGCGGAGCGGGGGGGCGGGGCGGTGGCAGCGGGCGGGTTGATCTCGGTGGAGGCGGCGCGGGCGGCGGTGCTCGACGGGCTGCGGGCGACGCCGGCGGAGCTGGTGGCGCTGAGCGAAGGCTGGGGGCGGGTGCTGGCGCGCGACGTGGTGGCGCGGCGGACCAGCCCGCCGGACGACGTGTCGGCGATGGACGGGTATGCGCTGCGGGCGGCGGACGGGGTGGCCGGCGCGGTGCTGCGCGTGGCCGGCGAGGCGCCGGCGGGGCACCCG
>CAXSFE010000230.1:0-2581 GCA_964236585.1 uncultured Acetobacteraceae bacterium
GCCCCCCGCGGCCACCCGGGGCGGGGCGGCGGGCGAGGGCAGCGCGGGCGGCAGGACCCAGGACCGGGTGCGGGCCAGGTGGAGCAGCCAGCGCCAGGAGCCGCGCACCCAGGCCCGCGACTGCGCCCGCCCCCACCCTGGACGCGCGGCTGCCTCCTGCCGCGCCCGGGCCGAAGTGGTCCGGGCTGGCGCAGTCCGGGCCGAGGCGGTCCGGGCCGGCACGGCCTGCACGCGCGCGGCGAGGAGGCCCGCGATCGTGCGCGCGCGGGCCTCCCAGGTGTAGCCGCGGCTGTCGCTCAGCGCCCGCGCCGCGAGCCGGCCCGCGAGCGCCGGGTCGCGCGCCAGCGTGTCCAGCGCGCCCGCCAGCGCCCCTGCGTCGTCGGGCGCGCAGAGCAGGGCGTTGCCCCCGTGGCGCAGGACCTCGCGCACGTCGGGCGTGTCGCCGGCCAGGATCGCGCGCCCCGCCGCCAGGTAGAGGAACAGCTTGAGCGGCAGCACCGTGGAGCCGAACTCCGCCAGCGGCTTCCACGACGGCGGCACCAGCAGCACGTCGGCCGCGAAGATCCACGCCGCCAGCGCGTCCGGCTCCTGCCACCCGACCACGCGGACGTTGGCCACGCCCGCCGCCAGCGTCTCGATCGGCCCCTCCCCGGAGGAGCCGACGAGGAGGAACAGGTGGTCCGGCCGCAGCCGCGCCGCCTCGACCACCAGCGCCAGCCCCTTCCTGTGGTTCAGGCGCCCCGTGTAGACGACCGTGCGGCGCAGCGCGTCCAGGCCCAGCGCCCGCTTCGCCTCCGCCACCCCCAGCCGCGCCGCGAGACGCGCCGGGTCGAAGCCGTTGCGCACGCAGACCGTCCGCTCCGGCGCCAGCCCCAGGGCGAGGTACTTCCCCCGCGTGTACTCGGAGTGGCAGATGTTGACGAGGAAGCGCGGGTGCGCGAGCAGCCGCGCGATCAGCGGCTGCAGCGGCGGGATCTGCGCGGGCCACGGCCGGTAGTGGTCGAACGCCACGCGCTGCCCGCACAGGATCGCCACCCAGGCGACCCAAAGGTTGCGCGTATACACGAGGTCCGCCTCGCGGAACGCCGCACGCCACGGCAGCGTCAGGCCGCAGCACAGGTGCCGCAGCGCCGCCGGGCGCAGCGGCGCGCGCGCCCGCACCACCTCCAGGCCCCCCAGGCCGGCGACCGCGCCGCCCCGCGGCAGGGGCAGGTGGAGCCAGGAGCGCCGCGCCAGGCCGGCGAGGTGGCGCGCGGTGGTCAGGAACACCTCGGCGTCGGCCTGGCGGCTCGGCAGGGGGTTCTCGAAGGCGAACAGGATCTTCATGGCACTCGCGCGGCGGGGCGCTCCCCTTAGCGCGCGGGCGCCCCGGTGAACAGCGCCGCTCCGGACGAGGCAATCGCAGGCAGGCAAGGTTGAGGCTCTGCCTCAAACTCCGCCAGGGGGAGCCCCCCTGGACCGGCATCCCGTAAAGGCTGTTTCTGCTCTGTGCCGAAATGACGGGGCTGGGTGGACAATGGTCCTTTTCAGGCCAGCGTGGACGCCGCTGTTCGACCTTCCAGCCTTTCCATGAGAACCGTTTCTATAAGAAGGTCTGAGGCTCTACGAAGCTGACTGCTTCCGACCCGCTTGAAGTCAAGCCTTTCGTAGAACGGTACGGCATTCAGTGTGGCCTCGACGCTGATCCGACCTTCCTCACCCGGCATCGTGGCGAGAGCATGCTTCATCAACATCCACCCGATACCACGACCGGCAAACCGGCTTTGAACAAATAGAGAAGAAATACTTTTTGTGAAAAACTCAATAAATGCAACCGGCTCGCCGTGGATACACGCTATCCAATCTCCGCCATACTCAATCGCGCCTGTATAATTATCAGGTGATCGGCCTTCGAACCAACGTTGGATTTGATACTTAGAGTAGTGTCCGACACAGAGCGACTGCACAGAGTCGACGTGTATCCGATACATTGCCTCTCTGTCATCAAGCACCGCTTTTCTGATAATCGCTTCTTCAACGACAGACACTCGTATTCTCCAAATGATGGTGATCGTGTTGCTTTTGTCAGGCAGCCGAGATGCCCTCAATGGGCCGAAAGCAGGCACTCTGTATCGATCAGGGACAGACTCTTTCATGGGCCGGTCCAGGGCGGCTCCCTCCGGTGGCCTTCCCAACGATCCAGGCGGATCGTCGGAACCTTTGGCCACCTCCGCCTGGCGGGTCTGGGCGGAGCCCAGCCTTCCTTGCCTACAGCCCCGGCACGCACTCCGCCGCCAGCGCGCTGTACAGCTGCCGCCCGCGGTCCTCCCGCACGCTCTCCGGCGTGATCCGCGCGACGAGCCCCGCCGTGCGCACCGACGCGTACCAGTGCGCGACCCGTGTGTCGGCCGACAGCACCTGGTCGAGGCGCACGGTGCGGCCGGTGCGGAACCAGTGCTCGGAGATCTCCGGCGGCAGCGGCGAGAACACGTGCGGCGCGTGCACGACGACGTCCCCCGCGCCGCCGGCGACGACCGCCTGGAGCAGCGCCGGGCCGAGCGCGGTGCGCTGCGCCAGCCGCGCGTCGGGCACCGCCGCCATC
>CAXSFE010000231.1:0-2564 GCA_964236585.1 uncultured Acetobacteraceae bacterium
CCCGCCACCTCCGCGCCGCCCGCCGCGTCGCGCGCCGCCAGCGTCAGCTCGCGCCCCCCCGGCGCCAGCCTGTGCTCGGGCGTCAGCACCCACTCGCCCCGCTCGTCCGCCGTGACCCGCCCCAGCACCGCGTCGCCGTCGCGCACCGTGACCTCGTCACCCGGCGCCGCCCGCCCGGCCAGCACCGCGTCGCCCCCCGGCCCGACCCTGACCACGTCGAACGACGGCGCCACGCGCGGACCCGCACCGGGCTCCGCCCCCGCGACACCGGACTCCGCAGCCCCCGCGTCCTCGCGCGCCTGCTCCCGGCCAGACAGCGCCGGCGGCCCCGCCGGTGCGGGCACCTCCACCTCCTGCCGCGCCACCTCGCCCGGCCGCCCCAGGCGCAGCGCGACCATGCCCACCCCCAGCGCCACGACGAGCAGCAGCAGCGCCACGATGACCGCGACGGTGGAAGGGCGCCGGAAGCGCGTGGGATAGTCCGAGGGCATGGCTGTTTCGATACAGCAATCGTGCCCGGACCGGAACCGCGAACCCGGTCAGGGCCGGGAAGCAAGGCAAGGTTGAGGCTCTGCCTCAAACTCCGCCAAAGGCACGCCTTTGGAAACCACTCCTCAAGGAAAGCATCCTCGAAGGTCCCTGGCCTTTGGCGGGTCCGGGCCTACTCCCCGTCGTCGCGCTCCGCGTCGGCCCGCAGCCTGCGGAACGAGCGCACGCTGAACGGCAGCATCCCCACATAGACGACCCCCAGCCCCGCCAGCGCCGCCCACGGGTCGGCCACCAGCACCGCCGCGAACACTCCCGTGCCGAGCAGCAGCGGCAGCACGGCCGCCGCCGGAACCTTGAAGTTCTTGAAGCTCCACACCGGCAGCGTGGACACCAGCAGCATCGCCACCCCCACCAGCACCACCGCCGCCACCAGCGGGAAATGCGCGAACCCCCACACCCGCTCCCACCCCTGCTGCTCCGCCTCCAGCCCCAGGAACATCGGGAATAGCGCCAGCCCCGCCCCCGCCGGCGCCGGCACCCCGGTGAAGAAGCTGTGCGCGTACGCCGGCGCCGGCCGGTCGTCGAGCTGCGCGTTGAACCGCGCCAGCCGCAGCGCCATGCACACCGCGAACACCAGGCACGGCACGAACCCGTACGACCCCACCGAACGCAGCGACCACAGGTACAGGATGAACGCCGGCGCCACCCCGAAGCACAGGAAATCCGCCAGGCTGTCGAACTCCGCCCCGAACCGCGACGTCGCCTTGAGCAGGCGCGCCAGCCGCCCGTCCACCCCGTCGATGCACGCCGCCACCGTCAGCGCCACCCCCGCCGCCGCGAACCGCCCATCCAGCGCGAACCGCATCCCCGTCAGCCCCGCGCACAGCCCCAGCATCGTCATCAGGTTCGGGACCATACGGTTGAACGACGGCCCCTTGAACCGCGGCCTGCGCCGCAGCCGCCGCCGCCGCAACCCCCGCGCCTCGCGCTCCACACCTCCGGACGGCACCGCTTGTGCCGGCCCGGACGGCGCCACCCGGGCCGGCCCGGCCGGCGGCAGCACCGCCGGGAACGCCGGCCCCGCCCCGCCCCGCCCGTCGCGGCTCACGCCAGCAGGTCCGACGCGTCCAGCACCGCCGGCATCGCGCCCAGGCCGTCGTGACCCAGGTCGTCGTGACCCGCGCCGTCCTGGACCACCCCGCCACGCGCCGTCCCCCCAGCCACCACCAGGTCGAGCGCCGCGATCACCGTCTCCCCGCCCACCATCGTCTGCCCAACCTGCACCAGCGACTCCACCCCCGGCGGCAGGTACAGGTCCGTGCGGCTGCCGAACCGGATGATCCCGAACCGCGCGCCCGCGTGCAGCGCCTGGCCCTCGCGCACCCCGCACAGGATGCGCCGCGCGATCAGCCCCGCGATCTGCACCACCGCCATCGTCCGCCCGTCCTCCAGGCGGAGCGCCAGCGCGTTGCGCTCGTTGTGCTCGCTTGCCTTGTCCAGGCTGGCGTTGAGGTACTTGCCATGCCGGTACGCGATGCGCGTGACCACCGCGTCCACCGGCACCCGGTTCACGTGCACGTTGAGCACCGACAGGAAGATCGCCACCCGCACGCGCGCCGCCTCGCCCAGCCCCAGCTCCGCCGGCGGCACCGCCGGCCCCACCATCACCACCCGCCCGTCCGCCGGCGCCACCACCAGGCCCGGCCGCGCCGGCGCCACCCGCTCCGGGTCGCGGAAGAAGTACAGGCAGAACAGCACCAGCACGACCCCCAGCCCGAGAACCACGCCGCCGGCCGCCGGATGCCACGGGCACAGCCCGAGTCCGACGAGCGCCAGCAGCGCGGCCGCGGCGATGAACGGACGGCCCGCCGGGTGCGGCGGCGCCATGACCATGCGCAGGCTTTCGATGAGATGCATGGCCCGGTCTTGGAGCCGCGCGGCGCCCGGCGTCAAGCAAGCAGGCAAGGCCAGGGGCTCTGCCCCTGGACCCCGCTCAAGGCGATTGCCTTGAGAATCCCTCTCTTAAGTCAAGGGATCAAAGGGTCCTCGGACCCTTTGCGGGTCCAGGGCAGAGC
>CAXSFE010000232.1:0-2561 GCA_964236585.1 uncultured Acetobacteraceae bacterium
CCGCGCGCCGCCGCCACCAGGCGCGGCCCGCCCGCCGCCGCCTGCGTGTCCGCCGCCGGCCCGCCCGGGTGCGCGAACACCAGCCGCCCCGCCTTCCAGGTCCCGAACACCCGTCCCTCCAGCGCCCGCCCGTCGAACGGCGTGTTCTGCGCCTTGCCCGGGAGCTGCCCCGCCACGACCTTCCACGCCCGCTCCGGGTGGAACAGGCACAGGTCCGCCGCCGCCCCGCGCGCCAGCGTCCCGGCTGCCACGCCCAGCACCTTCGCCGGCCGCGCGGTCAGAAGCGCCACCGCGTGCGCCAGCCCGAGCGAGCCGCCATGCACCTGCGCCAGGCTCACCCCCAGCAGCGTCGCCAGCCCCGATCCCCCCGGCGCGGCCTGCGCGAACGGCAGCCGCTTGTCGTCCGCGTCCCTGGGCTGGTGGTCCGAGGCGATCGCGTCGATCGTGCCGTCCACCAGCCCGGCCGCGACCGCGAGCCGGTCGCTCTCCGGCCGCAGCGGCGGCGACAGCTTGGCGTAGGAGCGGAAATCCCCGATCGCCGTCTCGTTCAGGTCGAAGTACGGCGGCGCCGTGTCGCAGGTGACATCCACCCCCTCGCCCTTCGCGCGGCGGATCAGCATCACCGCCTCCGCCGTCGAGACATGCGCGATGTGCAGCGCCCCCCCCGTCAGCCGCGCCAGCCGGATGTCGCGCGCCACCAGCATCGCCTCCGCCACCGCCGGGATGCCGGGCAGGCCCAGCCGCGTCGCCAGCTCGCCCTCCGTGGCCGCCCCGCCCGCCGCCAGCGCCGGCTCCTCCGGGTGCACCACGACCCGCGCCCCGAACCCGCTCGCATACGACAACGCGAGGCGCATCAGCCGCGCGTTGCCGATCGCGCGCATCCCATCGGTGAACGCCACCGCCCCGGCCTCGCGCAGCAGCCCCAGCTCCGCGAGCTGCTCGCCGCGGCACCCCGACGTCAGCGCCCCGTACGGCAGGATCGTGAGCGACCCCGTCTCCTCGCCCCGCGCGCGCAGCAGCCGGACCAGCGCCGGGTCGTCGATCGCCGGCTTCGTGTCCGGCAGCGCCGCGAGCGTGGTGATGCCCCCCGCCGCCGCCGCCTGCGCCGCGGACGCGATGGTCTCGCGGTACTCCCGCCCCGGCTCGCCCAGCGCCGCGCGCATGTCCACCAGCCCCGGGCACAGCACGCAGTCCGTGCCGTCCACGACCACCGCCCCGTCCGGCCGCCCCAACGCCTCCGCGCCCGCGCCCAGGTCCGCGATCCGCCCGTCGCGCACCAGCAGCGCGCCGACCCGGTCCATCCCGCAGCCCGGGTCGATCAGCCGCACGCCCTCGAACAGCACGTCGCTCACGACTCGCCGCCCCAGGGCTTGTCGTTCCACGGCTCGTCATCCCCGCCGCCGTCCTCGTCCTGCCCCGCCACCCCCAGGCTGGCGTTGCCGCGCCCGGTGTCCTGGCCCGTGTCCTGGCCCGGCCCTCGCTCCGCCCCGCCCCGCGCCGCCTCGCGCCACCCGCCCGCCGCCGCCTGCGGCCGCGCCAGCCGGTCCAGCACCGCCATGCGCACCGCCACCCCCATCTCCACCTGCTCGCGGATCACGCTGTGCGCCGGGTCGTCAGCCACCGCGCTGTCGATTTCCACGCCGCGGTTCATCGGCCCGGGATGCATCACCAGCGCGTCCGGCGCCGCCCGCGCCAGCTTCTCCGCGTCCAGACCGAAGAAGCGGAAGTACTCGCGGGCACTCGGCACCGGCGCCGCCCCCCCGCCCTCGCCCATGCGCTCGCGCTGCAGCCGCAGCATCATCACCACGTCCACGCCGCGCAGCCCCTCGGCCATGTCGTGGAACACGTCCACCCCCAGCCGCCCGATCTCCGCCGGCAGCAGCGTCGGCGGCCCGACCACGCGCACCCGGCTGCCCATCGTGCCGAGCAGGTGGATGTTGGACCGCGCCACCCGGCTGTGCGCCACGTCGCCGCAGATCGCCACCGTCAGCCCAGCGAGCCGCCCCCGCCTGCGCCGGATCGTCAGCGCGTCCAGCAGAGCCTGCGTCGGGTGCTCGTGCGTGCCGTCGCCGGCGTTGACCACCGCGGCACCCACCTTCTGCGCCAGCAGCGACGGCGCGCCCGACTGCGCGTGCCGCACCACCAGCAGGTCGCAGTGCATCGCGTTCAGCGTCGCCGCGGTGTCGAGCAGCGTCTCGCCCTTGTTCACGCTGGAGTTGCCCACGGACATGTTGATCACGTCCGCCCCCAGCCGCTTGCCCGCCAGCTCGAAGCTCGTCCGCGTGCGGGTGCTGTCCTCGAAGAACAGGTTGATCACCGTGCGCCCGCGCAGCGTGTCGCGCTGCGTCTTGCCGGAGCGGTTCAGCAGGACGTAGCTCTCCGCCAGGTCGAGCAGCGCCGCGATCTGCGGCGGGTGCATGCCCTCGATGGCGAGTAGGTGGCGCGAGGCGAGCACGGGCGTGTTCCGGACGGTGACGGCGCGGACGCTAGCGGGGGAGGGGGCGCAAGGAAAGCAAGCCTGGGCTCTGCCCAGACCCGCCAGGGGCGAGCCGCCCCTGGAC
>CAXSFE010000233.1:0-2535 GCA_964236585.1 uncultured Acetobacteraceae bacterium
GGTTTCCAAAGGCGAGCCTTTGGCGGGGTCCAGGGGCAGAGCCCCTGGCCTTGCCTTCCCTACAGCGCCGTCTCCCGCTTCAGCGCCCGCAGCGCCTCGTCCGCCCGCCCGTCGTCGATCGCGTCCGCCGCCACCGCCACGCCCTCACGCAACCCCTCCACCCGCCCCGCCACCACCAGCGCCGCCGCCGCGTTCAGCAGCACCGTGTCCCGGTACGCCCCCAGCTGCCCCCACAGCACTCCCAGCAGCGCGTCCGCGTTGTGCACCGCATCCCCGCCCGCGATCGCCGACAGCGGGGCAGGGGCCAGACCCGCATCCTCCGGCCGCACCACGAACGACCGCGCGGCCCCGTCCCGCCACTCCACCACCTCCGTCGGCCCCGCCAACGTCAGCTCGTCCAGCCCCTGCCCATGCACGACCCACGCCCGCTCCGCCCCCAGCCGCCCCAGAACGTCCGCAACCGGCCGCAGCCAGCGCGGCGCAAAAACCCCCACGAGCTGCCGCGTCACCCCCGCCGGGTTCGCCAGCGGCCCCAGCAGGTTGAAGATCGTCCGCGTCCCCAGCGCCAGCCTGGCCTCCGCCGCATGGGCCATCCCCGCGTGGTGCGCCGGCGCGAACAGGAACGCGACCCCCGCCCGCCGCAGCATCCCCTCCACCCGCGCCGGCGTCACCGCCAGCCCCACCCCCAGCGCCGCCAGCACGTCCGCCCCCCCCGACCGCGACGACAGCGCCCGGTTCCCGTGCTTGGCCACCACCACCCCGCACCCCGCCACCACCAGCGCCACCGCCGTCGAGATGTTCAGCGTCCCCGCCGCATCCCCCCCCGTCCCGCACACGTCGATCGCCCCCGCCGGCGCCTCGACCCGCACCATCCGCGCCCGCAGCGCCGCCACCGCCCCCGCCAGCTCCGCCTCCGTCTCCCCCCGCACCCGCAGCGCCATCAGCAGCCCCGCCAGCGCCACGCTCCCCGCATGCCCGTCCAGGATCACCCCGAACACCGCCTCCGCCTCGTCCGAGGACAGCGTCTCGCCGGCGGCCAGGCGCGACATCAGGGAAGGAGGAAGGCCAGGGCTCTGCCCTGGACCCGCCAGGGGGAGCCCCCCTGGACCGGCACCCATAAGGACTACGCCGCCCGCGACGATGCGTCGTTGCGGCCGCGCGCGATCGCCAGGAAGTTCGCCAGGATCTCGTGCCCGTGCTCCGACGCGATGCTCTCCGGGTGGAACTGCACCCCGAAGATCGGCAGGTCGCGGTGCCGCAGCCCCATCACCACCCCGTCGCGCGTGTGCGCCGTCGCCGCCAGCACCCCCGGCATCGACTCCTCCCGCACCACCAGCGAGTGATACCGCGTCGCCTGGAACGGCGAGGGCAGCCCCGCGAACACGTCGCTCCCCTCGTGCACCACCTCGCTCAGCTTGCCGTGCATCGGGCTCGGCGCCCGCTCCACCACCGCCCCGAACGCCTGCCCGATCGCCTGGTGCCCCAGGCACACCCCCAGCAGCGGCACCCGCCCCGCCGCCGCCGCGATCAGGTCGAGGCAGATCCCCGCCTGCTCCGGCGCGCACGGCCCGGGCGACAGCACGATCGCCTCGGGTCGCAGCGCCATCGCCTCCTCTACGCTGAGCGCGTCGTTGCGCCGCACGTCGCACTCGGCCCCGAGATCGCCAAGGAAGTGCACAAGGTTGAACGTGAAGCTGTCATAGTTGTCGATGAGGAGAATCATTGGGCAAGGTTGGGGATGGCGTGCGACGGGGTCAACGCCCTTGTAGCCGCAGATTGCCAGTGTTTCAGTCATCATCGTAGCAATCTGTTCCATACGCTTGTAATTTGGAAATCTTGTATCAGGCCAAACGCCTCAAGCTACATGCGCAAGGATTTAAGCTATGAGTGAAGAATTTGAAAAAGAAGCTTCAAGGTATGGCCGGTATATGGAGGAAATCACCGAAGATATCACGGACATTGTTCAGCAATTTGGATGCCAGCCAATATTGTTTATAGGTTCAGGTCTATCAAAGCGCTATTTTAATGCTCCGAGCTGGGAAAACTTACTTGATTACCTTGCAACACACTGCTCATTTGTTGATAAGGGTCTTGGATACTACAAACAATCGCTGAAATCGCCGGCAAAAATCGGCGAAGAGTTTGCTGCAAGATACCACGAATGGGCTTGGTCGTCAGGCCGTAACGAATTTCCTGAAGACATGTTCTCTCCTAGCGTAGATGCTCAGGCATACATAAAGTTCAAAATAGCCGCATATCTAAAATCGATAACTCCAGTTGATATTAAAGCACTAAAAGAAAATGGAAATCCCAGTGAAATCGACGCTGTCAGACGCATAAAGCCTCATGCAATTATAACTACAAATTACGATCAGATGATCGAAATATTGTTTCCAGATCTGACACCAATTATAGGGCAGCAGATCTTGAAGGGGCAACAGGTCGCTGTAGGAGAAATCTATAAGATTCATGGATGCGTAAGCGAATTCGAAGGGATTGTATTTACTGAAACAGATTATAACATTTTTGCTAAGA
>CAXSFE010000234.1:0-2477 GCA_964236585.1 uncultured Acetobacteraceae bacterium
CGTGGCGGGGCGCGGGGCGGGGCACGGCCGTGCGGCGGGGCGGCGCGGCCAGGAGCCGGTGCAGCGCGAGGGCGGCGGCGGCGACCCGATCCGGGCGATCTCGGTCGAGGGGGCGCAGCGCATCGAGCAGGGCACGATCCGGTCGTACATGCTGGTGCAGGCGGGCGACTCGTTCGGGTCGGACCGCGTGGACCGCTCGCTGCGCACGCTGTACGCGACGGGGCTGTTCAAGGACGTCAGCATCCAGCGCTCCGGCGGCACGCTGGTGGTGCGGGTGGTCGAGAACCCGCTGGTCAACCAGATCGCGTTCGAGGGCAACCGGTCGCAGAAGGACGACGTGCTGCGCCCGGTGCTGCAGCTGCGCGCGCGGGCGGTGTACACGCCGCAGCTGGTGCAGGCGGACCGGCAGCGGCTGATGGACCTGTATGCCAAGCACAGCCGCTACGCGGTGAGCATCGAGCCGCAGATCATCCGGCTGCCGCAGAACCGGGTGGACGTGATCTTCCGGATCAACGAGGGCTCCGAGACGCTGGTGAGCCGGATCACCTTCGTGGGCAACCACGCGTTCGGCGAGAACCGGCTGCGCGAGGAGGTGTCCACGCGCGAGGAGGCCTGGTACCGCTTCCTGTCGAGCTCGGACCAGTACGACCCGGAGCGGATCAACTACGACAAGGAGCTGCTGCGGCGGTTCTACCTGCGCAACGGGTATGCGGACTTCGACGCGACGAGCGCCACGTCGGAGCTGTCGCCGGACCGCAAGTCGTTCTTCGTGACCTTCACGATCCACGAGGGCGAGCGCTACCACGTGGGCACCGTCAAGGTGGACAGCCAGGTCGCGAAGCTGTCGTCGGACGCGCTGCTGCCGCTGGTCAGCTTCAAGCCGGGCGACATCTACAACGGCGACGCGGTGCAGCGCAGCACGACCGCGGTGCAGGACAAGGCGGTGGCGCTGGGGTTCCCGTTCGCCGAGGTGAACCCGCGGATCGCGCGCAACAAGGAGAAGCGGACCGTCGACCTGCTGTTCGACGTGGTGAACGGGCCGCGGGTGTATGTCGAGCGGATCGAGATCAGCGGCAACACGCGCACGGAGGACAAGGTGATCCGGCGCGAGTTCACGATGGCCGAGGGCGACGCGTTCAGCGACGCGGCGAGCAAGAAGACCAAGCAGCGGCTGACGGACCTGGGCTATTTCAGCGGCGCCAACATCACGACGGCGACGGGGTCGGCTGCCGACCGCGTGGTGGTCAACGCGGTGGTGGCGGAGAAGGCGACGGGCGAGCTGACGCTGGGCGGCGGGTACTCGACGGACGCGGGCGTGCTGGGGCAGGCGGGGCTGCGCGAGCGCAACCTGGTGGGCTCGGGGATCGACGCGAACCTGAGCGGGACGCTGGCGCAGCGCGAGAGCCAGATCAACCTGTCGGCGACGGACCCGTACTTCCTCGACCGCAACCTGGTCGCGGGCGCGGACATCTACCAGATCCGCAACAACAACCTCAACATCGCCAACTACAGCGAGCGCAGGACCGGGCTTTCGCTGCGGCTGGGCTACCAGTTCAACGACCACCTGGCGCAGTCGCTGAACTACACGTTCACCGACCGCAACGTGTACGACGTGAACAGCTCGGCCTCGATCTACGTGCAGGACGAGGCCGGGGAGTCGCTGCTGAGCCAGGTGGGGCAGACGCTGGCGCTGGACTACCGCGACAGCCGGGTCGACGCGCACTCGGGGTTCATCGCCAAGCTCGGCACCGACTTCGCGGGCATCGGCGGCGACGCCAAGTACGTGCGGGTCAAGCTCGACGCCACGTACTTCATCCCGCTCGACTTCATCACCGGCGACAGCGAGTGGGGCATCGCGGTCTCCGGCAGCGGCGGGTATCTGGCGAACCTGGGCGGGCGCGAGCGCATCATCGACCGCTTCTTCCTGGGCGGCGACAACCTGCGCGGCTTCCAGGACGGCGGCGTCGGCCCGCACTCCATCCCGGTCAACGCGCAGAACGGCAACCCCGCGTATCTCGCGAGCGATGCGCTGGGCGGCGAGGTGATCTACACCCAGTCCACCGAGCTGCACTTCCCGTTGCCGGTGTCGGCCGACCTGGGCCTGTCCGGGCGCTACTTCGTCGACGTCGGCGGGCTGGAGGGGCTGAAGCCCGACGCGTTCACCTCGTCGCGCCAGCAGATCGGCACCAACGACTTCACGCCGCGCGTCGGCACCGGCGTGGGCGTGTCGTGGAAGAGCCCGTTCGGGCTGATCAACGTCGACCTGGGCTACCCGGTCGTGCGGCAGAAGTACGATCGACAGCAGATTTTCCGCTTTGGTTTCGGCACGAGGTTCTGAATTGCACATGCACCGCACCATCTCCGCGCAGGCTCCGTCGTCCGGCGCCGCGGCCTCCACCCCGCGCCTCGCGGCGCCGCCCGGGAGGGCCTGGCTGGCGCTGGGCACCGCGCTGGCCGGCGCGCTGATCCTGCCGCTG
>CAXSFE010000235.1:0-2467 GCA_964236585.1 uncultured Acetobacteraceae bacterium
CGCATCACGGCCGAACCGCCCGCCGGCCGCGCGACCGGCAGCGGCACCGGACGCTGCGGCCCGCCATGGACCACGCCCGGCGAGGACCGCACCGGCTGGGCCTGCGGCGCGTGCGCCACGACCGGAGGCGGGGCGGCCGCCTGCACCGCCTCCGGCTCCTGCTCCTCCATCGGCAGCGGCTTCGGCCGCACGCCCGGCTCGTTGTTCTGGTGCTGCCCGGGATGCCCCGGCTGCAGCGGGATGTACAGCGAGGCCGCGATCGCGTCGTAGTCCTGCATCTGCGGGAACAGCCCCAGCATCGGCGCGATCCGCGCGATCACCCGCCCCGCGCCTGGCGCCGACACCGCGCCGGCGGTGGAATAGCCGCCCGTGCTCTTGTTGCCGTGCGGCTCGTCGAGCATGAAGTACACGGCGTAGCGCGGCGCGTTCATCGGGAACACGCTCATGAACGCGCTGACGTTGCTGTGCTTCTTGTAGCCGTGCCCGCTGTTCTTCTCCGCCGTCCCGGTCTTGCCGCCGACGAAGTAGCCGGGAACGTTGGCCGGCTTGCCATACCCGTCGGTGACCACGAGATGCATCAGCTTGCGCATCGTGTCCGACGTGGCCTGCGACATCACCCGCGTGCCCTCCGGCAGCGGCGCGTTCGGCTCGGCGGCCAGGATCGTCGGCTTGAGCACGATCCCCCCGTTGGCCACCGCCGCCGTGCCGCGCACGACATGCAGCGGGCTGACCGCGATGCCGTGCCCGAAGCCCACGGTCATCGTCACCGCCTCCTTCCAGGCAGCCGCGGGCGGCACGATCGGCAGCCCCGCCTCGGGAAGCTGGATGCCGATGCGGTTGAACATCCCCATGCTCTTCAGCCACGCCCGCTGCCGCTCGGCACCCACGCCCAGCGCGATGTGCGCCGCCCCCAGGTTCGACGAGTACGCCAGAACCTCCGGCAGGTACAGGAACCGGTGCTTGCCCTCGAAGTCGGTGATGGTGAACCGCCCGATGTGGATCGGGTTCGCCGCGTCGAACTGGTCGCCCAGATGCGCCGTGCCCGCGTCCAGCGCCATCGACGCCGTCTGCAGCTTGAAGGTGCTGCCCGGCTCGTACATCGCCGTCACCGCCCGGTTGAACCGGTCGTCCGGCGCGGTGTCGCCGAACCGGTTCGCGTCGTAGTCCGGCAGGCTGACCATGGCGATCACCTCGCCGGTGCGCACGTCCATGACGATGCCGCACGCCCCGATCGCCCCGAACTCGTCCTTGGCGTGCTCCAGCTCGTCGCGCACCACCGCCTGCACGCGCACGTCGATCGACAGCCGCAGCGGCGTCGTGTCGCCCCGCAGCCTGGCGTCGAACGCCTTCTCCACCCCCGCCACGCCGTGCGTGTCCACGTCCACGCCGCCCAGCACCTGCGCCGCCACCCGCCCCAGCGGATAGCGGCGCTTCTCGCCCTCCTGGAAATACACCCCGGGAATGCCGAGCGCGTTGATCGCCAGCTCCTCGCGCGGCGTGATCTGGCGCGCGAGATAGACGAACTGCTTGCCCGACACGAGCCGCGCCCGCGCCTCGTCCTCGTCCAGCCGCGCCAGCACGCCCTTGATCCGGTGCGCAGCCAGCGCCGGGTCGATCATCTCGCGCGGGTTGGCGTACAGCGACGCCATCGGCAGCGACACCGCCAGGATCTCGCCGTTGCGGTCGGTCACCGTGGCGCGTGGCCCGGGCGGGGGCGCCGCATCGGCGACCCGCGCGCCGTCGCCGTCGACTGCCGGCTGGTCCGGGTCGTGCGGCACCAGCGGCCGCAGCTCCGCCTGCGAGGGCTGCATCGGGAACAGCACGGTCGCCGCCGTCAGCTTGGCCGCCACCGCGCCGAACAGCACGGCGAAGCCGCCCGCCGCCAGCAGCAGCCGCGCACGCCCCCGCTCCAGCGCCGCGCGCCGCGCCAGGTCGCCGCCGGTGATGCGCACCGTCTCCGCGCGCACGCCCTGGCCGTCCGTGCCATGCCCCGGCCGCGCGCCCGCGCCGTCGCCGCCCTGCGGCGACGCGTCGTCGGCCGGGTCCGGGGTCCACAAACCCGTCACTGCGCCCCGGCACCCATCGGCACGGGCGGCGGCAGCGAGGCCCGGCCGGTGCCCAGCGACGAGCCCGAGTACGGCACCGGCGCCGCGAGCGCGGACGGCGTGGCGGCTGGGCGCACCGGCATCATCGCGGCGGCCCGCGTCACCATCGGCTCGGCCCGCTGCGGGTGCGCCGCCGCCGGGCTTGCCAGCGCCGGGGTCGCCAGCGCCGAGAGCACCGGCGCCATCACGCGCCCGCCCGCATACCCGGCCGCGACCGGCGCCGCGGCCGCATACGACCGGGCGGGCGCCGCGGCGACGGGCTCGACGCGCCGGTCCTGGTGCGCCTCCGCCGGCGCCGCGTGCACGGGATGCAGCATGGGCGGCACGACGGCGCCACCCCTGGCCTCGGCCGCAGCCAGGAC
>CAXSFE010000236.1:0-2382 GCA_964236585.1 uncultured Acetobacteraceae bacterium
CCCTTCGACAGCTTGGCGGTGCGGTGGCAGCAACGGTCGGCCAGCGCCGCCGGGGCGCCGGCCGCGCCGAGGAACCCGGCATGAACCAGGTGTCGCGCAGGCCGCTGCAGCCCGGCGCGCCCGGGTCGGGCGCGGGGCCGGGCGCAGGGTCGGGCACGGGCCTTCCCGGCGACGGCGATCCGCCTCTGCGGCGTCCGCTGCGCGCCGGGTCGTTCGGCGTGCTCGACATCGGCAGCACCAAGATTACCTGCCTGATCGGGCGCTGCGAGGCGGACGGGTCGCTGCGGGTGCTCGGCTCGGGCTGGCAGCGCTCGCGCGGGGTGCGCGCGGGCGGCATCACCGACCTCGAGGAGGCGGAGCGCGCCATCCGCGCGGCGGTCGGGCAGGCGGAGGAGATGGCCGACACGCGGCTGCGCGCGGTGGTGGTCAACCTGTCCTGCGGCGCGCCGGACAGCCGGCTGTTCAACGTGGTGTGGCCGGTGGGCGGTCGCGTGGTGGCCGACTCCGACGTGCGGCGCATGGTGGCCGAGGGGCGCGCGCGGGCGCAGACGGAGGGCCGGGAGATCATCCACGCGATGCCGGTGGCGTTCTCCGTCGACGACGTGTCGGGCGTGGCCGACCCGCGCGGGCACCACTGCGACCAGCTCAGCGCGCGGCTGCACGTGATCGACGCGGCCGCCACCAGCCTGCGCAACCTGGCCAGCGCCATGGCGCGCTGCGACCTCGACATCGCCGAGCTGGTGTCCGCCCCGCTCGCGGCCGGGCTGTCGTGCCTGGTCGCGGACGAGCGCGAGCTGGGGGCGACCGTGGTCGACATGGGCGGCGGCGTCACCGCGATGGCGGTGTTCGCCGAGGGCCAGCTGCTGCACACCGCCCAGCTTCCGATCGGCGGCGGCCACGTCTCGCGCGATCTCGCGGGCGTCCTCTCCACCCCTCTCGCCAGCGCGGAGCGGCTGAAATGCATCTACGGCAACGCGGAACCCAGCCCGGACGACGAGCGCGAGATGCTCACCGTGCCGCAGGTCGGAGAGGACGACCACCATTTCGCGCGCGTGCCGAGGGCGATGGTGGTGGGCATCATCAAGCCGCGGCTGGAGGAGACGTTCGAGCTAGTGCGCGACCGGCTCGACGCCGCGGGGCTGGGCCGGGCCGCGTGCAGCCGGGTGGTGCTGACCGGGGGCGCCAGCCAGATGGTCGGCGCGCGCGAGATGGCGCACCGCATCCTCGGGCGCCAGGTGCGGCTCGGCCGGCCGGCGTCGCTGCGCGGCCTGCCGGACGCGGCGTCGGGCCCGGGCTTCGCCACGGCGGCGGGGCTGCTCGCCTGGGCGTCCGGGTCGGGGCGCGCGCTCGGCGACCTCGACCTCGACGCCGAGCGGCCGGCGGGGCTGATGCGCCGCATCGTCGATTTCCTGCGCGAGAAGGTGTGACCGCGCGCGCCGCGCCGGCCTGAGGCCGCCCGGGCCTCCGCCCGCCGCCGCCGTCCCGCGCGACGCGGGCCCGACACGCTTCACGCCACCATCCTGCCGACTTTGGAGAGACCCCGAATGACGCTGAACCTCACGATCCCGCAGACCCTGCACACCGACTTCACCCCGCGCATCACCGTGATCGGCGTGGGCGGGGGCGGCACCAACGCGGTCGACAACATGATCGCGCTCGACCTGCAGGGCGTGGACTTCGTGGTCGCCAACACCGACGCGCAGCAGCTCACGCACAGCCGGGCCGACCGGCGCATCCAGCTCGGGCCGCACCTGACGCAGGGGCTCGGCGCGGGGGCCAAGCCGGAGATCGGACGGGCGGCGGCGGAGGAGGCGTCCGAGGAGCTGGCGCGCCACCTGGAGGGCGCGCACATGGTGTTCATCACCGCGGGCATGGGCGGCGGCACCGGCACGGGTGCCGCCCCGGTGATCGCGCGCATGGCCAGGGAGCGCGGCATCCTGACGGTCGGCGTGGTGACCAAGCCGTTCACCTTCGAGGGCGGGCGGCGTGCCAAGGCGGCCGAGGCGGGGCTGGTCGAGCTGCAGAGCTACGTCGACACGCTGATCGTGATCCCCAACCAGAACCTGTTCCGGCTGGCAAACGAGCGCACGGGCTGGAAGGAGGCGTTCAAGATGGCCGACCACGTCCTCTACATGGGCGTGCGGGGCGTCACCGACCTGATGGTGACGCCCGGCATGGTCAACCTCGACTTCGCCGACATCCGCACGGTGATGGCGGAGATGGGCAAGGCGATGATGGGCACCGGCGAGGCGGACGGCGAGAACCGCGCGGTGCGCGCCGCGGAGGCCGCGATCAGCAACCCGCTGCTCGAGGACACCTCGATGGCGGGCGCGCGCGGCCTGCTGATCAACATCACCGGCGGCGAGGACATGACGCTGTTCG
>CAXSFE010000237.1:0-2379 GCA_964236585.1 uncultured Acetobacteraceae bacterium
GGCCGCCCGGGCGGGCGGGCCTGCGGCAACGGCGCGGCGGCGCAGGCACCGGGCCGGCTGCGCCGCGGGTGTCCGCGATGTGTGTTGACGCGCGGTTCGCGGAACCTATGGTCCCCGCCAGACCTCGGCAACACCCAACTCGGCAACCCGGAACCCACAGCCATGAGCCTGCTCGACCTGCTGATCCCGCCGGCCCGTGCGCAGGAGGCCGGGGGGCTGTCCGGGATCTTCGGCAACGCCCAGGTGCTGCAGTTCCTGCCGATCGTGCTGGTGTTCGTGGTGTTCTGGTTCCTGCTGCTGCGGCCGCAGCAGCAGGCGGCCAAGACGCTGAAGGCGCAGCTCGGCGGGCTCAAGCGCAACGACCGGGTGGTCACCTCGGGCGGCATCCTGGCGACGGTGACGCGGGTGCGCGACGGGGTGCGCGAGATCGAGGTCGAGATCGCGCCGAACGTGCGGGTCACGGTGCTGCGCGAGACCATCAGCGGCGTCTACGTCCCCCTGCCGGCCAACGACACCAAGCCGGCGGTCAAGGCCTCCTGAGCGCCAGGCCGCCGCGTGGTCGCGGGGTCATGACGAGGCGTTCCGGCCGGAGCCGGACGGCGGCGGCTTCGGCTTTCGCAGGCGTCCTGGCGCTGTGCGCCTGCGGGCCGCTGTCCGGCCTCGACCCGTTCGCCGCGACGTCCCCGCCCGTGGCGCCGGCTGCCGGGCGGGCCGATCCCGCGCCTGCGGTCGCGCCGGGGGCGGGTGCGACGACGCCGGGCACGACGGCGTTGAGCACGACGGCGCCAGGCACGACGGCGGAGGACGACGCGCCGGTGCCGGACGGGCGCTATGCCGGGCTGGCGATCCTCACGGCCTTCCACGGGGACTGCAACGCCGGCGGGACGGGCCAGATCGTGGTGCACGGTCGTGCGCTCACCTACCGTGACGACCGCAACCCGCCGCTGTCCGGACTGCTCGGGGAGCACGGCTCGGTTGATCTCGCGGCCGGAGGCACGCGGCTGATCGGAAATTTTACCGATGCGGTGTTCACCGGGCGCATTGCGGGCGGTGCCTGCGAGTATCAAATGCGGTATGAGCGTGTCCCCGGCTGAGACTTGTCGACTGCGGCGGACAGGCGGCGATGCCGGCCCGGACACGACGCGGCGCTGCCGCGATCGGGGTCGGCACGGCCTGCGGGTCATGGCCGGATCCGGTCGGCGGCATCGGGCAGACGGGCCGGTTCGGCCGCTGCGGCAGCATTTCCTGGGGAGGCACCGGGCAGGACAGCGATGGACCAGATCGACCGCTACGACCCCGACGCCTTCGATTTTCTCGGCCCGCCCTTCGCGGTGCCGGTGGGCGGCGACCTGCTGCTCACGATCCCGCAGGAGGACGCCCTCTCGGCGACGCTGAACGCGTTCGGGCGCGGCGTGGGGCTGGTGCTGATTGCCGGCGACGCGGGATCGGGGCGCACGCTGGTGGCGGATGCGCTGGCCGATGCGCTCCGGACGCGCGGTGTCGTGGTCGACCAGATTGCGCAGCTCGGCGCGTTCGGCGGCGGTGCGCTGCTGGGCAGGCTGGCGCCGCTGCTCGGGATCGCGCCCGGACGGCTCGCGCCCATGCTGGCGGCGCTCGCGGCAGCGGCCCCGGACGCTCTGGACGTGCGCGATGCGGCGGCACGTGCCCTTGCTGTGGGTCGGGCAGGGCCGGGTGGTGGTGGTGGTACAAGCCATGGCGCTGCCGGAGTGATCGACTGGGACCAGCCGGACCGGACGCCGGAAAGCCGGCAGGCAGGCGGGCGCTTCGCGGGCGAGGCGCGATCGGTGCGCGCGCTTGCGGTGGTGGTCGACGATGCCGGGACCTGGCCGGAAGCGGACCTGCTGCTGCTGGCGTCGCTGGCGGGGCTGAGGGTCGGCGACGCCCCGCTGCTGCGGGCCGTGCTGATCGGCGACGCGGGGCTGGAGCGGCGCTTCGCCACGCTGCGCGACGTGGCGGCCGGCGTCGGGGGAGCTGCCGGCGAGGGAGGCGGCGGGCAGGACGGGGCAGATGCCGTGCAGCTGCGCATCCCGCCGCTGACCCTGCGCCAGGGCGAGGAGTACCTCGCGCACCGCTTCGCCGCCGCGGGCGGCAGCCTGGCGCGCACCATGTCGCCGGGTGCGGTCGGGGAGATCCTGCTGCGCTGCGGCGGCAATCCGGGGCGCATCGACCAGCTCGCCGACGACTGCCTGGCGATCACCGCGCGCCGGCGCCGGCGCTACGTGACCTCGACGGTGGTGCGCACCGCGCGCCAGCAGCCCAAGGCCCGGCGGACGCTGTGGGGGCCGGCGGCGTACGCGCTGCTGGGGGCGGCGGGCGGCGTGCTCGCGACGGGCGCCGGGCTGGCGCTGGTGCTGCACG
>CAXSFE010000238.1:0-2376 GCA_964236585.1 uncultured Acetobacteraceae bacterium
CCGCCCCGGCCGCGCCGGACCCGCCCCGCGTCGCGGTGCCGCCCGAGCCGGCCCGCGCCATCCGCCGGGAGGCGCCGCCGCGGATCGTCCTGCCGCCGCCCGTCGCCGTCCCGAGCCCGGAGTTCAGCAGCCGCAGGGTGTTCATCCACTACCGCGCGGGGTCGCGGCGCGGCTCCACCGTGGCCGACGACCTCGCCCGCACGCTCGACCCGCAGTTCGCCCGCACCGAGATCCGCACCGTCTCCGCCACGCCGCCCGTGGCCGAGATCCGCTATTCCCACCCCGACGACGCGGCGGCCGCCAACGCCCTGGCCCGCAGGCTCGGGGGGGCGAACAGCCCGTGGCGCGTGCTCGGGTTCACGACCCTGTCGCGCCGCACCTCGCCGGGGTCGCTGGAGGTGTGGATCCCGGAACGCTGAGGGAAGGCCAGGGGCGCTGCTCCCTGCCTGAAGGAGGAAAACCCCGCCAAAGGCCGGGCCTTTGGACTCCGACCCTTAAGTCAAGGGATCAAAGGGTCCTCGGACCCTTTGCGGGTCCAGGGCAGGGCCCTGGCCTTCCTAGTCGTCGCTGCGCCGGACGAGGACCTCGCGCTTGTTGGTGTGGCTAGGGGGGCTAATGATGCCTTCGCGCTCCATCTGCTCGATCAGCTTGGCGGCGCGGTTGTAGCCGATCGAGAGGTGGCGCTGGAGGAAGCTCGTGCTGGCCTTGCCTTCGCGCGAGACGATGTCGACGGCCTGGTCGAACAGGCCCTTCTCGCCGTCGCCGGCGCCGGCGATGCCCGACAGCGCGGTGCTGGCGCCGTCGTCGTCGTCGACGCCTTCGGTGACCTCGTCGAGGTAGGCGGGCTCGCCCTGGGCGCGCAGGAAGGCGACGACGTCCTCGACCTCGCGATCGCCGACGAAGGGGCCGTGCACGCGGCCGATGCGGCCGCCGCCCTGCATGAACAGCAGGTCGCCCTGGCCGAGGAGCTGCTCGGCGCCCTGCTCGCCCAGGATGGTGCGGCTGTCGAACTTGGAGATCACCTGGTAGGAGATGCGGGTCGGGAAGTTCGCCTTGATGGTGCCGGTGATCACGTCCACCGAGGGGCGCTGGGTGGCCATGATGACGTGGATACCGGCGGCGCGCGCCATCTGGGCGAGGCGCTGGATGGCGGCCTCGATCTCCTTGCCGGCGGTCATCATCAGGTCGGCCATCTCGTCGATGATGACCACCAGGAACGGCAGCGTCTCGAGGGCGAGCGGCTGCTCCTCGAAGATCGGCCGGCCGGTCTCGGAGTCGAAGCCGGTCTGCACGCGCCGCGTGACCACCTCGCCCTTGGCCGTCGCCTCGCTGACGCGGTCGTTGTAGCCGCCGACGTTGCGCACGCCGAGCTGGCTCATCGCCCGGTAGCGACGCTCCATCTCGCGCACGGTCCACTTCAGCGCGGTGACCGCCTTGGCCGGCTCGGTGACCACGGGCGCCATCAGGTGCGGGATGCCGTCGTAGACCGACAGCTCCAGCATCTTCGGGTCGATCAGGATCAGCCGGCACTGCTCGGGGCTGAGTCGGTAGAGCAGGCTCAGGATCATCGCGTTGATGCCGACGGACTTGCCCGAGCCGGTGGTGCCGGCGACGAGCAGGTGCGGCATGCGCGCGAGGTCGGCGACGATCGGCAGGCCGGCGATGTCCTTGCCGAGCGCGAGCGGCAGGCGCGAGGGGTGCTGCGCCCATTCCTCCGCGCCGAGCAGCTCGCTGAGGTAGACGGTCTCGCGGAAGCTGTTGGGCACCTCGATGCCGATCACGTTGCGGCCGGGGACGGTGGCGATGCGCACGGCGGTCACGGACAGGGAGCGCGCGATGTCGTCGGCCAGGCCGATCACGCGGGCGGAGCGGATGCCCGGCGCGGGCTCCAGCTCGTAGAGCGTGACCACCGGGCCGGGGCGGATCTCGCGGATCGCGCCCTGCACGCCGTAGTCGTTGAGCACGGTCTCCAGCAGCCGCGCGTTGGCCTGCAGCGCGTCCTCGGACGGGCCGGTGGCACCGCGCTCCGGCGCGGGCTTGAGCAGGGACAGGGGCGGGAAGCGCCAGCCGCCCTCCGTCACCTCCGCGTCGGGACGCGACGCCGGCACCACCGGCTCGGCGGCGGCCAGGATCCGCGGCACCGCCCTGGGCGCCACCACCCGCAGCGCCGCGGCCACCGCACCGGATTTGACCCGGCCGGCCTTCACCGGGAGGCCGACGACGGGGAGGGCGCCGGCCGCCGCCTCGCCCCCGTCCTGCACGACGGGACGCGGTGGCGGCGGGGGGACGTTGGGGACCGCGTCGTTGTACCCGGCCCTGCCGCCCACCACGACCGGCTCCCGGCGCACGGCGCCGCCCACCCCCAGCACCGGCTCG
>CAXSFE010000239.1:0-2356 GCA_964236585.1 uncultured Acetobacteraceae bacterium
GGCTGGCGGGCGGGGCGGGCGATGGGCGGGACAGGGTGGCGTCGGCGGGCCCGGCCGCGGGTGGCGACCCGGCGCTGCGGCTGGACGGCGAGGGGCCGCTGGCGGCGGCGCGGTCAGGGCGGCGGTACGACCTGGTGGACATCTCCTCGGATTTCGCGGACTCGGCGGAGGCGGGGGAGGCGGCGTTCACCGTGGAGGCGCTGGCGGCGGACCTGCGCGCGCTGCGGCCGGGCGGGCTGCTGTCGATCCCGGTGTCGATCCGCGATCTGCCGGCGTATGCGCTGCGCGGGCTGGCGGCGGTGCGCGCGGCGCTGCTCGCGACCGGGGCCGCGGACCCGTCGCTCGACGTGGCGGTGGTGCGCTCGGCGTGGAACGTGCGGATCCTGGTCGCGCCGGACGGGCTGGGGGCCGCGCGTCTGGATGTGCTGCGCCGGTTCTGCGGCGACCGCTCGTTCGACGTGTCCTACGTGCCGGGGCTCGACGTGGCGGCGGCGCGGGCCGGGCTGTACAACGACCTGCCGGCGGTGTCGTTCGACGAGGGCACCATCACCTCGGGCGAGGGTCCGCACGACGCGGTGGCCGACGAGGCGCAGGCGGTGCTGGCCGGGCGCCCCACCCTGTCCGGGCAGGCCTTCGACCTGCGGCCGGCGACGCTGGACCGGCCGTTCGCCTTCGACATCCTCCGGCTGGCGCATCTGCGCACGGTGCTGCAGCGGCTGGAGCTGCTGCCGCAGGCCGAGATCGGGCAGCTCGTCAACGTCGCGGTGCTGCTGCAGGCGGCGGTGCTGGCGGGGCTGGTGCTGCTGGTGCCGCTGCTGTTCGGCGGGCGCATACGGGGCAGCGGGCGGGTGCTGGCGCCCGCGGTGGTGTTCGCCGCGCTGGGGCTGGGGTTCCTGTTCATCGAGATGTTCCTGATCGGGCGCGCGAGCCTCTACCTTGAGGACAGGACGGCGGCGTTCTCGCTGGTGCTGACGGGGATGCTGGTGTTCTCGGGCGTGGGCAGCCTGCTGGCGGCGCGGGTGCGTCGGCTGCGCTGGGTGGGCGGCGTGATCCTGGGGTGGTGCGTGCTGGTGGGCGCAGGGCTGCAGCCGGCGATGCTGGCCACGATCGGGCTGCCCTGGGGGGTGCGGGCGGCGGGCGTGCTGCTGCTGCTGGCGCCGGTGTCGGTGGCGCTGGGGATGCCGTTCCCGCTGGCGCTGGCCCGGGGGACGCAGGCGGGGGGGACGCAGGCGGGGGGCGCCGTGGGGCCGGGTTTCCTGCCCTGGGCCTGGGCGCTGAACGGGGCGTTCTCCGTGGTGGCCACGCCGCTGGCGAACCTCGTGGCGATCCGTTCCGGCTACGGCATGGTTCTCCTGTGCGGCGGCGTGATGTATGGGGTGGCGCTGATGCTGTTTCCCCCGCTGCCCGCAACGAGGACCGACCCATGGCTGGATCACCCTTCGACCTGACCCGACGCGCCGCGCTGGTCGGCGCACCCCTGCTCGGCGCGCTGGGAACCGTGAGGACGGCACGGGCGGCGCCGGTGAACGCGGAAGGCTGGACCCACGAGGAGTTCGTGTCGGCGATGCGCCGCTCCGGGCGGCCGATCGAGCAGAGCCCCGCGGAGTTCGCGGCCATCCAGGGGCGGCGCGCGGCCTACCTGTCGCGGATCGAGGAGTACCTCAAGGCGCGGCTCGGGGCCGCGGACCCGTCGGTGATGGCGGCGTTCCGCGCGGTGCCGCGCGAGTACTTCCACTACAACTACGCCGAGCGGCGGGCGACGCCGGGCGACTCCTACGAGAGCGAGCCGAAGCCCTGGGCGCTCGGCTACGGCTCGGCGCTGTCGGACTATCTCGGCCAGGCGTACATGACGCAGATCTGCAAGCCGCAGGCGGGCGACACCACGCTCGAGATCGGCACCGGCAGCGGGTTTCAGAGCTCGCTGCTGTCGAGGATCGTGAAGCACGCCTACTCGATCGAGATCATCGAGCCGCTGGGCCACGCGGTGGACCGGATCTTCGCGCCGCTCGGCTACGACAACGTCGAGGGGCGGGTCGGCGACGGATATTTCGGCTGGCCCGAGGTCAAGGGCGGCTTCGACATCATCATCGTCACCTGCGCGGCCCAGTACGCGCCGCCCGCGCTGTTCGCGCAGCTCAAGCCGGGCGGGCGGATGATCATCCCGATCGGGCAGCCTTTCAAGCGCGGCCAGGTGCTCTACGTCTACACCAAGGACGAGGACGGCAAGGTGCACTCGCGGCGCGACGTCGGCGTGTTCTTCATCCCGATGACCGGCACGATGATGGACAAGCCCAAGCCGGCCGACGCGGTGGTGAGCATCCGGGCCCCGGCGCCCGCCGGCGGCGGTGCGGCGCCC
>CAXSFE010000240.1:0-2313 GCA_964236585.1 uncultured Acetobacteraceae bacterium
CCGTCCCCGCCGGCCCGGCCACGCCCGCGACGGCCACGCCCGCGACGGCCGCGCGCCGCTTGCCCGGCACCGACCTGGCCGGCCGCCTGCCGGTTGCCGTGCTGATCTGCGCGCTGCTGGCCGCGCCGTTCCTGCTCGCCACCATCCCGCCGCTGACCGACGTGCCGGGGCACATGGCCACCGCCGCCGTCGCGGCCTACGGCCACGACCCCGCGCTCGCCCGCCTGCTGGCGTTCCGCTGGCACCTGGTGCCCAACCTCGGCACCGACCTGGTCGTGGCGGGGCTGCAGGGCGCGCTCGGCGTGACCCTGGCCTACCGGGTCGTCGCCGCGACCGTCCCGGCCCTGCTCGCCGCCGGCATCCTCCTGCTCGCGCGCACGCTCAACCCGCGGGGTGCGGCGGCGGCGGCCTGGGCGCTGGTGTTCGTCGACTGCTACCCGCTGAGCTACGGCTTCCTCAACTACATGCTCGGCGTGGCCGGGGCCCTGCTCGGCCTCTCTGCCTGGGTGCGGCTGGACGCCCGCCCCCGGCTGCGCGAGGCGGCGACCTGGGCCGTCGTGCCGCTGCTGTTCCTGTGCCACGTCGTGGCCGGCTGCCTGTTCGTGCTGTTCGTGGGCTCGCGCGAGCTGGTTCCGCTGGGCGGCCTGCGCGCGCCGGCCCTGCTGCGCACCGCGGACGGGCGGCGACGGCTCGGGGCGCTGCTGCGCCGCGTCCGCCCGCTGCTGTCCGCGCTGCCCATCCTCGTGCTGTGGCGCCTGGACGCGAGCTCGTTCGCCGGGCGCAACCACATCAGCGTGCGCGCGAAGGCCGACGCCATCCTGATGCTGCTGCGCGACCAGGACATGGTGCTCGACGTCGGCTCGCTCGTGCTGGCCTGCGCGGTGTTCATCGTCGGCTGGCGCAGGCACGCCCGGCCGCACCCCGCCGTGGTGCCCGCGCTGCTGGCGCTCGTCGTGCTGTTCCTCGTCACCCCCGGCACGCTCGGCGGCTCCTCCTACGCCGACGAGCGCCTGCTGCCGCTGCTGCCCATGCTCGCGTTCGCGACCCAGGACTGGAGCCGCGCCGACCCGCGCCTCGCCCGCGCGGTCGCGGTCTCCGGCCTGGCGCTGCTCGCCGTGCGCCTGGCCTTCACCGCGGCGGGCTTCGTCGCCTACGACGCCCGCTACCGCGCGGAGCTGGCCGCCCTGCCGCACATCGCCGAGCACAGCCGCGTGCTCGTGCTCAACACACGCGACTGCAGCTTCGCGCGGCACTGGCGCGGCGACCGGCTGGACCACCTGGGCGACCTCGCGATCGTCGAGCGCAGGAGCTGGACCAACTCGCAGTGGGACGTGGACGGCGCCCACCTGCTGCAGATCCTCTACCGCCCGTCCCCGGCGTTCTTCGACGACCCGTCCCAGTACGTGTGGCCGTCGCGGTGCGGCGGCGCCGAGTTCAAGCGCCCGACCATCCAGGACGCCCTCGCGGCGGCGCCGTTCGACGGCGTCGACTACCTGTGGCTGATCGACACCGCGCTGCCGCAGGGCTACCAGAACCCGCGGCTCTCGGCGGTGTGGCACAACGAGGACAGCACGCTCTACGCGGTGACGCCGCGCTGAGGAAGGCCAGGGGCTCTGCCCCTGGACCCCGCCAAAGGCTAGCCTTTGGAAACCTCGACTTGGGCCTGTGCTTATGTGTGCCGGTCCAGGGCGGCTCGCCCTGGCGGGTCCAAGGCAGAGCCCTGGCCTTCCTTCGAGGCCCGCCATGCCGATCCCCCCCCGCCTGCACTTCTGCTGGATCGGCCCTGCCCTGCCCTGGGCCTACGTCTTCGCGGTCCTCTCCGCGGCCGCCCGCGGCGGCCTGGACGAGGTCGTGCTCCACCACACCGACCCGCTCGACGACGCCCGGCTGCGCGTCCCCGGCGTGCGGCTGGAGCGCACCGACCCGCTGGCGCGCCTCGACGACGCGGGGCGCGGCCTCGGCCTCGGCGACCGGCTGGCGCGTCTGTACGGCCGCCTCGACTCGCCGGCGATGCGCTCGGACGTGCTGCGGGCGGCGATCCTGCACCGGGACGGCGGGGTCTACCTCGACCTCGACACGCTGACGGTGGCCTCGCTGCGCCCGCTGCTCGCCGCGCGGCAGTTCGCGGGCTCGGAGTTCGTGGTGTGGCCGCAGTGGGCGCGCGAGTCGCGCTCGCCGGCGCTGCTGGCCCGGCACGGGGCGCTCGACCTCGCGCGCAAGGCGATGCGCCGCCTGCCGGGCGGCTGGCGCGCGTTCCGCCGGGTCGAGCGGTTTTACCCGCGCGCGGTGAACAACGCGGCGATGGGGGCGGAG
>CAXSFE010000241.1:0-2233 GCA_964236585.1 uncultured Acetobacteraceae bacterium
TGTCCAAGCTGCTGCAGGCGCTGCGGCCGCGGCCGGGCGAGCGTGTGCTGGCGCGGCTGAAGCCGATCGGCGCCGGGAAGTACGAGGGGCGCACGCTGAAGCGGCTGAGCGAGGCGCCGGCGCGCGTGCTCGGCGTGTTCAAGGCGGGCGGGCGCGACGCGGCGGGCGAGGACGGCGCGGAGGAGCGCGGACGGCGCGGGCGCGGCCGGTTCGTGCCGCGCGGCGAGGGCATCGCGGCCGCACCCGGCGAGGGGCGGCTGGTGCCGACCGACCGGCGCTCGAAGGCGGAGTGGCGCATCCCCGCGGGCGAGACGGACGGCGCGGAGCACGACGAGATCGTGCTGGCGCAGCCGCTGCCGTCCACGGGGTTCGGGCTGAAGACGGCGCGGGTGGTGGAACGCCTGGGGAAGATGGGCGACGCGCGCTCGGTCAGCCTGATCTGCGTGCACACCCACGGCATTCCCACCGAGTTCGACCCGGCGTCGGTGGCGGAGGCGGAGGCGGCGCGCGCGGTGGCGCTCGGCGAGCGGGAGGACCTGCGCGACCTGGGGCTGGTGACGATCGACGGGGAGGACGCGCGCGACTTCGACGACGCGGTGTTCGCAGAGGCCGACGTGGCGCGCGACGGCGAGGCGGCGAACCCGGGCGGGCACCGTCTGGTGGTGGCGATCGCGGACGTGGCGCACTACGTGCGGCCCGGCTCGGCGCTGGACCGCGATGCCAGGAAGCGCGGCAACTCGGTGTATTTCCCGGACCGCGTGGTGCCGATGCTGCCGGAGGCGCTGTCGAACGGCTGGTGCTCGCTGCGGCCGGACGAGGAGCGGGGGTGCCTGTTCGTCGAGATGCGGGTCGACGCTTCCGGGCGCAAGCTGTCGCACCGGTTCGGGCGCGGGCTGATGCGCTCGTCGGCGCGGCTGACCTACACGCAGGTGCAGGCGCTGCACGACAGCGAGGCGGAGCACGACCACGAGGCGGGTGCGGGGATGGCGGAGCCGCAGCTGGTCGAGCAGGCGGTGCTGGACGAGGCGCCGCCGGTACCGGACGGGCTGATCGCGGCGCTGTACGCGGCGTTCCGGGCGCTGCTGGGCGCGCGCCAGGCGAGGGGGACGCTCGACCTCGACCTGCCGGAGCGCAAGGTGGTGCTGGACGAGGCGGGGCAGGTCTCGGCGATCGCGCCCCGGCCGCGGCTCGACAGCCACCGGCTGATCGAGGAGTTCATGGTGCTCGCCAACGTGGCGGCGGCGGAGGAGCTGGAGCGCCGCCGCCGGCCGTGCATGTACCGCGTGCACGCGCCGCCGTCCGACGAGAAGCTGGAGGCGCTGCGGGCGTTCCTGCGCACCTTCGACCTGGCGCTGCCGCCGACGGGCGAGCTGCGCCCGAGCGACCTGGACCGCGTGCTGCAGGCGGTCGCCGGCACCGAGCACGCGCCGCTGGTCAACGAGGTGATGCTGCGCTCCCAGAGCCAGGCGGCGTACGACCCGGACAACATCGGGCACTTCGGGCTGTCGCTGGCGCGCTACGCGCATTTCACCAGCCCGATCCGGCGCTACGCGGACCTGCTGGTGCACCGCGCGCTGGTCTCGGGGATGCGGCCGGGCGACGGGGCGCTGCCGCACGACGGCGAGGGCGCAGCGTCGGAGTACCCGGATATCGCGGAGCAGATCACCGGGACGGAGCGGCGCGCGGCGCTGGCGGAGCGCGAGGCCGTGGACCGTTACCTTTCTGCCTACATGGCCGACAAAGTGGGCGCGGTGTTCGCCGCCCGCATCTCCGGTGTTGCGCGCTTCGGGCTGTTCGTCACACTGGACGACAGCGGGGCCAGCGGTCTGGTGCCGCTCAGATCCCTCCCGGACGACTTCTGGATGCACGACGAGACGACCCAGTCCCTGGTCGGCCGCGCCACCCGCCTCGTGTTCAGCTTGGCACAGGCGGTCGAGGTGCGGCTGTCCGAAGCGACGCCGGTGACCGGCGGCCTGCTGTTCGGGATGCTGACCGGATCCGGCGGCGCCACGCGGCCCGGCGAGGGGAGCCGGTCCCGCCGGAGGTGAACGCGCCTCGCCTGTTCGTCTGCCCGGCCCGGCCCGGGTCCCGCCCCTGGCTCCCGTCCCGCGACAGCCGCCCCCGCCGCGGTCCGCCGGGCTGGCTGGTCGCCCTGCTGGTGGCGGTCGGCGTCGGCGGGGCGCCGTGTCCCGGCCGGGCGCGTGCGGGGGCGGAGCCGGGGCTGGCGACGGGT
>CAXSFE010000242.1:0-2222 GCA_964236585.1 uncultured Acetobacteraceae bacterium
GCGACGTCGGCGCCCACGGCCCGCGCCGCCACGAGCGCCGCGAGCGCGTTCTCCGCCATGTGCCGCCCCGGCGCGCCCACCCGGAACCGGTGCTCCGCGCCGCCGACGCGCGCCGACACCTCGCTGCCGTCCGCATCGCCGACGCACGACAGCAGGCAGGCCCCGCCATCATCGCCGCCCGCCTCGCCAAACGTGGCGACACGCACCCCGGGCTCGTACCGGCGCGCGCCCTCGCGCAGCCGCTCCGCCTGCGGCCCATCGGCCGGCAGCACCGCCGTGCCCCCCGCCAGCACGCCGTCCAGCACCGACAGCTTCTCGTCCGCGATCGCGTCGAGGCTGCCGAGGTGCCCGACATGGGCGGCGGCGACCCGCGTGACCACCGCGACGTCCGGCCCCGCGAGCCGCGACAGCGGCGCAATCTCGCCCGCGTGGTTCATGCCGATCTCGACGACGCAATACTCCGCATCCTCCGGCAGCCGCGCCAGCGTCAGCGGCACCCCCCAGTGGTTGTTGTACGACGCATGCGCCGCGTGCACGCTGCCCGAGGCGCCCAATACCGCGCGCAGCATCTCCTTGGTCGTGGTCTTGCCCACGCTGCCCGTCACCGCGACCACCGACCCGGTGAACCTCTCGCGCCCCGCCGCTCCCAGCGCCGTCAGCCCGTCCAGCGTGTCGCCCACCACCAGCAGCCTTGCCCCGTCCGGCGCGCCCTCGGCGTCCGCGACCATGCACCCCGACGCCCCGGCCGACAGCGCCTCGGCCACGTGCGCGTGCCCGTCCCCGTTCGCCCCGACAAGCGCCACGAACAGCTCGCCCGGCCGCAGCGTGCGCGTGTCGATCGATACCCCGTCCGCGTGGAACGGCACCGTCATCACGCCCCCGGTGGCGGCGCACAGCGCGTCGGCGCTCCACAGGCTCATGCCGCCACCCCGCCCGACACGAGCCGCCGCAGCACCTCGGCGTCGTCGAACGCGATCGTATGCGCCCCCACCGTCTGCCCGCTCTCGTGCCCCTTGCCGGCCACCACCAGCACGTCGCCGTCCCGCAATCCTTCCAGCCCCGCAGCGATCGCCGCCGCCCGGTCGCCGATCTCCACGCCCCCCGGGCACCCTGCCAGCACCGCCGCCCGGATCGCGCCGGCGTCCTCGGTGCGCGGGTTGTCGTCGGTCACGATCGCCCGGTCCGCGCCCGCCGCCACCGCCGCGCCCATCGGCCCGCGCTTGCCCGCGTCCCGGTCGCCGCCCGCGCCGAACACGCACACTAGCCGCCCCGCCGTGTGTGGCCGCAGCGCCGCCAGCAGCCGCGCCAGCGCGTCCGGCGTGTGCGCATAATCGACATACGCGGCCGCCCCGCCCACGCGCGCCACCAGCTCCATCCGCCCGCGCACGCCCGACAGCCCGCCGATCCGGTCCAGCGCGCCCGCCACCCCCGTCGCCTCCGCCAGCCCGGCGGCGAGCAGCGCGTTCTCCGCCTGGAACCGCCCCGCCAGCGGCAGCAGCAGGCTGCGCGCCCCCCCGTCCGCCACCAGGTCGAGCTCCAGCCCGTCCGGCCGCGGCGTGGCCCGCACCAGCCTCACCCAGCCGCCCGCCTCGCCGAACCCGCGCAGCTCGAGCCGCCGCGCGCCCACGATTCCGCGCAGCGCCGCGAAGGTCTCGGCGTCCATGTCCGCGTTGGCCACCACCGGCGCGCCCTCGGGCAGCAGCTCCGCGAACAGCCGCAGCTTCGCCGCGCGGTACGCCCCGATCGACCCGTGGTAGTCCAGATGGTCGCGCGTCAGGTTGGAGAACCCACCCGCCGCGAGCCGCACCCCGTCGAGGCGGAACTGGTCCAGCCCGTGGCTCGACGCCTCCATCGCCGCGTGCGCGACGCCGTCCCGCGCCAGCCCCGCCAGCGTCGCGGCCAGCGTCACCGGATCGGGCGTGGTCAGCCCGGCCCCCGGCGCGCGGCCCGGCGCCACCACGCCGAGCGTACCCAGGCTGGCCGCCGCCACCCCGCCCATCGCCCAGATCTGGCGCAGGAACTCGACCGTGCTGGTCTTGCCGTTGGTGCCGGTGACCGCGACCATGCAATGCGGCTGCCGCCCGGCCAGCGTCGCCGCGAACTGCGCCAGCCGGCGGCGCGGCAGCGGGTCGGTTATCAGCGGCCGTGGCGGCACCCCCGGTGGCCATTCGGTTCCGGCCGGCGCCAGCACCGCCACTGCTCCGCGCGCGACCGCATCGGCG
>CAXSFE010000243.1:0-2200 GCA_964236585.1 uncultured Acetobacteraceae bacterium
CCGCGTCACGCCCGCGCCCCGGAGCCGGCGCCCGCCAGCGCCTCGCGCCAGCGCGCCGCCTCGCGCGCCACGTTGCCCGGCGCCGTGCCCCCCTCGCTGGTGCGCGACGCGATCGACGCCTCGACCGTGAGCACGCCGAACACGTCGCCGGTGATCCCCGCCTCCTCCGCCTGCATCTCGGCCAGACTCAGCCCGGACAGGTCCACGCCCCGCGCCTCCGCCGCCGCCACCAGCCGCCCGGTGACGTGGTGCGCCGTGCGGAACGGCAGCCGCAGCACCCGCACCAGCCAGTCCGCGAGATCCGTCGCCGTGGAATATCCCGACCCCGCCATCGCCCGCATCCGCGCCGTGTCCGCCCGCAGGTCGCGCACCATCCCCGCGATCGCCGCCAGCGCCAGCGCCAGCGCGTCGGCCGCGTCGAACACGCCCTCCTTGTCCTCCTGCGTGTCCTTGGCGTAGGCGAGCGGCAGCCCCTTCATCACCGTGAGCAGCCCCACCAGGCTCCCCACGATCCGCCCCGTCTTCGCCCGCGCCAGCTCGGCCGCGTCCGGGTTGCGCTTCTGCGGCATGATCGACGAGCCCGTGGTGAACGCGTCGCTCAGCCGCACGAACCCGAACGCCGGGGAGCACCACATCACGATCTCCTCGGCCAGCCGCGACAGGTGCACCGCGCAGATCGACGCGGCGGCGAGGAACTCCAGCGCGAAATCGCGGTCCGACACCGCGTCGAGCGAGTTGGCGCTCGGCCGGTCGAACCCGAGCGCCGCCGCCGTCATCGCCCTGTCGATCGGGAACGACGTCCCCGCCAGCGCCGCCGCCCCCAGCGGGCACTCGTTCAGCCTCCGCCGGGCGTCCGCGAACCGCCCCCTGTCGCGCGCCAGCATCTCCACGTAGGCCAGCAGGTGGTGCCCGAACGTCACCGGCTGCGCCGTCTGCAGGTGGGTGAACCCCGGCATCGGGTCCGCCGCGTGCTCGGCCGCCCGCCCCGCCAGCGCGTCCATCGCCCCCGCGATCTGCGCGTCGAGCCCGTCGATCGCGTCGCGCACCCACAGCCGGAAGTCCGTCGCCACCTGGTCGTTGCGGGAGCGCGCCGTGTGCAGCCGCCGCCCGGCGTCGCCGACGCGCTCGCTCAGCCGCGCCTCGATGTTCATGTGCACGTCCTCGAGCGCCGACTGCCAGTCGAAGCCGCCCGCCTCGATCTCCGCCCCGATCGCGCCCAGCCCGTCCCGGATCGCTGCCTCGTCGCCCGCCTCGATGATCCCCACCCGCGCCAGCATCGCCGCGTGCGCCAGCGAGCCGCGGATGTCCTGTCGCCACAGCGCCCGGTCGAAGCCCACCGAGGCGTTGATCTCCCCCATGATCGCCGACGGCCCGCCCGCGAAGCGCCCGCCCCACTGCGCGTTGGCCCCGCCCCCCTGGACATCCGCGCGAGCCTGCCGACACTCTTGGTCCGTGCCGTGGCCTTCTGGCACGGGCGCCGGGCCCGGCGCCGCCACGCCGGACCCGGCCGGATCGGGGTCGCGCGCCAGACCGGGGTCGCGCGAAAGTGCGCCCGCGGCGCGCTCGGCATCAGTTGAGGACATACGCACCATGGCTCGGATCATGCGCCGCACCGTTCTGGCGGCCGGCGGGACGGTACTCGGCGCGCTCGCCGGGCGCAAACTGGCGCACCTGCGCCTGTCGAGCGCGGCAGCCCAGGGGCAGATCTCCGGCGTGGGCGGCGACGCCCCCGCCCTGCGCGGCCTGGCGGCGATGGCGCGCATGGACCCGCCCGCCCCGCTGCCGCCGTTCACCTTCACTACCGCCGACGGCAGGCTCCTGCACGTCGCCGACTACACCGGGGCCAACGGGCGCGGCGCGGTGCTGAACTTCTGGGCCACCTGGTGCGCGCCCTGCGTCGAGGAGATGCCGTCCCTCGCCCTGCTCGCCCGCGCGCTGGAGGCCGACCGCATCGCCGTGCTGCCGGTCTCGGCCGACCGCGGCGGCGCCGGCGTGGTGACGCCGTTCTTCCGCAACCACGCGATCGAGGGCTTGCCGGTGCTGCTCGACCCCGGCAGCGAGGCGGTCCACGCCCTGCGCCTCGGCGGCCTGCCGACCACGGTCCTCGTCGGGCCGGACGGGCTGGAGCGCGCGCGGCTGGAAGGCTCGGCGGACTGGGGAAGCCCGGAGGCCGCCAGGCTGGTGCGGGAGATGCTGGCCT
>CAXSFE010000244.1:0-2200 GCA_964236585.1 uncultured Acetobacteraceae bacterium
GGCCGCGCGGGAGGCGGCGGGCGACGCGGGCGCGGGGGCGGCGCGGGAGGTGGCGCGCATGGCCCGGCTCGACGCGCTGTTCCGGGCGGCGAACGGCGGCGGGGTCGTGGCGCTGCCGACCGGGGTCGGGTTCTGCATGATGCTGCGCCACGACTGCCTGGCCGAGGTCGGGCTGCTGCGCGAGGACGTGTTCGCGCAGGGCTACGGCGAGGAGAACGACTGGTGCCTGCGCGCGGGCCGGCTGGGGTGGCGGCACGTGGCGGCGACCGGGGTGTTCGTGGCGCATCGCGGCGGGGGCTCGTTCGGGGCGGCGCGGGCCCAGCTGATGACGCGCAACATGGCGCTGCTGAACCGGCTGCACCCCGGCTACGACGCGCTGGTGGCGGGGTTCGAGGCGGCGGACCCGCTGGCGCCGGCGCGGCGTCGGGTGGACCGGCTGCGCTGGGCGCAGGGGCGCCGGGCGGGCGCGGTGGTGCTGGTCACGCACGGGCTCGGCGGCGGGGTCGAGCGCCACCTGCGCGAGCGCGTGGCGGCGATCCGGGGCGACGGGCTGCGCGCGGTGGTGCTGCGTCCGGCGGCGCGGGCGGCGGGACCGGGGACGCGACCCACGGACGGTCCGGACGAAGCCGTCGCGAACGGGGAGGCAGGATGGAGGGACGGGACGGCGGCGGCAGGGGGCGCCGCCGCGGCCTGCGCCGTGTCGGACGGGGTGGACGACCGGTACGCCGACCTGGACTTCGCGATGCCCGGGGGGATGGCGGCGCTGGCGCGGCTGCTGCGGGGCGACGGGGTGCGGCGGGTCGAGCTGCACCACCTGCTCGGGCATGCGCCCGGGATCGCGGGGCTCGCGGAGGTGCTGGGCGTGCCGTGCGACGTCGTGGTGCACGACTACGCGGCGTTCTGCCCGCGCGTGTCGCTGTGCGGCGCCGGCCGGCGCTACTGCGGCGAGCCGGTGGATGAGACGGTGTGCGAGGACTGCGTCGCCGACCTCGGCAGCCGGCTCGACGAGCGGATCGGGGTGGCGGCGCTGCGGGCGAGGTCGGGGCGGATGCTGCGCGCGGCGCGGCGGGTGGTGGTTCCCTCGGCCGACACGGCGCAGCGCATCGCGCGGCAGTTCCCGGGCGTGGCCGCGGTGGTGGCGCCCTGGGAGGAGGAGGCGCGGCCGACGCGCGGCGGTGGGCCAGGGGGCGGGGTGCAGGGCGGAACGCAGGGCGCGGCGGGGGGGGTGCGCGTCCTGGTGATGGGGGCGATCGGGGTGGAGAAGGGCTACGACGTGCTGCTGGGCTGCGTGCGCGACGCCGGGCGGCGCGGGCTGCCGCTGGGCTTCGTGGTGGCGGGCCACACCATGGACGACGAGCGGCTGCTCGACGCGGGGCCGGTGTTC
The DNA here is from genome assembly GCA_964236585.1 of uncultured Acetobacteraceae bacterium. Taxonomy (GTDB): domain Bacteria; phylum Pseudomonadota; class Alphaproteobacteria; order Acetobacterales; family Acetobacteraceae; genus CAXSEF01. The sequence continues at coordinate 1,385 of CAXSFE010000244.1, forward strand.
GTCACCGGGCGCTACGAGGAGCACGAGGCGGCGGCGCTGGCGCGGCGGCAGGGCGCGCAGCTCGGCTTCGTGCCGTCGGTGTGGCCGGAGACCTGGTGCTACGCGCTGTCGGAGCTGTGGCGGGCGGGGCTGGAGGTGGCGGCGTTCGCGCTGGGCGCGCAGGCGGAGCGCATCCGCCGCGCCGGGCACGGGCTGCTGCTGCCGCCCGGGCTGCCGGCGGCGAGGGTCAACGACGCGCTGCTGCAGGCGGCGCTGGACGCAGGCCGCCCGGGGCGTCAGACCGCCGTGGCAGGCTGAGCAGGACATGGACATGGCACAGGGCGAGTCCCGGACGCGCGAGACCCGGAGCGGGACGTCCCCGTCGGGCGAGCCACGGCACGACGCCGCCGGCGACGGGGTGGCCGTGCCTGCGGCGGGCGCCGGCGCACCCGCAGGCCGGGGCCGGGGTGCCGCGGAGGCCGCCGGGCTGGAGGTGACGGGGCAGTTCCTGGCGTTCGAGCCCGGGCTGTACGCGGTGGACGTGGCGTCGGGGCGCTCGGTGGGCACGGACGTGGGGCTGCGCCTGCCCTGCATCAGGCTGGAGCCGCTGCCGGCGTCGCCGGGGGCCGGGCAGGCGTTCGTGTCCGGCGCGGCCGAGGGCGGCTGGCTGGCCGGGGGTGCGACGGCGTTCGTGCTCGTGGTGGGCGGGCGGACGCGGGTGATGCTGACCGTCTACAAGGCGGCCGGGGGCATGGCGGCGCCGGAGCTGCAGGTCCGTCCGCTGGGCTCGGCCGTGGGACTTGCGGAGGCGGGCGCGGCGGGGGCGGGCGTGGCGGG
>CAXSFE010000245.1:0-2156 GCA_964236585.1 uncultured Acetobacteraceae bacterium
GGGCTCCGGCGCGGCCCAGCCCGGCAGCTCCTCTGCGCGGTGGCACGCCACCTCGTGCCCCGGCGCCAGCGCACGCAGCGCCGGGTCCTCCGCCACGCAGCGCGCCGCCGCGAACGCGCAGCGCAGCCGGTACCGGCAGCCCTGCGCCGGCGCCGCCTCCAGCGCCGGCTCCGCGGGCAGGTCCGCATCCGCGCGCGCCGACGGCTCCGGGCGCGGCGCCGCGTCCAGCAGGGCGCGGGTATACGGGTGCCGCGGCCTCTCGAACAGCGAGTCACGGTCCGCCACCTCGACCAGCCGCCCGGCCTGCATCACGCAGACGCGGTCGGCCATGTGTCGCACCACCGCGAGGTCGTGCGCGATGAACAGGTACGACAGCCCGAGCCGGTCCTGCAGGTCGCGCAGCAGGTTGACCACCTGCGCCTGCACCGACACGTCGAGCGCCGCCACCGGCTCGTCGCACACCACCAGCGCCGGCCCTGGCGCCAGCGCCCGCGCGATCCCCACCCGCTGCCGCTGCCCCCCGGACAGCGCGTGCGGAAACCGCGCCGCGTGGTGCGCCCCCAGCCCCACCAGCGCCAGCAGCTCGGCCACCCGCGCGGCCCGCGCCCGGCGCCCTGCCCCGCCGCGCCCGCCGATGCCATGCACGCGCAGCGGCTCGGCCACCGTGTCCCCGACGCGCCGCCGCGGGTTGAGCGACGCCGTGGGGTCCTGGAACACCAGCTGCAGCCGCCGCCGCACCTGCCGCAGCGCCCGCCCGCCGAGCGCCGTGATGTCGTCCCCCTCGAACAGGATCGTGCCGCTGTCCGGCGCGTCCAGCCGCAGCACCAGGCGCGCCAGCGTGGACTTGCCGCTGCCGCTCTCCCCCACCAGCGCCAGGGTCTCGCCGCGCTGCACCGTGAGCGAGACACCGTCCACCGCCCGCTGCGGCGGCCCGGGACGGGCGAACGGATGCGCGCGGCGGCCGGGGTAGTGGCGCACCACGCCGCGCAGTTCCAGCACGGGGGACGTCACGCCGGAAGCAGGCAAGGTCGGGCTCTGCCCGAACCCGCCAAAGGGCGGAGCCCTTTGGAAACCCTATACTTAAGGAATGGATTCCAAAGGCTAGCCTTTGGCGGAGTCCAGAGGCAGAGCCTCTGGCCTTCCTTGCTCACCGGCATCACCCCGCCTCCTCCACCGGCGCCCGCAGGCACGCCGCCTCGTGCCCCGGCCCGAGCGTGCGCAGCGGAGGGTCCTCCGCCCGGCACGCGTCCACGGCGAACGCGCAGCGCGGGTGGAAGCGGCACCCCGCCGGCATCGCGCCCGGCGCCGGCACCGTGCCGCTGATCGCCGGCAGCCGCCCGCCCCGCGCCAGCCCGGGCTGGCAGGCGAGCAGCCCGAGCGTGTACGGGTGCTGCGGGTCCGCGAAGATCGCGTCCACCGGCCCGTGCTCCACCACGCGGCCGGCGTACATCACGGCCACCGTGTCGGCCATCCGGGCGACCACGCCGAGGTCGTGCGTGACCAGCAGGATCGCCATGCCGGTGCGGCGCTGCCGGGCGCGCAGCAGCGCCAGGATCGACGCCTGCACGGTGACGTCGAGCGCGGTGGTCGGCTCGTCGGCGACCAGCAGCGCCGGGTCCCCGGCCAGCGCCATCGCCAGCATCACCCGCTGCCGCATCCCGCCCGACAGCTGGTGCGTATAGGCGTCGGCGCAGCGCGCGGGGTCGGCGATGCGCACGTCGTCGAGCGCGGCCACGACCCGCGTGCGCAGGGCATGCCCATGCGGCCGGCCCCCCGCCGGCCCGGCCGGATGCGCCAGCAGCGCCTCGCCGACCTGCGCGCCGACGCGCAGCATGGGGTTCAGGCTGGTCATCGGCTCCTGGAACACCATCGCGGCCCGCCGCCCGCGCACCGCGCGCAGCGCCGCCGGCGCCAGCCCGAGCAGGTCCTCGCCGTCGAGCATCACCCGCCCGGCCTGCACCCGCCCGGCCGGCGGCAGCAGGCGCAGCACCGACAGCGCCAGCGCCGACTTGCCGCAGCCGCTCTCGCCCACCACCGCCAGCGTGCGCCCGGCCGCCAGCGACAGCGTGACGCCGTCCACCGCCGCCACCGCGCCATACACGGTGCGCAGCCCCTCGACGTGCAGCAGCGCCCCCGCGTCCGGACGCGGCAGCGCG